>NZ_JBEGCJ010000004.1:0-458136 GCF_040196335.1 Halomonas aquatica
TCTACCACCATCCACCGCCCGCAACGTGTGCCCGTCGCCGGCAGCGGATGCGTACTCTACGGATTTCACCGAAACGCTGCAAGGGCTCAAGGAGGAAAAACTTCACGACGACCGACTGGCCCGATCGAGCAGCGAGAGAATCGACCGGTAGGGGATCCCGCCGTGCTCCGTCAGGCCGATCTCGCAGGTGCGCGAGTTCGAGTATCCGGCGCTGCAATCGGCCACCTGTTCAGCCAGCCCCGCCAGGGCGGAGGCATTGAGCTCCGGGGTATTGAAGCCCTTGTCTCCGGCGAAGCCGCAGCAGGTAATCTCCGCCGGCACCACCACTTCCCGGGCACAGGCCCTGGCCAGGCCGACAAACTTGTCGGCGAGACCCATGCGAGTGCTCGAGCAGGTCACGTGCACGGCGACCCGCTCCTCCAACGGGGTGACCGCGAGGCGGGGAAGCAGGCGATCATGGGCGAAGCTGACCGGTTCCATCATCTCGAGTCGCTCGTCCAGGTATTCCTGCATCTGCAGGGTGCAGGGACTGGTGTCGCAGAGTATCGGATAACGGCCGTTCTGGCTGGCCACCAAAAGCTCACGGTTGAGTTCACGTCCCTTGTGGGTCGCCTCTTCAAACTGCCCCTTGGAGCGAAATGCCATGCCGCAGCAGAGGTGGCCGATCATCTCCGGCAGGATAACCTCGAAGCCGGCCTTGTCGAGCAAGGCCAGGGTGATCTCCATGACCGACCGCGTCTCGTCGTCATGATGGTCGGCACCGAAGATGCGGGTCGCACAGGAGGGCAGGTAGACCACCTTCTCACGATGCGCAGCGCCGGTGGGCGACTGCGCGAGGACCCGGATCGGGGCCGACCGTGGCAGCGCCGGGCTCCACTGGGGCAACCGATTGCCGCTCAGTCGACGAACGCCTCGACTCGCCTGCCCCATCAGTTTGACACCTAGCAGCCCTCGCGCGGCCCCCGCCGCGTTCAGCCCACCACGGGCCAGGCGGGTCACCCCAGAGAAGTGCCGGCCGAGTCGCCTGGCGATCCCGGCCGTGCCGGCGGCTCGCTCGTGTCGCATCTCGCGCACCAGGTCTCCGGTATTGATACCCACCGGACACTGGGTCGAGCAGAGACCATCGGCCGCACAGGTCTCGTCACCCGCATAGCGGTAGTCATGCCGCAAGATCTCCAGGCGCTGTGCCTCCTCATCGGTGACCGCTTCGCCCAGGGCCTCGAGTCTCGCCAGCTCCCGGGCGATGACGATGCGCTGGCGCGGGGTGAGCGTCAGGTCCTTTGACGGGCAGACCGCCTCGCAGAATCCGCACTCGATGCACTTGTCGACGAGGGGATCCACCTCCGGCAGAGGCTTGAGGTTCTCCAGGTGCAGGGTGGGGTTGCGACTGAGGATGACCTCGGGATTGAGCAGGTTATGCGGATCGAAGAGTGCCTTGATGTCCCACATCAATGCATAGGCCTCGGCCCCCCACTCGAGCTCCACATAGGGCGCCATGTTGCGACCGGTGCCGTGTTCGGCCTTCAGTGAGCCGCCGTACTCGACGCCCACCAGCTGCGCCACCTCATCCATCAGTGCCTGGTAGCGCTCGACCTCGCCGGGCTTCTCGAAGCCCTGGGGGAAGACGAAGTGCAGGTTACCCTCCAGGGCATGGCCGAAGAGGATGGCGTCCCGGTAGCCGTGGCGGTGGAAGGTCTCGGTCAGCGCCAACACCCCCTCGTCGAGGCGCTCCACGGGAAAGGCCACGTCTTCGATGATCACCGTGGTGCCGGTCTCGCGAACGGCTCCCACCGCCGGGAAGAGGCCCTTGCGGATCTTCCAGTAGAGGGCATAGGTGGCGGGATCACGGGTGAAGGTGACCACATCGAGGGTCTGGATGCCCTCTAGTACCCGCTGCACCGCCTGCATGCGCGCCTCAAGCTCGGCGGCGTCGTTGCCACGCACGTCGATCAGCAGCGCCGCCGCCCCCTCGGGCAGTTGCCTGAGCGCCTCCGGCATGCCCGGCTGGTCCTGCACCGAGCGCAGAGCGGCACGGTCCATCAGCTCCACGGCAGAGACCGGTGCCTGCTTCAGGGCGATGGTCGCGCGGCAGGTAGTGCCCATGTCCGGGAAGAAGGCCAGCGCCGCGGCCTTCTCGGGCTCATCCACCACGGTGTCGTAGGTGATGGTGCTGATGAAGCCGAGGGTACCCTCGGAGCCGATCATGAGGTGCTTGAGGATCTCGATGCCGTCTTCGAAGTCCACCAGGCTGTTGAGCGCATAGCCGGTGGTGTTCTTGAGCCGGTACTTGTGACGGATCCGCTCGGCCAGGGCCTCATTGTCACGGGCCTGGGCCGAGAGCCGCTCGAGACCAGCCAGCAGTTCGACGTGGGAGGCCCGGAAGGCACGGACGCTCTCGGGGTCGGCAGTATCGACCAGGCTGCCGTCGGCCAGGATCACCCGGATGTCACGCACCGTGCGGTAACTGTTCTGGGCGGTCCCGCAGCACATGCCGGAGGCGTTGTTGGCGGCGATGCCACCGATCATGCAGCTGGCGATGGAGGCCGGATCAGGGCCAATCTTGCGGCCGAAGGGCGCCAGCAGCTGGTTGGCGCGGGCCCCGATGACCCCGGGCTGCAGGCGAATGGCCTGCCCCTCGTCGAGGATCGCATGGTCGCGCCAGCCGCGACCCATCTGGATCAACACCGAGTCGGTCAACGCCTGGCCGGAGAGCGAGGTGCCGGCGGCACGGAAGGTCACTGGCAACTGGCGGGCCCGGCACTCCGCCAGGACCCGCTGGAGTTCCTCCTCGCTCTCGGGACGCACCACCAGCCGGGGAACCAGCCGGTAGAAGCTGGCATCGGTGCCGTAGGCGAGGGTGCGCAGCGGGTCGTCGATCAGGCGCTCGTCGGGAATGACCTCCGCCAGCGCCCCCTTCAGTTCCTGCCAAGCAGTCTCGCTGGTCATGGTCAGGCTCCCTTAGTATGGCGCACTACCACCACCAGCTCGCGAGGACCGTGGACACCATAGGCCAGGGTCTGTTCGATATCCGCCGTCTTGCTGGGGCCCGAGATCAGCAGGGCATTGGTGGGCATGCCGCCGGCCCAGTCGTGGGCCTCGACGACATCGAAGAAGGTGTCCTCGATGGTGTCGGCATCCAGCACGGCGACATGCAGGGGAGGCACCAGGCTGATCAGCCGAGGCTCGTCTGGTGTCGGCCAGAGCCACAGGCTGCCGGTCTCGGCAATCGCCCCGCGCGCAGAGGTAAGGCCGGCATCGACCCGGTCGAACTGCTCGCGTTGCCAGGACTCGATGTCACGATCGACGTCCACCAGCTCGACCTCGCCATCCATCAGGGCCGCACGCGCCTCGGCGGCCACCGGATGCTCACGGCCCAGTGCCAGCCGCTTCACGCCCTTGTCGGACAGCACCCCTGCCAGTGCCTGGGTCCAATCTTCCCTCGCAACATGCACCACCTCGCCATGCACCGAGGTGATGAGCCGCTCGAAGCGTTCGAGTCGCTCCTCAACACTCCAGCCGCGGTGGGTCACGACAGTGAAATCGCTCTCGGGGGCGCTGAGCGGGCCATCGGTTCGCTCACGAAGCCGCCTGAGAATGGTATCGCGGGCACTCATGAGCCGTTCTCTCCCGTGTTGTTGCCTGTGTTCTTTTCCGTGTCGGCACCTGTGCCCTTCTCTGCCCGGTGCCGCTTCACAATGGCGTGCAGTGAGGTGCCGGCCGGTTTCGGCGCGGTACGATAGTCGGTCCAGGGCCCGAGCCGCGCCGGCGCCAGCGCCCTGAGCTTGCCGGCCACCGCCGTGCCGGCCCGCCAGACGCTCGGGTGGGTGGCAAGCCACTGGAAGCCCTTCCAGGCCGCGGCCTCCTTGCGGGTGCGCTTCACGCCGGCCCCGGGGACGTTACCGCGTCCCTCACCCACCGACTCCCGGCGCAGGCGAACCAGCAGGTCGGGAATCGGGATCTTGACCGGGCAGACCTCGCCGCAGGCGCCGCACAGGCTGGAGGCCGTGGGCAGGTCCTTGGTCTCCTCAAGCCCCATCAGGTGGGGCATGAGGATGCTGCCGATGGGGCCTGGGTAGGTGGTGCCGTAGGTGTGGCCGCCGACCCGGGTATAGACCGGGCAGTGGTTCATGCAGGCGCCGCAGCGGATGCAGCGCAGGGTGTCGAGCAGCTCGTCGTCCTGGTAGATGTTCGACCGGCCATTGTCGACCAGCACCAGGTGCACCTCCTCGGGACCATCGTGCTCGCCGGACTTGCGCGGCGAGCTGATCATGTTGAAGTAAGTGGTGGCGTGCTGGCCGGTGGCCGAGCGGGTCAGCAGTGCATAGAGCGGCGGCACGTCGCGCAGCTGCTCCACCACTTTCTCGATGCCGGTCACGGCGATATGCACCGGGGGCACCGTGGTGGTCATCCGGCCATTGCCCTCATTTTCGACGAGACAGAGCGTGCCCGTCTCGGCCACGGCGAAGTTCACTCCCGAGATGCCGACGTCCGCCGCCATGAAACGCTCGCGCAGTTGGGAGCGGGCCGCCGCGGTCATGACATCGACGTCACGGGTGCGGGCGATGCCGGTCTTGTCGTGCATGATGCCGGATATCTCGTCGGTGTTGAGATGGATCGCCGGCATGATGATGTGGGAGGGGGTCTGCTCGTTGAGCTGCACCAGATACTCGCCGAGGTCGGACTCCAGCGCCTCGATACCCGCCGCCTCCAGGTGGGCATTGAGGTGCATCTCCTCGGTGACCATCGACTTGCCCTTGATCACCGCCTTGGCATCGCGCGCCTCGCAGAGCTCGCGGATGATCCGGCAGGCCTGCTCGCCATCCTCGGCCCAGTGCACCCGGATGCCGTTGGCCTCACAGTTGGCCTCCAGCTGCTCGAGCAGGTCGGGCAGCTTGGCCAGCGCCCGCAGCCGGATGTTGGCGCCCAGCTCGCGCAGGGTCTCCACGTCCCAGTCGCCGAAGACATCGCGGCGCTTGTCCATCAGCCCGTCCATGGCCTTGCGGAAGTTGGCACGGATCTGGGGGTTGCCCAGGGCGTCATGGGCCTGGCGATGGAATTCACGGGGAGTATAGGTTTGCACCGCCGGGGTCTGAACGGTAGGAGTAGCGTCCATCATGAGGTCCTCCGCCATAGGTAACTGGCGATGTGCTCGCCCTTCACGGTCTTCTTCTGGTGCTCGAAACGCCCGCCGATGTTCATCAGGCAGCCGCAGTCGGAGGTGACGAAGCGCTCGGCACCCGCCGCCTCGATGGCCTGTGTCTTGTCCTGGACCATGGCCGCTGATACCTCGGGGTGGCGGACGGCGAAGGTTCCGCCGAAGCCGCAGCACTCCGCCGGACGGGCCTGCTCCACCAGCTCGACCTCGCCCAACTGAGCGAGCAGGGCCGGGCCGGTCTCGGCCACTCCCATCTCCCTGCGTGCGCTGCAGGAGGTGTGCATGGCCACTTTCTCCGGCTGCCCGCGATCCGCGAGCTTCAGGTGACAGACATGCACCAGGAACTCGGTCAGCTCGAAGACGCGGCCGGCAACTTCAGCGGCCTTCGCCTCCTGGCCGGTCCCGGCGAAGAGCTGGGGGTAGTGGGTCCGCATCATGCCGCCGCAAGACCCCGAGGGCACCACGATCGGCCAGGGCTCGGGGAAGAGGTCGAGCTGGGCCGCCGCCACGGCGCGGGCCTCGTCCTGGTAGCCCGAGGTATAGGCCGGCTGACCGCAGCAGGTCTGGTCCTCGGGGAAGAGCACCTCGATGCCCTCGCGCTCGAGCAGGCGGATGCCATCGAGGCCGGCCTCCGGATAGAAGAGGTCGATCAGGCAGGTGCCGAAGAAGTAGACCTTCTCTGGCTTCGGCGGGTATAGCTTGACGGGTGTCATGGGCAAGATCCTGGGCAGCGCAGGTGTCACGGCAGCGCCATGCTGAGGTCATTGATCCGGACTGTATCAATCCAGACCCTAAATAATTGGTAAAACCAATTGACAAATATGCGTTGCCGCACAGTATGGGGCACTGAGTGCAGTGTCAAACCCAAGGCCAGGTCTTCACACCCCCAGCCTCCTATACTTTGGTCTAGTCCTTTCAAAGCTTGCTACAACCTCCTGATACACCGATAAAATTCTCCGCCCTAGGCCCGCCGGTCGCCACTCGTTGATAGCGCTGTTTGGTAATACCAATTCAATCCCACTACCATGCCGACTCTCGCCACGTGTTCCGGAGCACCCCATGGCCTATCAACCCGTTCAGCAGCCCCGCCTCGCCGACGTCATCACCGAGCGTCTCGAGGCGCTGATCCTCGAGGGCAGCCTGAGGCCCGGCCAGCGCCTGCCGCCGGAGCGGGAACTGGCCGAGCGCTTCGGCGTCTCGCGACCCTCCCTGCGTGAGGCCATACAGAAACTGTCGGCTCGAGGGTTGCTGACCAGCCGCCAGGGCGGCGGCACCTTCATCAACGAGGAGCTTAACAGCGGCTACAGCGACCCGTTACTGGAGATGCTCTCCCGCCATGGGGAATTCCAACTCGACCTCCTCGAGTTCCGGGATGCCATGGAGGGCATCTCCGCCTACTACGCCGCCCTGCGCTCCACGCCCACCGACAAGGCCCTGCTGATTTCCCGCTTCGAGGAACTCGAGGCGTGCTTCAAGGGCCGCGACCCGGTGCTGGAGGCCCGCGCCGATGCGGCCTTCCACATGGCCATCGCCGAATCGGCCCACAATGTCCTGCTGCTGCACACCATCCGCGGGATCTTCCACCTGCTGGAGAAGAGCATCGTCGACAACCTCGCCCACCTGTTCGAGAAGGCCGACTCGCGCCCACGGCTGATGGAACAGCATCGCGCCCTGCTCGACGCCATCCTCGAGGGACGCGCCGAGGACGCCCGGGCCCGGGCCCATGAACACCTGGCCTTCGTCGAGGAGGGACTGCTCGAGGTCGAGCGTGCCGAGACCCGGGCCCAGCGCGCCCTGCGCCGGTCACAGGTCATGCCCGCGGATTCCCGCTGAGGTCCCGGCCATGCCGACATCGATTCGAGGGCGCCGATTTCGCCGACTACTCTGGGTTCAGGTGCCCCTGAACCCGCACGTGATCGACGCCACCAAGGTCGGCACCAAGGCCTAGGACTACCGCCAGAGCGACGCCCCCTGAAGGAAAAGCTCGCTTAGAGCCCCCCAGGGCGGCAACCAGGGCACGAGGCTGGCCGCCGCCATCATCATCACCAGGGAGTTGCCCGGTTCTCGCCAGTCGAAGGGCTTGAGGGCCGTGCCGAAGGAGCGCTTGAGTCGCGCGCCGGTCAGGTCGACGCTGTATAGCTCATCGAGCAGCAGGTGGATGACGAAGCCGAGTGTCAGGGCCGCGCCCTGAGCCCAGGCCAGATGGTCCGGCTGGCCGAAAAGCCGGTGGCTCAGCGCGGCGGACACCAGGCCGCAGAGTCCGCCCGCCAGCAGCGAGTGCCACAGCCCCCGATGCACGGTGAAGCGGGCGAACAGCGCCCCGGCCAGGTAGCGTACGGCGAGGTAGATCGCGCCGCACGCCATCAGCAGACTGCCGGTTGGCAGCCGCACCTGGAGCATCAGGGCGCCGGCCACCACGGCGGACACGGCCAGCAGGTTGAAGATCAGTCGGATCGCCCTGGAGCGGTCGGCATCAATGTCGGGCAGGATGCCGCCGAAGGTCACCAGCGCCAGCAGGGGCAGGCTCTCCACGGCGCCCCACAGGCCCGCCTGCCAGCCGCCATGGGCCAGAACGGCGCCGCCAGCGGCTGCCACGCCGAGGTGGGTGCGAAAGTTGGCCATGCCGGGGCGCGCCCCTCGATTACTGGATAAACAACCAGATTATCGCGCGCCTCGGCAATGGGAAACAATGGTTTAGCGAATCATTCCCCGGCGGCCAGGTACTCGTCCTTCAACTTTACATAATTGCCGGCGGTATAAGGAAAGAAGGCTCGCTCCTTATCCTTGATCGGGCGCAGCGCCCTGGCGGGATTGCCGGCATAGACGTGGCCGCCCTCCAGGCGCTTGCCGGGCGTCACGACGGCACCAGCGGCGATGATCACCTCGTCCTCGACCACGGCACCATCCATGACGATCGCGCCCATACCGACCAGGATACGGTTGCCCAGGGTACAGCCGTGGAGGATGGCCTTGTGGCCGATGGTCACATCGTCGCCGATGGTCAGCGGGTAGCCATCCGGGTTGAAGTCGCTGGCGTGGGTGATGTGCAGCACGCTGCCATCCTGCACGCTGACGCGCGCGCCGATCCGGATGCGGTGCATGTCGCCTCGCACCACCGCCATGGGCCAGACCGAGCAGTCGTCGCCCAGCACCACGTCACCCAGCACCATGCAGGCCGGATCGATGTAGACCCGCTCGCCCAGCTGCGGCTCATGCCCCTTCCAGGGTCGCAGGCACCTTGTCTCGCTCATCGCTCACCTCGTCTTGTCAGGTCAGGTGTCTAAGATCAGTCCGGCTGCCAATACTACCAGCGTCAGCAGGATCGACACCCAGCGCACCAGGGTGCGCCCGACGAAGTCGCCATTGATCGATGCCACCAGGAATTCGGTGGACCAGCCCGACACGACCGATTAGAAGGAGAGGATGCAGAAGACCGTGAAGGCGCTGAAATAGCCAGCGCCAGTGACGCGACGCCCCCGCCCGGGAGGCCAGGTGGCCAGGTAGCCAGGTGGCCAAGCGACTGACTAGGACTGCATGGGACTGCGCGGCGCAAAAAGGGCGCATGACCAGCATATTGAAACCCGGCACGACCGCCCGCATCTAACACACATCCACATCCCGATTCGAGGTGCGCATGCCCCGCAACCCACTACTCGACCCCCACGACCTGCCCCCCTTCGATGCGATCCGTCCCGAGCATGTGGTGCCGGCGATGGAGGAGCTGCTGGCGGAGAACCGTGCCGCCATCGAGGCGCTCGTGGCCAGTGCCGAGCAGACACCCCCAACCTGGGAGAGCCTGGCCGCACCGCTGGAGGCACTCAACGACCGACTGGCACGGGCCTGGTCGCCGGTATCGCACCTCAACGGCACCATGAACAATCCCGAGCTGCGCGAGGCCTACCAGGCCTGCCTGGGCAAGCTCTCCGACTTCAGCACCTGGATCGGCCAGCACGAAGGACTCTTCCGCGCCTGGCAGGCACTCGATGACGGCCCAGCCCGGGCGAGCCTCGACGAGGGCCAGCGCCGCACCGTGGAGAACGCCCTGCGCGACTTCCGCCTGGCCGGCGTCGACCTGCCCGCCGAGCAGAAGCAGCGCTATGGCGAGATCAAGTCGCGCCTCTCCGAGCTCTCCAACACCTTCTCCAACCAGCTGCTGGACGCCACCCAGGCCTGGCATCTGGACCTCACGGACGATGGCCGGCTGGCCGGGCTGCCCGAGAGCGCCCTGGTGACCCTCAAGGCCAACGCCGAGGCCAAGGGCCTCGCAGGCTACCGCATCACCCTGGACTTCCCCAGCTTCTTCCCGGTGATGACCTACGCCGAGGACCGCGAGCTGCGCCGCGAGGTCTATACCGCCTTCGTGACCCGCGCCTCGGACCAGGGCCCCAATGCCGGCGAGTACGACAATTCCCCGGTGATGGAGGAGATCCTCGCCCTGCGTCACGAGCTGTCGACGCTGCTGGGCTTCACCGACTATGCCGACTACTCGTTGTCCACCAAGATGGCCGAGTCGCCCGAACAGGTCATCACCTTCCTCGAGGACCTGGCCGAGCGCGCCGTGCCCCAGGCCCGCGAGGAGTATGCCGAGCTCGCCGCCTATGCTCGGGCCGAACTGGGCATGGATGAACTCGAGCCCTGGGACGTGGGCTTCGCCAGCGAGAAGCTTCGCGAGGCACGCTACGCCATCTCCGACGAACAGCTTCGCCCCTACTTCCCTGCACCGCAGGTGGTGGACGGCCTGTTCCGGGTGGTCGAGCGCCTCTACGACGTCACCTTCGCGGAGGACGAGCAGGCACCGCGCTACCACCCCGACGTCCGTTACTTCCGAATCCTGGAGCAGGGCGCTCCCATCGCCGGATTCTACCTCGACCTCTATGCCCGCGAAGGCAAGCGGGGCGGTGCCTGGATGGACGAGTGCCGGGTGCGGCGCCTGGAAGCCGATGAGGTCCAGCTGCCCGTTGCCTATCTGACCTGCAACTTCACCCGCCCGGTTGGCGACGCCCCGGCCCTGCTGACCCACGACGAGGTCACCACCCTCTTCCACGAGTTCGGCCATGGGCTGCACCACATGCTGACCCGCCAGAACGTTGCCGACATCTCCGGCATCAATGGCGTGGCCTGGGACGCCGTGGAACTACCCAGCCAGTTCATGGAGAATTTCTGCTGGGAGCGCGAGGGCCTGGAACTGATCGCCGGCCACGTGGACACCGGCGAGCCGCTTCCCGAGGAGCTGTTCGAGAAGCTGCTGGCGGCCAAGAACTTCCAGTCCGCCATGGGCATGGTGCGCCAGCTGGAATTCTCTCTGTTCGACTTTCGCCTGCACCGGGAAGGAGCCGCCCCTTCGGCGGCCGACATACAGGGGCTGCTCGACAAGGTTCGCGATTCCATCTCCGTGGTGCCCAGGGCTTCCTTCAATCGCTTCCAGAACGGCTTCGGGCACATCTTTTCCGGAGGCTATGCGGCGGGCTACTACAGCTACAAGTGGGCCGAGGTGCTCTCGGCGGATGCCTGGAGCGCCTTCGAGGAGGCTGGCATCTTCGACCCCGAGACCGGGCGACGCTTCCGCACCGAGATCCTAGAACGTGGCGGCTCGCGGGATGCCGCCGAGATGTTCCGCGCCTTCCGTGGCCGTGAGCCCAGCGTCAAGCCACTGCTGCGCCACAGCGGCATCCGAGCCGCCTGAGCCCGCTTCTCATGAACCATTGCGCCGGGGCATCTCCCCGGCGCGCCGAGGTAGAATGAAGACATCGCCGCGTCGTCTGGCCCCGACGCCTCAACACGCCATACCGCATCTTCAGGAGCCCTCATGGCCACCCAGAAACGCTTTATCGCCGGCGCCATCTGCCCGCGCTGCGCCGAGATGGACCGCATCCGCGCCTGGGAACAGAACGGTGTCCGTTACCGCGACTGCGTCAGCTGTGACTTCTTCGAGCAGTTGCCCATCGAGGACGAGGTAGCGCCAGAACTCGAGACCCGGGTCAACCGCGAACGCGAGGAGCAGAAGACCTCCGAACTGCAGGCCGTGAAGATCCTCGACCCCGGGAGTCGCTGAGGAGCATGGCCCCGGGAAACGCCGCTGTCCTGATACCGCAGCGCCGCCTGCTCGAAGTGCTGGGGCTGGCCGCGGCCGCGGCCCTGCTGGTCGCCCGACTGGACCTCGCCACCCTGGCCGCCGGACTCGGTTTCTTCCTGTGGGGCATGACCCATCTGGAAGAGGCCATCAAGCGCCTCTCCGGCGGCACCCTGAATCGCTGGCTGCATGCTGCCACCCGGCGAACCCTCCGGGCCCTCGCCTTCGGCGCCCTGACCACCGCCCTGGTCCAGTCCAGCTCGCTGGTCACTCTGCTGGCGATGTCATTCGTCGGTGCCGGCCTGGTGACGCTCCCTGCCGCCATCGCCCTGATGTTCGGCGCCAACCTCGGCACCACCACCGGGGCCTGGCTGATCGCCGGCCTTGGCCTCAAGGCCGACCTCGCCCACTATGCCATGCCACTGCTGGCCATGGGCCTGCTGGGCTCACGGCTGCTGCAGGACAGTCGCGCCGTCCTCGCCGGCCTGCTGCTCGGCGTGGGAATGCTCTTGCTGGGCATCGACTTCATGAAGCTCGGCTTCGAGACCTGGCAGGATGGCCTGTCGTTGGACGGAATGGCCGGAGATTATTTCTGGCACTGGCCGCTGTTCGTGCTGTTCGGGGTGGCAGCCACCGTGGTCATGCAGTCCAGCCACGCCACCCTGCTGATCACCCTGACGGCACTGGCCTCCGGCCAGTTGCCTTACCTGCCGGCTCTGGCCATCGCCATCGGCGCCAACATCGGTACCACCGTGACCGCGGTAATCGGTGCCTTCGGCGCCAGCACCGCCGGCCGCCGACTGGCCGCGGCACACGTGATCTTCAACCTCGCCACGGCGGCCGTGGCCCTGGCACTGCTGCTGCCGATGGCCGCGCTGGTAGACCGGCTCGCCGAGCTGATCGGCCTGTCGGCCACCGCCTGGCCGCTCAAGCTGGCACTCTTCCACACGCTCTTCAACGGTCTGGGCATCGCGCTGATGCTGCCCTGGATTCCGAAGCTCGCGGAGCGCCTGGAGCGCCTCTTTCCCGAACCGGCGAGACTTCTCCCGTCCCAGGCCCGCTATCTGGATACCAACGCCCTGCAGCACGCCGACACGGCCCTCACGGCCATCGAGCAGGAGTGTCGCCGCCTGGAGCGGCGCACCTACCACCTGCTCGGCTCGGCCATCCTGGTGCCGAGCGGCGAGGTGACCGGCCATCCACCCAGCCGGGCCGTGGTCGATGCCCCCATCGACCCCGAGGCCTGGCCACCAGTGAACGCTCGCTACCACGAGCGCATCAAGCCGCTGATGGCGGAGATCCTCGACTTCTACTCGCGCATCGATACCCCACTCACCGAAGCGCAGGAGGCCCGGCTCGAGGCCCTCTATGCCCGCACGCTGCGACTGGTCGAGGCGGTGCGCTTCGGTGAGGTGCTGCAGCGCAGCCTGCTGCGCCATGCCGCCCCGGCGAGCCCACTGCGCGAGGCCCATGATGACCTGCGCATGGCCGTCGCCGAAGGCCTAAACCGCCTGGCCAACGACCCGACCGCCCTCGACATCGGCGTCCGCCTCGATGAGGTCCGCCGCCACTGGCAGCATGAAATGGCCGAGCGGCTGCGCCATCAGCGCCTGGACCCCTGGCTCGCCTCCTCGCTGATGAACGATCTCCATCAAGCCAGCCGTCTGACCGCCGCCCTCGCCCCGGCCCCCGCCACCGAGCTCTGACAACCCGGCGTCACCTGTTATCCCTGTGCGGAAGGGAAAGCCCGTCAAGACCGGCTGAGCCCCTCATCCCGGCAAGGTAAAAGGGCCCCGCCATGGCGGGGCCCTTTGCGTGCCGATCCACGACGGGAAGCAGTCAACCGGTAATGTTGTCGAGGATACGCAGTGCCGGCTTGGACTGGTTGAGGCCGACGTAGAGAGGGAAGTGCAGTCGGACTGAACGCCCGACCAGGACTCGCTCAGCTGGTGATGTTGTCGAGGATACGCAACACCGGCTTCGACTGGTTGAGTGTGTAGAAGTGCAGGCCAGGGGCCCCGCCGTCGAGCAGCCGCTGGCAGAGGCGAGAGATCACCTCCTCACCGAAGGCGGCGATGGCCTCGCTGTTGTCGCCGTAGGCCTCGAGCTGCTTGCGGATCCAGCGCGGGATCTCGGCCCCGCAGGCATCCGAAAAGCGCGCCAGCTTGGTGTAGTTGGTGATGGGCATGATGCCCGGCACGATGGGCGCCTCGACACCCAGAGCGCGCGCCCGTTCGACGAAGTGGAAGTAGGACTCGGCGCTGAAGAAGTACTGGGTGATGGCGATGTCGGCACCGGCCTTCATCTTGCGGGCGAAGTTCTCCAGGTCACGCTCGAAGTTCGGCGCCTGGGGATGGGACTCCGGGTAGGCGGCCACGGCGATCTCGAAATGGTTGCCGGTCTCCTCGCGGATGAACTCGACCAGTTCGTTGGCATAGCGCAGCTGGCCGACGCCACCCCCGCCCATGCCTGACGGCAGGTCGCCGCGCAGGGCCACCAGGCTGTCGATACCATCTTCCCGGTAGCGCGAGAGCAGCTCGCGCAGCGCGCCCTTGTCGCTGCCGATGCAGGAGAGGTGCGGTGCCGTGGTGAAGCCCGACTCGCGCACCATGCGCACGGTATTCAGGGTGCGGTCCTGGGTGGAGCCGCCGGCGCCGTAGGTGACCGAGAAGAAGCGCGGCGAGCGGCTGGACAGGGCGTCGCGAACGCCGACCAGCTTCTCACGCCCGGCATCGGTATTGGGCGGAAAGAACTCGAAGCTGATTCCCAGCGGATGTTCCTGCGTACTCATCGGCCTACCTCATGAAAATGGTGCATATTGCGGCTATTCTGACGCCTGACCGCGCCAAGGAACAATGAAAGATGCGCGATGCTGCATCGATCCTGTTCATGCAGCGCCGCACCGTCCAACCCCCCACGCCAAGGAAGGACATGACGTCGATCGACCCCGGCATCCTGATGGGCCCCCTCTGGACCCTGCTCGCCTATATCGGCCTGGGCTGGCTGGCAGCGCGACGTCTGGCGGTGGACCCGCGACCCGTCGCCACCCTGCTGATCTACCTGGTCGCGCCGCTCACCTTCTTTCGCGCCCTGGTGCTGGGTGGCCCGACGCCCGGCTACCTGCTGCTCACCGCCGCGCTGTTCATCGTCGCCAGCCTGATCGCCCTGGCTGTCCGCCGGCTGGCCAGGCGAAGTTTCGCCCCCCAGGAGGGCGCCCTGCTGGCCTTTTCCGCCGGCACCGGCAACTCCGGCTACTTCGGCCTGCCGGTGGCCCTGGTACTGCTCCCCCCGGAGGGCGTGACGCTCTATCTGTTCTGTGCGCTGGGCGTGACCCTCTACGAGTTCACGGTGGGCTTCTACCTCAGCGCCCGGGGGCAGTTCTCGGTTCGCCAGAGCCTGGCCAGGATCGCCCGGCTGCCGCTGGTCTACGCCTTCGTGGCGGCCCTGCTGGTGAGCGGGGCGGACATCGCACCGCCGGACGCCGTGATGGAGGGGCTGGCGGCCTTTCCGGCCACCTATACCCTGCTGGGCATGATGATCATCGGCATGACCCTGGGGCGGGTCAGCGTGAGGGAAATGGATCTGAGGTTCATCGGCGCCTGCGTGGCAATCCGATTCGGGCTCTGGCCGGTGCTGGCACTGGCCGGCGTACTGGGCCTCCAGGCGTTCTTCCCGCTGCCTGACGAGCTGGCCCTGGCGCTGCTGCTGATCGGGGTGGTGCCGATGGCCGCCAACGTGGTGGCAGTGGCCATGGAGCTCGGCATCGCGCCGGAGAAGGGCGCCCTGGCGGTGCTGATCACCACCCTGGCCACCCCGTTGCTGATCCCGTTCTATCTAGGGGGGATGATGCGACTCACCGGAATCTAGCCCGGTGCCTCGCACCCCCGCTCAGTACCGATAGGCGTCGGGCTTGTAGGGTCCGTCGACGGCGACGCCGGTATAGTCGGCCTGCTCCTCGGTCATACGGGTGACCACGCCGCCGAAGCCCTGCACCATGTAGCGGGCCACCTCCTCGTCGAGGTGGCGCGGCAGAACCGACACACCGAGGGCATCGCGCTGGTCGCCCTCGGGCAGCTCGGCGAAGCGGCCATCGAAGAGGTGCAGCTGCGCCAGCACCTGGTTGGCGAAGGAGCCGTCCATCACCCGGGAGGGGTGGCCGGTGGCGTTACCCAGGTTCACCAGGCGCCCCTCCGAGAGCAGGATCAAGTAGTCGCGGCTATCGGGGTCGAACCGGCCCGGCTTGCTGTCGCGATAGATCTGGTGCACCTGAGGCTTCACCTCTTCCCAGTGCCAGTGGCGACGCATGTAGGCGGTGTCGATCTCGCTGTCGAAGTGGCCGATGTTGCAGACCACGGCGCCCCGTTTCAGGGCCTGGAGCATGGCCGCGTCGCAGGCGTGGATGTTGCCGGTGGCGGTCACCACCAGGTCGATCCGGGCGAGCAGATCGCGATCGATGCTCTCCGGGCCGCGGTTGAGCCCCTCCCGGTAGGGGGAGACCACCTCATAGCCATCCATGCAGGCTTGCATGGCGCAGATCGGGTCGATCTCCACGATGCGCACGATCATGCCTTCCTGGCGCAGCGAGGCGGCCGAGCCCTTGCCCACGTCGCCGTAGCCCACCACCAGGGCCTGCTTGCCGGCCAGCAGGTGGTCGGTGGCGCGCTTGATGGCGTCGTTGAGCGAATGGCGGCAGCCGTACTTGTTGTCGTTCTTGGACTTGGTGACGGCATCGTTGACGTTGATCGCCGGCACCCTGAGAAGGCCGTCGCGCAGCATCTCCTGCAGGCGATGCACCCCGGTGGTGGTCTCCTCGGAGATGCCGTGCACGGCCTCGAGCAGTTCCGGGCGCTTTTCGTGGAGCAGGGCCGTCAGGTCGCCGCCGTCGTCGAGCACCAGGTTGGGCGTCCAGTCGTCTGGGCCCTCCACGGTCTGCTCGATGCACCACCAGAACTCCTCCTCCGTCTCGCCCTTCCAGGCGAACACCGGGATGCCCGCGGCGGCGATGGCGGCAGCGGCATGGTCCTGGGTGGAGAAGATGTTGCAGGACGACCAGCGCACCGTGGCGCCGAGATCCACCAGAGTCTCGATCAGCACCGCGGTCTGGATGGTCATGTGGATGCAGCCGGCGATGCGGGCGCCGGCCAGCGGCTGATGGTCGCGGTACTTGTCGCGAATGGTCATCAGCGCCGGCATCTCGGTCTCGGCGATGCGGATCTCGCGACGTCCCCAGTCGGCCAGCGACAGGTCGGCGACCTTGCAATCGGTGGCGGTGGGGGCGGATACGGCAGGGTGGTTCATGCTTGACCTCTTCCCAGGGAAAAACGTGGCCTTCACTATAGGCGAGGAAGCAGACGGCCGACAATCAACGCGGGAACCCCTCTACCCCACGCGCACCCAAGCGTTCCGCCAGGGCCATGACCTCGGGGTGGGAGAAGAAGGCAACCAGCTCGCCGGCTCGCCCGGGCCCGATGCCTGAGAGGGCCCGCCAGCGTGGCTCTCCCCACCCGGCGAGACGTGACCATTCGCCATCCCCTGCCTCGCCCGCTGACTCGACGCCCGACGCGACCCCGGGCGGCGGCCCCAGGGCCGCCAGCCAGTCGGCAAAGGGTCGACGGTGCGCCCGGCCGAAGACGTCCACCAGCCGCGCAGCGCGAACCTTCCCGATGCTCGGGACCCTTCGAAGCTCGCGTTCCTGAATATCCAGCCAGCCCAGCAGGTCCGTCACGCGCCCTGCCTCGACCAGCGCGGCCCAGGTACCGGGCCCAACTCCGGGCAGGTCGAGCCCCTCGGGGCCGCCCAGCCAGGCGAGGCGCTCGATGAACTGCGACTCGCACCCCGGCGTGGGCCGGAAGCAGCTCAGCGGGTGGTAGTCCTTGGCCATGGGCGGAGAGAGACTCGGTCGCTCCGTCGCGTGCCACACCACGCCTTCCAGCCGGGGGATGGTCAGGCCGGCCAGGGCGATGGCCACCCGGTCCCCGGGGCGGATGTCCAGTTCGCGCCAGTGCTCCAGCGAGCCGGTGCTGACGCGACGGATCACCCGGCCATCCAGGGTGACGGGATGAAGGTGAAGCAGCGGGGTGATGCGGCCGGTACGCCCGATGCGAAACTCTACGCCGCGCACCTCGGCCAGGGCCTCCCGAGGCGGATGTTTCCAGGCCGCGGCCCAGTCCGGTGGCTCGGCCTGCCACTGCTCGCCTGGCGGGCGGCGCCCCTGTCGCAGCACCAGACCATCGGTAGCGAAGGGCAATGGTCCGCGATACCACCGCTCCCGCCAGCGTTTCACCTCAGCCAGCGTCTCGACCCGGTGGGTCAGCTCGACGGAATCGGTGAAGCCCAGGCGCGCCAGCCCCTCCAGACGCTGGCGCATGGCGGGAGGCCCATCCGGCCAGTCCCAGATGAAGAGCCCGATGCGCGCCGCCGCATCGGCGGCCAGCACATCGCGGGCCATCAGCCCGGCCACCGCACTGCGCGCCCCGGCACTGCCCGCCTCGGCCTGAACATGATCGTCCAGGCGCACATGGAGCTCCCCCTGCAGGACCGCATCGACCTGCTCCGGCAGCCGCGAGGGCACGGCGGCTATCCTCCTCACCGCCGGCGTCCAGTCCTGGCCATGGTGGCCATCACCGCGGCTGATCGCCCGGAACAGCCGGCCTTCCCGGTAGGCCAGGGTCACCGCCACGCCGTCCACCTTGGGCTGCACCCAGACATCGTCTCGCCGGGCCAGCCAGCGGCGCACCGCCTCCTCGCCCTCGAGCTTGGCAAGCCCGGTCTGGACCACCGGAAGCGGGACGGGGCCGGCTGGTCGCGAGCTGTCGTGCCCGCCCCGCTCGCCCCGACCGGAAAAACAGCGCTGCCATTCCTCGAACTGCCTCCGGGCCTGGTCGTAGATGGCGTCGCTGACCGGAGACTCGCCCCGGCGATAGTAGGCGTCGTCCCACTCCGCCAGCCGGCGGGCCAGGGCGACGAACTCTGTCTCGGACGGCACGTAGGCCGCTCCAGAGCAGGTCGCGGCCTGGGCCGGAGGGATGGAAAGGACCTGGGACAAGGCCAGGCAGAGGACCAGCAGCCAGCCGGCCTGAAGTCGGGGGGTCATGGCAGCTCCCGCGGGTGAACTGCCTTGACCATAGCAACGGGCCCCGCCTGGCGCTGCCAGCGGAGCCCGTCATCGCCTGTAGGCGATCGCCTACAGGCCAGCGGCCTGGTGAAGGGCAGCGGCCCGGTCGGTCTTCTCCCAGGGAAAGGCCGTGAAGGTCTCGGTGTGCTCCTGGCCCTGGGTATCGGCCCAGGTATAGGAGTGCTCGAAGGGCTCGCGACCGAAATGGCCGTAGGCCGCCGTCAGCTGATACATGGGATGCAGCAGGTCGAGCATGTGGGTGATGGCGTTGGGTCGCAGGTCGAAATGCTGACGCACCAGCTCGATGATCCGTGCATCCTCCACCTTGCCGGTACCGAAGGTGTTGACGGAGACCGAGGTCGGCTCGGCAACGCCGATGGCGTAGGAGATCTGGATCTCGCACTTTTCCGCCAGGCCGGCGGCGACCAGGTTCTTGGCCACGTAGCGCCCGGCATAGGCGGCGCTGCGGTCGACCTTGGAGGGGTCCTTCCCGGAGAAGGCGCCGCCGCCATGGCGGGCCATGCCGCCGTAGGTATCGACGATGATCTTGCGCCCGGTCAGGCCGCAGTCGCCCACCGGGCCGCCGATCACGAACTTGCCGGTGGGGTTGATGTGGTACTTGGTGGTCGCGGTCAGCCACTCGGCGGGGATCACCTGCTCGATGATCTCGCGCCGGACCATCAGGCGCAGCTCCTCCTGGTCAATCTCCGGGTCGTGCTGGGTGGATAGCACCACCGCATCCACGGCGCAGGGACTGCCCTCCGCATCGTAGCGGAAGGTCAGCTGGCTCTTGGCGTCCGGACGCAGCCAGGGCAGCAGGCCATGCCGACGCAGCTCGGCCTGACGCTCCACCAGCCGGTGGGCATAGTGGATCGGCGCCGGCATATAGGAGTCGGTCTCGTTGGTGGCGTAGCCGAACATCAGGCCCTGGTCGCCGGCCCCCTGGTCCTCGGGCTCGCTGCGATCGACCCCCTGGGCGATGTCCACGCTCTGCTTGCCGATCAGGTTGAGCACGCCACAGGTCTGGCCGTCGAAGCCGACGTCCGAGGAGGTATAGCCAATGCCGGTGATCACCTCGCGCACCAGCGTCTCGAGATCGACCCAGGCCGAGGTGGTGATCTCGCCGGCCACGATGGCTACGCCGGTCTTGACCAACGTCTCGCAGGCCACCCGGGCGTGCTTGTCACGGGCGATGATGGCATCGAGCACCGCGTCGGAGATCTGGTCGGCGATCTTGTCCGGATGCCCTTCGGACACGGATTCGGAGGTAAACAGGAAGTATTCGCTCATGGCGTCCTCGGCCCTCATTTTATCGGCAATAGGCAGTCGCGAAGTCTACATGCTGCGGCTCTCCCGGGCATCAGCGATTTGATGCAGGGCGGCAAGTCGGCGACAATGGGCGACCGAATTCGACCACGCCGCCCCGTCCCGCGGCGTCACCCAGCCAGAAGCCACGTCCGGCCAGTCCCCCTGGCCCGACCGTGTCGTGGCCTTCATTCTGCCGCAGGCGAGGAGCTACCCATGCCGTCCCGTTTCGAACTGGCCAATGCCATACGTGCCCTGTCCATGGATGCCGTCCAGAAGGCCAACTCCGGCCACCCCGGCGCTCCCATGGGCATGGCCGACATCGCCGAGGTGTTGTGGAACGATTACCTGGTCCACAACCCCGCCGACCCGCATTGGCCCGACCGGGACCGCTTCGTGCTCTCCAACGGCCACGGCTCGATGCTGATCTACTCCCTGCTGCACCTGACCGGCTACGAGCTTGACCTCGAGCAGTTGCAGAACTTCCGCCAGCTGCACTCCAAGACGCCCGGCCACCCGGAGTATGGCTATACGCCGGGCGTCGAGACCACCACCGGCCCGCTGGGCCAGGGACTGGCCAACGCCGTGGGCATGGCGCTGGCGGAGCGCACCCTGGCGGCCCAGTTCAACCGCCCCGGCCACACCGTCGTCGATCACCATACCTGGTGTTTCGTCGGCGACGGCTGCCTGATGGAGGGCATCTCCCATGAGGTCGCCTCGCTGGCCGGCACCCAGGGCCTGGGCAAGCTGGTCACCTTCTATGACGACAACGGCATCTCCATCGACGGCGAGGTGGAGGGCTGGTTCACCGACGACACCGCCACGCGCTTTGAGGCCTACGGCTGGCACGTGGTGCCCAACGTCGATGGCCACAAGCCCGAGGAGATCAAGGCCGCCATCGAGCTCGCCAAGAGTCACGAGGACAAGCCCAGCCTGATCATCTGCAAGACCATCATCGGCTTCGGTGCGCCCAACAAGCAGGGCAAGGAGGAATGCCACGGTGCGGCCCTCGGCGAGGAGGAAGTGGCCGCCGCGCGCAAGCGGCTCGACTGGCCCCACGCCCCCTTCCACGTGCCCGAGGACATCTACCAGGGCTGGGACGCCACCGAGGCCGGCCAGGCCCGCCAGGACGCCTGGCAGCAACGTTTCGCGCGCTACGCCGAGGCCTTCCCGGACCTGGCCCGGGAACTCCAGCGTCGCCTCAAGGGTGATCTGCCGCTGGAACTGACCGGCGAGGCGATGATCGAGGAGGCCCAGGCGAAGGGCGAGAGCGTCGCCAGCCGCAAGGCGTCCCTGGCCTGCCTCAACGAGCTCGGCCCCCAGCTGCCCGAGCTGCTCGGCGGCAGTGCCGACCTGGCCCCCTCCAACCTGACCTTCTGGAAGGGCGCCCAGGCCATCGGCCCCGGCCCTTCCAACAACCCCGCCGAGGGCACTCCGGGCGGCAACTACCTGCATTACGGCGTGCGCGAGTTCGGCATGGCCGCGATGATGAACGGTATCGCCCTGCATGGCGGCTTCGTGCCCTACGGCGCGACCTTCCTGATCTTCTCGGAATACATGCGCAACGCCGTGCGCATGGCCGCGCTGATGAACCAGCAGGTCATCCATGTATTCACCCATGATTCCATCGGCCTGGGCGAGGACGGCCCCACTCACCAGCCGATCGAACAGCTGACCGCCCTGCGCTCCACGCCCAACCTCGCCACCTGGCGCCCATGCGACGCCGTGGAGACCGCTGCGGCCTGGAATGCGGCCCTCAAGCGCCGCTCCGGCCCCACCGCACTGATCTTCTCCCGCCAGGGCCTGCCCCATCAGGCGCGCAGCAAGCAGCAGCTGACTGACATCCAGCGTGGCGGCTATGTACTGAAGAAGAGCACCCTCGAGGACAGCGAGGGCACCCCGGAGCTGATCCTGATCGCCACCGGCTCCGAGGTCGGCCTGGCCATGGATGCCGCCGCCAGGCTCGAGGAGCAGGGGCGCGCGGTGCGCGTGGTCTCCATGCCCTCCACCGACCTCTTCGACCGCCAGGACGCCGCATATCGCGAAGCCGTGCTGCCCGCCGCCGTGACCGCGCGCCTGGCCATCGAGGCCGGCCATCGCGACTTCTGGTACAAGTACGTGGGCCTGAACGGTGCCATCATCGGCATGACCACCTTCGGCGAGTCCGCCCCGGCCGGGGACCTGTTCAAGCACTTCGGCTTCACCGTGGACCACGTGGTCGAGGAGGCCACCGCCCTGCTGGACTGATCCCGTCTGGCGAGGCGAGGTCCGCCTAGAACGCAGCGGGCCCGGCAGATGCCGGGCCCGCTGTCGTAGGCGATGCTGTCGTTGTCGGCGGCCGCCTCAGGCGACGGTCACCTCGGGGGACAGATAGACGTCCTGGATAGCGTTGAGCAGTTCGATGCCCTCGGCCGTGGTCTTCTGGAAGGCCTTGCGTCCCGAGATAAGCCCCATGCCGCCGGCACGCTTGTTGATCACCGCCGTGCGCACTGCCTCGCCAAGGTCGGAGGCGCCCTTGGCACCCCCGCCGGAGTTGATCAGCCCGGCACGGCCCAGGTAGCAGTTGGCCACCTGGTAGCGGGCCAGGTCGATGGGGTGGTCCGAGGCGAGGTCGCTGTAGACCAGCTCATGGGTGTGGCCGAAGCCGATGTCCCGGTAGCCCGCGTTGGTCTCGGGCAGCTTCTGCTTGACGATGTCCGCCTTGAGCGTGGCCGCCATGTGGTTGGCCTGACCGGTCAGGTCAGCGGCCACGTGGTAATCGGTGCCCTCGTGCTTGAAGGCAGGGTTGCGCAGATAGGCCCAGAGCACGGTGACCATGCCCAGCTGGTGGGCACGCTCGAAGGCCTCGCTGATCTCCATGATCTGGCGACGGCTCTCCGGCGATCCGAAGTAGATGGTCGCCCCCACCGCCACGCAGCCCATCTCGAAGGCCTGGTCGACCCGGGCGAACAGCGTCTGGTCATACACCGCCGGGTAGGTCAGCGTCTCGTTGTGGTTGAGCTTGAGAATCATGGGGATCCGGTGGGCGTAGCGGCGGGCCACCGAGGCCAGCCCCCCGAGGGTCGAGGCCACGGCATTGCAGCCCCCCTCGATGGCCAGCTCGACGATGTTGGCCGGGTCGAAATAGCGCGGGTTAGGCGCGAAGGACGCACCTGCCGAGTGCTCGATGCCCTGATCCACTGGCAGGATGCTGAGGTAGCCGGTGCCCCCCAGGCGGCCGTTGTCGAACAGCGCCTGCATACTGCGCAGCACGTTGGGGCGGCGATCGCTCTGGGCCATCACCCGGTCGACGAAATCAGGGCCGGGGGGATGGATCGTCTCGGCGGGCACGCCGCGGCACACGTGACCCAGCAGGTCATCGGCCTCGCCGCCCAGCAGCTTGGTGATATCGCTCATGTCGCTCCTCTCCTTGGTACCTTGAAGTCGTCATTTTCAGCATAGTGGATCACCCATAGTGAATGACCTTACCGAGAGGGCGCCGTGCATGCCAACGAGAGCGCCCTCAGACCTGCTCCCCTCTTCCCGCCGCTCACCTGGGGACTGATGGGTTCCTGAAGCAGACGATCGGTGGCCAGATGCGCTAGAATCCCCGCTTCGTGTTTCCCGGTCCCGGAGTCCCTGTCACCACCATGGCCCTTCGCATTGCCATCAACGGTTACGGTCGCATCGGCCAATGCGTGCTGCGCGCGCTGGTCGAGGGAGAGGCTGCCCGGCCCGCCGCGCGCGGCGGGCCGGCGGTCGAGGTCGTGGCGATCAACGAGCTCTCGGATCTTGCCACCATCGCCTACCTGACCCGCTACGACACCACCCACGGCCGATTCCCCGGCAGCGTCGAGGTAGAAGACGACCTGCTGGTGGTGAACGGCCGGGCCATCCGGGTGCTATGCGAACCCGACCCTTCGAGGCTGCCCTGGGCAGAGCTCGGCATCGACCTGGTGCTGGAGTGCTCTGGCAGCTTCAAGGATCGCGCCACCGCCGAGCGACACCTCGACTCCGGCGCCGGGCGGCTGCTGTTCTCCCAGCCCGCCGAGAGCGACGTGGATGCCACCATCGTCACCGGCATCAACGATGCCGAACTGACGGCCTCGTGTCGCATCGTCTCCGCGGCCTCCTGCACCACGAACTGCCTGGTGCCGGTGCTCACCGTGCTTGATGAGGCACTGGGAATCGAGCACGGCGTCACCACCACCATTCACTCGGCGATGAACGACCAGCCGGTGATCGACGCCTACCACCAGACTGACCTGCGCCTGACCCGCTCGGCGATGCACTCCATCGTGCCGATCGATACCGGCCTGGCTCGCGGCATCAACCGCCTGATGCCCCACCTGGCCGGGCGCTTCGAATGCCTGCATGTTCGGGTGCCGACCATCAACGTCTCGACCATGGACCTGTCGATCTGCGTGCGCGGCGACACCTCGGCGGAAGCGGTCAACTCCCTGCTGCGCGAGGCGAGCCGCGGGCGGCTCTCGGGGCTGCTCGGCTATACCGAGGAACCGATGGCCTCGTGCGACTTCAACCACGATCCGCGCTCGGGTATCGTGGATGCCACTCAGACCCGGGTGGCCGGCGGCCACCTGATCAAGCTGCTGTGCTGGTTCGATAACGAGTGGGGCTTCGCCAACCGCATGCTCGATGTCACCAGGCGTATGGCCAGCCTTCCCCCGGTCCCGACCGCTCCCTCCGACAGATGACATCCCTTCGGCTTTCCCAGACGAGGAACCTGCTTCCATGAACGTGCGCAAGATGACTGACCTCGACCTCAGCGGCCAGCGTGTACTGATCCGCGAGGACCTGAACGTACCCGTCAAGCACGGCAAGGTGACCAGCGATGCTCGCCTGCGGGCCAGCCTGCCGACCATCCAGGCCGCCCTGGATGCCGGCGCCCGAGTGATGCTGATGAGCCATCTGGGTCGCCCCACCGAGGGCGACCCGGCCGAGGAGTTCTCGCTGGCCCCGGTGGCCGACCACCTCAGTGAGCTGCTGGACCGCCCGGTGCGTCTGGTCGCGGACTATCTGGACAGCGAGGTCACGGTCGCCGACGGCGAGGTGGTGCTGCTAGAGAACGTGCGTTTCAACCGCGGCGAGAAGCAGGATGACGAGACCCTGGCGAGACACTACGCCGCCCTGTGCGACGTCTTCGTGATGGACGCCTTCGGCACGGCCCACCGCGCCCAGGCCTCCACCCATGGCGTGGCGCGCTTTGCCCCCACCGCCTGTGCAGGCCCGCTGCTGGCCGCCGAGCTCGACGCCCTGGAGAAGGCGCTGGCCAACCCCAAGCGTCCGATGGCCGCGATCGTCGGGGGCTCCAAGGTCTCCACCAAGCTCGAGGTGCTCAACGCCCTGTCCGAGAAATGCGACCAACTGATCGTCGGCGGCGGCATCGCCAACACCTTCATCGCCGCGGCCGGCTACAACGTCGGCAAATCGCTGCACGAAGCCGAACTGATCGGCCAGGCGAAGGCGCTGATGGACAGGGTCGAGATCCCGCTGCCCACCGACGTCGTGGTGGCCACCGAGTTCTCCGAGAACGCCTCCGCGGTGGTCAAGCCCGTCGACCAGGTGAATGATGACGAGATGATCCTCGACATCGGCCCAGAGACCGCCGGACGCCTGGGCGGCCTGCTCAAGGACGCCGGCACCATCCTGTGGAACGGACCTGTAGGCGTATTCGAGATCGACCAGTTCGGCAAGGGCACCGAGGCGCTGTCGATGGCCATCGCCGAGAGCAACGGTTTCTCCATCGCCGGCGGCGGTGACACCCTGGCGGCCATCGACAAGTACGGCATCGAGGATAGGGTCTCCTACATTTCCACCGGCGGCGGCGCTTTCCTCGAGTATGTCGAGGGCAAGACCCTGCCTGCGGTGAAGGCCCTGGAAGACGCCGCCGCACGCTGAGACAGGCGCGCCGCCCCGAACCCGGGCCGTCGAGGCCGCGACGTCATGGCCCTTGCATGACCCCTATCACGACCCCTATCTCTAGAGAAAAGGTGAATACATGGCACTGATCAGCATGCGCCAGATGCTGGACCACGCCGCCGAGCATGGCTACGGCGTCCCGGCCTTCAACGTCAACAACCTCGAGCAGATGCGCGCCATCATGGAAGCCGCCGACGAGACCGATTCCCCGGTGATCGTCCAGGCCTCTGCCGGCGCCCGCAAGTATGCCGGCGCGCCCTTCCTGCGCCATCTGATCCTGGCCGCCGTGGAGGAATTCCCGCACATCCCGGTGGTCATGCACCAGGACCACGGCACCAGCCCCGCGGTTTGCCAGCGCTCCATCCAGTTGGGCTTCTCCTCGGTGATGATGGACGGTTCGCTCGGTGAGGACGGCAAGACTCCGGCCAGCTACGAGTACAACGTCGACGTCACCCGGCGCACCGTGGAGATGGCCCATGCCTGCGGCGTCTCCGTCGAGGGTGAGCTGGGCTGCCTGGGCAGCCTTGAGACCGGCATGGCCGGCGAGGAAGACGGCATCGGCGCCGAGGGCAAGCTCGACATGGAGCAGCTGCTCACCGACCCGGAAGAGGCCGCCGACTTCGTCAAGGCCACCGGCGTCGACGCCCTGGCCATCGCCATCGGCACGAGCCACGGCGCCTACAAGTTCACCCGTCCGCCCACCGGCGATACCCTCTCCATACAGCGCATCAAAGAGATCCATGAGCGCATCCCGGAGACCCACCTGGTGATGCACGGCTCCTCCTCAGTGCCTCAGGAGTGGCTGGCAGTGATCAACGAATTCGGCGGCGCCATCCCCGAAACCTACGGCGTGCCGGTAGAGGAGATCGTCGAGGGCATCCGTCACGGCGTTCGCAAGGTCAACGTCGACACCGATCTGCGCCTGGCCTCCACCGGTGCCGTGCGGCGCTTCATGGCCGAGAATCCCGCGGAGTTCGACCCGCGCAAGTTCCTCAAGGCCAGCACCGCGGCCATGAAGGAGATCTGCAAGGCCCGCTACGAGGCCTTCGGCACCGCCGGCAATGCCTCGAAGATCAAGCCGATCAACCTCGAGGAGATGTTCCTGCGTTACGAGCGCGGCGAACTCGATCCCAGGGTGAAGTGATCACGGCTCATGGTTCACGGGGCTGGATCGAAACCTTGATCGAAACCATGAACGACAGGGGCGGCCGCGAGCCGCCCCTGTCGTTTCCGGCACGGCTCTGGCCTCAGCGAATGCTGCCGGCGCGCACCAGGGCGGTGATGTCATGGCCGGGGCCGATGACCTTTCGGCGGTTGATGGCGGCGACGCCGCCTGCTCCTGCCTTCAAGCCATGCGAACACGTACCCGCGCGGATCATCGACTCCCGTCAGGACATAGCGAAGCGTATAGGGGTTATGGAGCGTCGCCTGCAGCATCGGCTCTGCCGATTGGACACCGCACAGGAGGACCTCGTCGCCACCTGCCAGCGAAAAATCCTCATCCGGCAACATGATCGACTCCCCTGAACGGCGTACGGCGAGCGCTTCGCAGGGGAGCCCTTCCGGGAACGCACGCGCATCGCGGCTCAGCGGCCCCAGGGCCACCGCCTCCCCGGCATCCAGATAGTCGGTCACCGCCGGCGCTTCGGCCGGCACCAGCCTGACCGACCAGAGGTGAGGGGGGTTCGTGCCTACCGCCGCCTGAAGACGTTCCACCAGGGCTTTAGTCTGGGCCGGTTCGCGCTGCGCGAGCCAGTCGATCAGTTCCTGGACGAGGGGCGAGATCAGCAGCTTCAGGATCCGGCGCGCCGTTGTCAGGCTGTGCTGGAGGACCAGGTCGGCCCGCGCGGCATCGAACGCGACCTGATTCTCATGACTGTTCTGGCGAACGATGCGAAACACATCCGGATTGAGTTCCGTCACCGACAACAGCGTACTGAGATTGTCGGAGTCGTGATTCGTCGCGGCGACGACCCCGGCAGCATCGTCAATTCCTGCGGTCACCAAGGCCGAATGATCGGCATGCGCCTGGACCAGGACCGTCCCTTCTCCGGCCACCTTGGCGTCCACTTCCGGATCGATGATGCGCACGTCGACTCCATGGTCCCGAAGGTAGCCATGGATCCAGTGCCCCATCCGTCCGTACCCGCATAGAATCCAGTTACCCCGCGGAACGTTGACCGGCACTCCGAGTTCGACGCCATGTGCGCCCACGAACCATGCATTGAGGTTGTGCAGTTCGGGGCGCGAGATCGCCCGGTAAACGAGTTGGGCGAAAATCTCGAACGGGTCGACGACCGTGACATTGTCCAGCGCCCGCAGATTGGCCTCATGGCGAGCCGAGGTCGAACGACAGATGACCCGAAGCCACGGGCTCAGGTGCCGAGCCATCACCGCGATCTTGAGATTGACGTCGTCATCGTTCGTCAACGCGACCAGGGCCCGGCATGCGGGGTGTTCCACACCCGCGGCCAGGAGGTGTTTCGGCGCGCTGGCGTCCGCACGGAGCCCCGGCATCGCCACCGTGTAATCACGCACGCCCAATGCCTTGATGCGTTCCGGGTCGGAGTCGAGGATGACCGCACGCATGCGGTGGTCGCTCAGCCCCCGGGCAAGCAGACTGCCGGCATCGCCGAAACCGCAGAGGATGACGAAAGGTTCCGCGTTGCGTTTGACCTTGCGGGCAAACTGGAAGCTGTCCATGGACTGGATGAAATGAGGATTCTGAAAGAGGCTGATCAGGGATCCGATCGCATAGAACCATGCGATGACGCCGGTATAGAGGCAGAAGATCGTCCACAGGCGCTGCTCGTCGCTGAAGCCATTCGGCAGTTCGCCGAAACCGGTCGTGGTCGCCGTGTAGGTGAAGAAATAGAAGGCATGGAACAGATTCATGTGCGTCGTCTCGCCATCGACGACCCGGCCTGGCATCAGGGCCATGCCCATGATGCCCACCGAATACACGAACAGCAGCGCGAACAGCGGCCGGCGCATGTAGCGCAGGACGATCATCCCCACACGGTCGAGATCGGAGGTATGTGTCACGCGTTCAGCCCTCCGTCTGCCTGTTGCGGATCATGGCTGCCACGCTGAACCGACCCGCGCGCCATGCTAACGCCGCGAGAGCAGCGTATCGCCGACCAGGATCACCGTCGCGATGATGTTCGCGACCAGCGCTCCCGTAGCGATCGAGACGATATCGGCCATTTCGCCAGGCCCCGGTCCGCCCCCGCTTCCGGGTTCCGCAACGATCCAGACGACCCGTGCCGTGATCAGCAGAAAGCCGGCCACCAGACCGGACGCCAGGAGCAAGGCACCGGTCTGGGAACGATCCCCCAGTTTCAGGCCGATCGCGACCAGGTTGACGATGATGGTCAACGTGAGGATCCAGACATTGTGATGGGCGGCCGCCTCGACGCCACCCGCGACAAACGCGGCATTGAGGCTCAGGGCAAGAATGATGAAAAAACCGAATACGACGCGTTCGAAATTCATGAGCCTGCTCCTGGTCGAGACGCGCCGTCAGTATAGGCATGAGTCCTCGGTGACTGCGAACGCCAGCGCCGTGATGGAATCGGGCAGCGGCGATGATGGCATCCGACGTTTCCCGGGCTAGCGAGGCTCTCGTCATCACGATATTGAAGAACACTGTTCACAAAAAAGGGAAACTGAGCTTTACTGATGGGCAGGAAGTCGCAATATCTGTAACAATGACGTTATAACTTTTTGATTCTTCATGAGGCCCGGTGATGGCACACCCCCTCTGCCTGCTCTTCGATTGTGACGGCACCCTGGTCGACAGCGAGCCGCTGCTCGCCGACGAGATGTCATCCAGCCTGACCGACGCCGGCCTGCCCTTCCGGGCCAGCGACTACATGGGTGAATTCCGCGGAGCCCGCTTTCGCCACATCGTCGCCGAACTGGAGCACCGCCACGGCTGCGTGGACCCGGAGCGGCTCGACACCCTCGAATGCCGCATGCGTGCCAACCTCAACCGACGCCTGGCCGACGAACTCAATCCGATCGATGGCGCCACCGAGGCGCTGGCCGCCCTTGCCGGCCATCCCATGGGCGTGGTCTCCAACGGCCCGGAGAACAAGATCCGCACCTCGCTGGCCGCCACCGGCCTCTCCAACGTCTTCGGCGACCGCCTGTTCAGTGCCTACACCGCCCAATGCTGGAAGCCCGACCCCCGCCTGTTCCACCATGCCGCCCGCCTGATGGGTTTCGCACCGGAGGATTGCGTGGTCATCGATGATGCCATGGTCGGCGTCAAGGGGGCCCTGGCCGCCGGAATGACGGTGATTCATCTCAACCGCTTCCCCGACGTTGAGCAGACACCCGCCGGCGCGATCATGATCAGCAACATGTTCCAGTTGCCCACCGTCATCGCCCACCTGGAAAGCGGCCGCGCCATGGCGGTCCACGCCTGATATCCACACCCCCTCCCTCGCTTGCGCCTGTGGAAAGATCGGCGGATGCAGCCCGCTGCCGGGATGGCTATCATCGCGACGACACTATCGAACATGAGGAGGCCGACATGGCATCCCTGAAGGACCAGCTCGGCGGACTGGTCTATTCCACCGAGCATGGCGACACCTGCCCGGACTGCCGCCGCCCCCTGACCGAATGCTGCTGTGCCGAGCGGGCCGAGCAGGACCGCCTTGCCGAGCTCGATGGCACCGTACGCATTCGCCGCGAGACCAGCGGCCGCAAGGGCAAGGGCGTCACCACCCTGGAGGGCATCCCGCTGCCGGCAGGAGAGCTCAAGACCCTGGCCAAGGCGCTCAAGAAGCGCTGCGGCACTGGCGGCGCCATCAAGGAAGGCATCATCGAGATCCAGGGCGACCATCGCGAGCTGTTGAAGTGCGAACTCGAGAAGCGCGGCTACCGGGTCAAGCTGGCCGGCGGCTGACCGCCGGGCAAGCATCGCCCTCCAGCGTCTCGCACAGCGATGACAGGGCGTCGGCCGGGGCCTCCACCTTCAGGGTATAGAGGTCGTCGGCTCGCGTTCGGCCCAGGTTGAGGCAGGCGATGGGGCGCCCCTCCCTGGCCGCGGCCCGAGCGAAGCGGAAACCGGAAAAGACCATCAGCGAAGAGCCCACCACCAGCAGGGCATCGCTCTCCCCCAGCAGGGCGAAGGCGGCCTCCACGTTGGCCCGCGGCACGCTGTCGCCGAAGAACACCACATCGGGCTTGTAGATGCCGTCACCGCAGCGCGTGCAGCCGGGCACCCGGAAAGCGGAGAAGTCGGCCTCGAGATCGGCATCGCCATCCGGCCCCGCCCGGGCACCGACCTGCTGCCAGTGTGGATTGCGGTCGGCCAGTTCGGCATGCAGGTCATGGCGCATGCGCCGGGTGCCACAGCTCATGCAGCGCACCCTGTCGGCCCGGCCGTGCAGGTCGATCACCCGCCGGGAGCCGGCCCTCTGGTGCAGGCCGTCGACGTTCTGGGTGATCACTCCATTCACCTTCCCCAGCGCCTCTAGCCGGGCCAGGGCCGCATGGGCGGCATTGGGGCTGGCCTCCTGCAGGGTGCGAAAGCCCACCAGGGCCCGCGCCCAGTAACGCTGTCGCGCCGCATGGCTGGCCATGAACACCTGGTGCTGCATCGGTGGCGGCCGCTTCCAGTCGCCATGATCGTCCCGGTAGTCGGGAATGCCACTGGCGGTGCTGATGCCGGCGCCAGTGAGCACGGCGAGCCGCGGGTGCCGGTCGAAGAACGCCAGCAGCGCCTCCAGGTCATGGTCCTTGACTGCCAGGGTGCTCGTTCTCATGCTGCTGTGTCTCACGCCGACCTCCTCGCTGCCCACTGCTTGCGCCTCACTGCTCGCGCCTCACTTCGGGCTCCCCGCCGATCACGACGAAAGAGCATGGCTCCCCGGGGGGGAGGTTGTCTAGAATGGGGATTCCCCTTCAGGGCAAGGAACCCCGATGGCCTGGCTGGAATACCTGCTACCCCTGATCTTCCTGTTTCCGCTGGCGGCCACCGCCGTCATCGTGCTGGCGCTGCGCAACCTGCACGATGCACGGGTGCACTCACCATTCGACGCTCACCCGTTGCGCGAGCCCGGCCAGAGTCTGCGCGACCGCCTCGATCGCGCCTTCGCCAACCTGTTCCTCGACGGTGCCCTCGGGCCCATCGTCACCCTGGCACCACTGGTCTACGGCATGGGTCGCATGCTCTTCGCCAGCGAGCAGGACTGGATCGAGTGGGCGCTCTACGGAGCGCTTTGCACCCTGCTGGCGCTGGTATTCTGCTTCCTGCTGATCCGCGACTTCCAGCGCATCCGCCGGCTCAAGCTGGGGCTGGCCTGTGAACTCGCCGTGGGCCAGGAGCTCGAGCGGCTGATCCGCCCCGAGGAGCACCCCTACTTCGTCTTCCACGACGTCCCGGGCGACGGCTATACCATCGACCATGTGGCGGTCACCCCCCACGGCATCTTCGTGGTCGAGACCCGCGCCCGCACGCCGGCCATCACCCCCGGTGGCCAGGAGGACAATCGCGTCGTCGTGGAAGCCGAGCGCCTGCGCTTCCCCGGGTGGAGCGAGCGTCTCCCGCTGGGCAAGACCCGCCAGGCCACTCGCTGGTTGACGGCCTGGCTGGAACACCAGGTCGGTACGGCAGTGCCGGTCAAGGGGGTACTGGCCCTGCCCGGATGGGAGATCGACACCAGCGCGGCGCCGGATGACCTGCTGGTGGTCGGTGGTGGAGACCTGGCCATGCGCCTCTCCGCGGCCCGCCTGGGAGAGCTCGACACCGCCGCCCACGACGCCGTGATCGTCGCCCTTCACCAGCGCGCCAGCCGGCGGGACCTTCCCCCGGTGGATCGCTCGAGCTGATCCATCGAAGGGGGTCGCGCAGCGACTGCAGGCTTGTCGCAACAGCCGTGCAAGGCTGCATGCCCCATGATCAATCCCGCCGCAGGCGACCGCCCATTTCCTGGGCCAGGTCCACCGCGAAGTGATCGGTCATGCCACCGATGAAGTCGAGCATGCGCCGGTAACTGTCGTAGAGGCTCCATGAGGGTCGCGGCGTGTTCTCGCCGATCAGCGCCAGCACCCGCTGGTGCTTGAAGGTGGACCGGCCATGGTGATGCAGTTCATGGGCGGCGCCGATGAAGGCCTCCAGCAGGATCCCCAGGGTGGTATGGGCGCCGATCTCCAGCTTGGCCTTGCGCTCGTTCTGGAAGATCCGCTTGCGGGCCAGCTGCTTGGCCGTCTTCACCCCCCAGCCCAGGTCCGGGTGGCAGAGCTCCAGCAGGTCGTCCTTGAGGCGACCGCCCAGCAGTTCCGCCTCGTGCTGCACGAAGACCGCACCGACGTCGTTCACCGCCCGCTCCATGGCCGCCCCACGCAGCGCGGCGATGCGACGGCGCTGGGAGACCCCATCACGCTCCATCTCGGCATAATCCTGGGGAACGCCGCCGGCGATCTGGGTAAGAATCTCGGCCACCTCGTTGAACCCCAGGATACCCATCTCCAGGCCATCCTCGAGGTCGAGCAGCGCATAGCAGATGTCGTCGGCGGCCTCGACCAGCCAGGCCAGCGGGTGACGGCACCAGCGCCCCTGGCCCCGGGGCAACAGGCCGAGCCGGTCGGCCACCTCCTCCAGCAGCTCGCGCTCGCTCTGGTAGCAGCCGAACTTACCGGCCGCCCCGCCGTGCTCCACCGTCCAGGGATACTTGAGCAGGGTACCCAGGGTGGCGGTGGTGAGACGCATGCCGCCACGGAACTGGTTGTATTCAATCTGGGTGACGATGCGAAAACCCTGGGCGTTGCCCTCGTAGGTCAGCAGGTCCTGGCGTTCGAGCGCCGACAACCCCTCCAGCAGCCCGCTGCCATCGGCCTCGGCGCGGGCGAACCAGTCGCGAATGGCGTATTCGCCGGCATGACCGAAGGGTGGGTTGCCGATGTCATGCCCCAGGCACGCTGCCTGGACGATCACCCCCAGGTCTGCCGGTGTGATCCAGTCGGGCAGGCGGTCGCGCAGCAGCTCACCGGCGATCATGCCAAGCGAGCGGCCTACGCAGCCCACCTCCAGCGAATGCGTCAAGCGGGTGTGGATATGGTCGTTGTCGGTCAGCGGGTGTACCTGAGTCTTGCGCCCCAGGCGGCGGAAGGAGCCGGCGAAGACGATCCGGTCATGGTCCTTGTGGAAGGGGCTGCGGCCGATCTCGCCACGGCCATTGCCGGGGCGTGAGTCGCGGCGGTCATGCAGCCGTCCCGGATCGAGCAACCGCTCCCAGCTCATCTGCGTCATGGGCAATCTCTCCTTGGAGGACCCATTCTGGCAGCCCCGGGGGCCGGCGCCCAGCCCCGACGGCCTAGGAAAGACGCGCCCTGACGACCCAGGAGTAGACCAGGCCGGCGACGATCAGGGTGACGGCGAAGAGGTAGATGCCCATCGAGATACCGCTGCTCCACAGAATGTTCCACTCCCCGGCCGAGATCGCCATGGCACGCCGCAGGTTGAACTCCATCTGCCCACCCAGCAGGCCCAGCACCACCGGCACCGTGGGAATCTCCAGCTTGCGCAGCGAATAGCCCAGCACCCCGTGGCCCAGCGACAGCCGGTTCGCTCCAAGGTCGGCGAAGTGGCTGGCAATACGGCCAATGACTTGTACATCGATATCCCCCTCGAAGGGGCAGCCGAAGGCAGTGGTCATGGCTCCACGGACCTCGATGCCGCTGCCCTCGAGGTGGCGGGCGATCTGCTCGAAACCCGCCAAGGAGTCCTCGACGCGGCAATTGACGTTCTTGGCGTTGTGAGTCTGCGAGGCAGAGACGAACAACACCACCGAGTCGACCCCCGCCTCCAGGGCACGCTCGGCAACGCGAAGGTTCGGCACCAGCGCAAAGAAATGGACATCTGGCGTATCTCGCAGGGAAGACATCAGCTCGCGGGCATCGGCCAGAGCCGGCACGGCCCGGGGACTGACGAAGGAGGTCAACTCGAACTGCCTACCGGTCGGCGGCCATCGGCTTCCGGGCTAGACAATCTGCTTCCAGGCTAGGCCATCGCTCTGGGTACCCGGCCTCCCCTCGATGGTTCACTCACCATCGGCCAGCGCCGGCAGCAGCGCCTTCAGCTTCCGGGTCAGGGTATTGCGGCCCCAGCCCAGCAGCTCGGCGGCCTCCCCCTTGCGACCCCCGGTGTGCTTGAGCGCGGTCTCGATCAGGATCCGCTCGAAGTCCGGCACGGCCTCCTCGAGCAGGTGGGTATGGCCGGCGGCCAGCGCCCTGTCGGCCCAGTCCCGGAAGGCGGTTCGCCAGTCACCTACGTTGCCCTCGGTGGCCCCGGGCTGGCGCAGCTCCGGCGGCAGATCCTGGATGAGCACCTCGCGACCGGAGGCCATCACGGTCAGCCAGCGGCAGGTATTCTCAAGCTGACGAACGTTACCCGGCCAGGGCAGCCGGGTGATATGGGCCTCGGCCTCGGCCGTGAGCACCTTGATGTCGGTGGTGAGTTCCTTGGCCGCCTCGGACAGGAAGTGGCGCGCCAGCCGCGGGATGTCCTCCCGACGCTCGGCCAGATTGGGCAGGTGCACGCGTATCACATTGAGGCGATGGAACAGGTCCTCGCGGAAACGCCCATTCTCCACCAGGGTCTCGAGATTCTGGTGAGTGGCGGCGATGATCCGCACGTCCACCTTCACCGAGGTGTGGCCGCCCACCCGGAAGAACTCGCCATCGGCCAGCACTCGGAGCAGGCGGGTCTGGGTATCGGCGGGCATGTCGCCGATCTCGTCGAGCAACAGGGTGCCGCCGTTCGCCTGCTCGAACCGCCCCTGACGCTGGGCCGTGGCACCAGTGAACGCGCCCTTCTCGTGGCCGAACAGCTCCGACTCGATCAGATCCTTGGGAATCGCGGCCATGTTCAGCGCGATGAAGGGCTTGCCGGCACGCGGACTGTGCTGGTGCAAGGCTTGCGCGACACGCTCCTTGCCAGTACCGGAATCGCCGTTGATCAGCACCGTGATGTGCGATTTCGACAGTCGGCCGATGGCGCGGAACACCTCCTGCATGGCAGGCGCCTCGCCGATGATCTCGGCCTCGAGCCCCTCGGGGACGCTGACCGGTCGCCGCCGTTCGCGGGCATGGGCCACCGCACGGCGCACCAAGGCCAGTGCCTCATCCACGTCGAAGGGCTTGGGCAGGTACTCGAAGGCGCCTCCCTGATAGGAGGCCACGGCGCTGTCGAGGTCCGAGTGTGCGGTCATCACGATCACCGGGAGCTCCGGATGAACCTCGCGCACCCGGGCCATCAGGTCCAGACCATCGATCCCCGGCATGCGGATATCGGTGACCAGCACGTCCGGCGGGTCCTCGAGCAGGCGTTCGAGGGCATGGTCGGCACGCTCGTGTGCTTCGACCTCGAGGTCAGGCTGAGCCAGGGCACGCTCCAGCACCCAGCGAATGGCGCGATCGTCGTCGACGACCACGACGCGTGCGACATCAGTCATGACGCTTCTCCAGCGGTATCAGCAGTCGGAATTGGGTGTGCCCTGGCGCGGAATCGCACTCGATCAGCCCCTGGTGCTGGTGCAGGATCGACTGGGCAATGGAGAGCCCCAGGCCGCTGCCCTCGGCGCGGCCGGAGACCATGGGGTAGAAGAGCGTCTCGCGCAGCGACCTGGGGATCCCCGGGCCGTTGTCGATGATCGCCACTTCGCAGACCAGCCGGTGACGTTCGGCGCCCAGGGTGAACTGGCGGCGGGCGCGGGTCCGCAGCACCAGCCGCGGCGACGTGGTGCTGGACTCGGTCATCGCCTCCACGGCATTGCGAGCCACGTTGAGGACCGCCTGAATCATCTGCGACTCGTCGCCGGACAGGTCCGGCAGGCTGGGATCGTAGTCGCGCTCGATCCATACCGACGGATGCTCGACGAGCAAAAGCGAGCGGACCCGCTCCAGGACCTTGTGAATGTTCAGGGGCTCGTGGTGGACCACCCGGTTGGGACCCAGCATCGAATCGACGAGGTCCCGCAGGCGGTCGACCTCTTCGATGATGATGTGGGTGAACTCCTGAAGCCCGGGATCATCGAGGTCTCGCTCCAGCAGCTGGGCCGCACCACGGATGCCGCCCAGAGGGTTCTTGACCTCATGGGCCAGCCCGCGGGCCAGCACCTTGATGGTCTCCTGGCGACTCTGCAACGATTCCTCGCGGGAGATCCGCAGCAGCCGGTCGCGGGGCTCCACCTCGATCAACAGTTCATCCGCGGACAGGGGCGAGGCCGTGTAGTCGACGGTGAGCACCTCGCCGGTGACCAGGGTCAGGCGCGCCTCGCGCTGGGTGAACGGATGGAATTCGTCTAGCGCCTTGGCGAGCAGGGCCCCGATATCCTCATCACCGGTCACCAGAGACGGCAGGGGCTGCCCCTTCAGGCGGCCAAGGCTGACCGCCAGCAACGCCTCGGCGGCCGGATTCATCCAGCACAGCCGAAGCTTGCCATCGAGCAGCAGCACCGCAGTGGTGAGGTGTTCCATCAAGCGTTGATACATGGGGACGTCCCGCACGATCCGTTTCCCGCTTCCAGAAGAAGCGCCTTGAGCATCCATCGAAGGAAGACCTGCAAGAAACGCGCCACTTCATGACGCATCCCCTGGTGCCCTTGTAGGGCAAGGCCGCACCATAACTATGCACCATTTTAGTGCATAAAGATGCCGAGCGCCCGCTCCCGTGCATCCGAGCAAGGACGAGGCGCTATCAACCTCGGGGCTCTTCGGGTGGTGAGACGACTTGGGGCGGCGTATGGCGAGGCGGCTGGGGGCTGGGGGCTGGGGGCTGGCCGGATGCTGATAGCTCGGCTGGTGATAGCTCGGCTGGTGATAGCTCGGCTGGTGATAGCTCGGCTGGCGGTGGGACGGCAAACGGCGGGGCGGTTCCGGACGCCATTCGCGCACCGAGGAACGGCGTCGCCAGGCAACTCCCCCATGCAGCCGCCTGCGGGCATCAAAGGCGCGACCCTCCTTCACCCTGTCGGCATGATCGAAGGCATCGAAGTGGTCCTCCTCTCGAGACGGGGGCTCGCAGGGCCTTTGAGTGCCGTCCGGACAAAGCGGCCGATGTGGCCGGCGACGGGAAAGCTAATTACCTGTGCTGTTGGGATTCCCGGGCAGGTTGACACTGGCTCGCTGCACATAGAGGGTCACCGGCGAGGTGCGATGTCGCACCGCCCCGCTGGCGTCCAGCAGCTCGGCCTGCAGCAGGTGCTCTCCGCGCTCCAGGTTGTTCAACAGGAAGGTATCGGTGTTCATGGCCGACTGGCTGATCTGACCGTCCACCAGCAGCCGCACACGATGGTCCTCGCGCAGGCTCGGCTGGATCCCCAGGCTCACCTGCACATTCCCGGCCGCTCCGGTGGGCAGGGTCTCATCCTGTCGAGGCGAAAGGATACCGAAGCTATCGTAGGGCATGAACGGCTGCCCCGGCGATGCTGTGCCGCCGCCTCCCTCGGCACCCTGGACCTCTGGTGCCATGAGAGCCGGCTCGCTGGTACTGGGCACCACGGTAAGCGGGTCGAGGGTCATCTCCTCGCCTCCACCCTCCGGATTGTCGGTGAATACCACGTTGCCCTGAGCATCCGTGGAGCGATAGATAGTCTGAGCGTGAGCCACCACGCTCACCGACAGGCCCAGCGCCAGTAACACGACTGCCTTTTTCATGCGTCCCTCCCGGGGATCATCGACATCCAGACACCATCCTAGCAATGCGGCGTCCACATGCGTTCAGACTAAACCAGCAGGGGCCGTCACGGAATCCGCATGCGACATCACAGCCAATGTGGATAGGATACCCTTCCGACACCACAAGGCGAGGAGGATTCAGCATGGAAGCATGGCAGACAGTGGTCGCCCTCACGCTGATGGCCGGCATGGCGATGCCACTGGGGGCCGCCGCTGGGCGCGGTGATGGAATTTGCCCTGGGCATCGCCGGCCATATGCTGCTGCCGTAGCAAAAAAAAGAGGCACGCCCCAGGGGCGTGCCTCTTCTGGTGCTGGACGCGGCGCCATGGCGCCGCGGGATCAGCAGCTGTAGTACATGTCGAACTCGACCGGATGGGTCGTCATGCGGATACGCTCGACGTCCTCTTCCTTGAGCTCGATGTAGGCATCGATCATGTCGTCGGTGAAGACGCCACCCTCGACCAGGAAGGCGCGGTCGGCATCCAGTGCCTCCAAGGCCTGGTCCAGGCTCTCGGCCACGGTCGGGATGGACTTGCCCTCTTCCGGCGGCAGGTCATAGAGGTTCTTGTCCATGGCGTCGCCGGGATGAATCTTGTTCTTGATGCCGTCGATGCCGGCCATCAGCATCGCCGCGAAGCACAGGTAGGGGTTGGCGGTCGGGTCCGGGAAACGGGCCTCGATGCGCTTGCCCTTGGGGCTCGCGGTGTAGGGGATGCGAATGGAGGCGGAGCGGTTGCGGGCACTGTAGGCCAGCATCACCGGCGCCTCGAAGCCCGGCACCAGACGCTTGTAGGAGTTGGTGGAGGCGTTGGTGAAGGCGTTCAGGGCACGCGCGTGCTTGATGATGCCACCGATGTAGTAGAGCGCCATCTCGGAGAGGCCCGCGTACTCGTCACCGGCAAACTGGTTGCTGCCATCCTTCCAGAAGGACTGGTGGACGTGCATGCCGCTGCCGTTGTCACCGACCAGGGGCTTGGGCATGAAGGTGGCGGTCTTGCCGTAGGCGTGAGCCACGTTGTGGATGACGTACTTCAGCTCCTGGACCTCGTCGGCCTTCTTGACCAGCGTATTGAACTTCACGCCGATCTCGTTCTGGCCGGCGTTGGACACCTCGTGGTGGTGCACCTCGACGCTCTGGCCGATGGCCTCCAGAGTGTTGCACATGGCGCCACGGATGTCGTGGAAGCTGTCCACAGGCGGGACAGGGAAATAGCCGCCCTTGACCCGCGGACGGTGGCCGAGGTTACCGCCCTCGATGTTGCGGTCGGTGGCCCAGGCGCCTTCCTCGGAGGAGATCTTGTACATGGCGCCTTCGATGTCGGCCTTCCAGTGCACCTCATCGAAGATGAAGAACTCGGGCTCCGGGCCGAAGAAGGCGGTGTCGCCAAGCCCAGTGGACTGCAGGTAGGCCTCGGCGCGCTTGGCGATGGAGCGGGGATCGCGCTCGTAGCCCTGCATGGTGGCCGGCTCGATGATGTCGCAGCGCAGCACCAGGGTAGCGTCCTCGGTGAAGGGGTCGAGGAAGCCGGAACCATCCTCGGGGCGCAGGATCATGTCGGACTCGTTGATGCCCTTCCAGCCGTTGATGGAGGAACCGTCGAACATCTGACCGTTCTCGAAAAACTCCTCGTCGACATCACGGGCCGGAATGGTCACGTGCTGTTCCTTGCCGCGGGTATCGGTGAAGCGCAGGTCGACCCACTTCACGTCATGTTCTTCAATCAGGGCGAGCGTCTTGACAGACATTAGAGTCCTCCACTGTGTAAGCTAGGCTTGAAAGGTTGAGCTGTTGTAATGCAATGGTGCTGGCGAGTCCAGCACGTGTTTGTAGCATGCCGACGGGCCACTGCCCACGGCCGCCATGCGAAAGCATGGCACTGCCAAGCATCATGCAGGCAGCGTGCCAGTTTTGCACCACCGCACGGCATGTTCATGGCAACTTGTTGATAGAAAATATCTTTAGTTTCACCCTCCCCGTGACATCATGCACCAGTATCGCCATTTCACCCCGGCATGCCTAAGACTTAACCATATATAAGCACTTCAATAGTGCGAATAGCTCGAATATTGCACCATGCTGGAACAGCAGGCTCAGCACCAGCCGATCATACCCTGCACGTAAGGCGAGGGTCGCTTCCGGCATAGATTGAACCGAACGATGACTTTTACGCTCTCGGCGAGCTCCCAAGCCACTGATATACGGTCGCAGCACAAGATTCACGGCGACAAGGCTGGTAGCCGTCATCGCCCTGCCTCTATAATGCGCCCCCAATTTTGTCAGCAGGATCCCGTCGTGATCGAGAATCTTCGCAACATCGCCATCATCGCTCACGTCGACCATGGCAAGACCACCCTGGTCGACAAACTGCTCAGCCAGTCAGGCACTCTGGACCGCAAGGCCGAGGGGCAGGAGCGCATCATGGACTCCAATGACCAGGAGAAGGAACGCGGCATCACCATCCTGGCCAAGAACACGGCGATCCACTGGCAGGCCCCCGACGGCCAGGGCTACCACATCAACATCGTCGACACGCCCGGACACGCCGACTTCGGCGGCGAGGTCGAGCGCGTCATGTCCATGGTGGACTCGGTACTGCTGCTGGTCGATGCCGTCGACGGCCCCATGCCGCAGACCCGCTTCGTGACCCAGAAGGCCTTCGATCAGGGCCTCAAGCCCATCGTCGTGGTCAACAAGATCGATCGCCCAGGCGCGCGTCCTGACTGGGTCATCGACCAGATCTTCGACCTCTTCGACAACCTCGGCGCCAGCGACGACCAGCTCGACTTCCCGATCATCTACTGCTCGGCGCTCAACGGCATCGCCGGACCGGATCCGGATGAACTGGCCGAGGACATGACGCCGATGTTCCAGTCCATCGTCGACATCGTCGAGCCGCCCAAGGTAGAGCTCGACGGCCCCTTCCAGATGCAGATCTCCGCCCTGGACTACTCCAGCTACGTGGGTGTCATCGGCCTGGGTCGCATCACCCGCGGCACGGTCAAGCCGAACCAGCAGGTCACCGTGATCAGCAAGGAAGGCAATACCCGCAAGGGCAAGATCGGCCAGGTCATGACCCACCTGGGCCTTGAGCGCGTGCAAACCGACGAAGGCGCCACCGGCGACATCGTCTGCATCACCGGCATCGACGCCCTGGCGATCTCCGACACTCTCTGCGATCCGGCCGCCGTCGAAGCACTGCCGCCGCTCTCCGTGGACGAGCCGACCGTCTCCATGACCTTCCAGGTCAATGACTCGCCCTTCGCCGGCAAGGACGGCAAGTTCGTCACCAGCCGCAACATCAAGGATCGCCTCGAGCAGGAACTGATCCACAACGTGGCGCTGCGGGTCGAGCAGGGCGAGAGCCCGGAAAAGTTCATCGTTTCCGGTCGTGGCGAGCTGCACCTCTCGGTACTGATCGAGACCATGCGCCGCGAAGGCTTCGAGCTGGCCGTGGGCCGCCCCGAGGTGATCATCCGGGAGATCGACGGGGAGAAGCGGGAGCCCTACGAGGAAGTGATCATCGACTGCGAGGAGCAGCACCAGGGCGCCGTCATGGAGGAGATCGGCTACCGCAAGGGCGAACTGGTCAACATGAACCCCGACGGCAAGGGCCGCGTGCGCCTGGACTTCATCATCCCCGCCCGCGGGTTGATCGGCTTCCGCGGCCAGTTCCTGACACTGACCTCCGGCACGGGCATTCTCACCAGCCGCTTCGACCATTACGGCCCCCTCAAGCCCGACGCCTCCATCGAGCGGCGCAACGGCGTGCTGGTCTCCATGGTCCCCGGCAAGGCCCTGGCCTATGCCCTCTATGCCCTGCAGGAACGCGGAAAGCTGATCATCGACCATGGCACCGAGGTCTACGAGGGCATGCTGATCGGCATCAACAATCGGGCCAACGACATGGTGGTGAACCCCACCAAGGGCAAGAAGCTCGACAACATGCGCGCCTCGGGTAACGATGAGAACATCGTGCTGACCCCGCCGGTGAAGTTCAGCCTGGAGCAGGCCATCGAGTTTCTCGACGACGATGAACTGGTGGAAATCACTCCCCACTTCATCCGCCTGCGCAAGAAGCACCTGACCGAAAACGAGCGCAAGCGCGCCAGCAAGAAGTAAGCCGGCCCGCCACCCTCCGGAGCCCGCCCCGGCGGGCTCTGTCGTTTCCAGCCTCGGCGTGCTGCCTTACGCAGCGCTGGCGGCTATGCTGGAGGCGGGATTCACCCAACCAAGGAGAGCCGTCATGCACAAGCACGTGGAATGGGACGACCCCGGCGCCGAGAGCGTCCTGAGCTACTATGCCGACCATCCCGACGACTACCGCCCGCCTCAGCCGGGCAGCATCCTCTCGGCCCTCTACCGGGAGTTCACGGTCCGAGTGAAGGTCGAGGCCCGGGTCGAGGACACCAATATCGGCGAGGTGGTGGCGCTGATTGCCAACGACAACGGCCGGCGCAAGCAGAGCGTCGGCGACCTCTCGCTCGGCGACACGGTGCGCCTTCCCGACGCCTACCGTGCCCTGGAGCCTCGATATCCAGAGGAGCCGGACGAGCAGGAAGACTGATCCTGGCGTCGGTGGCCACCACCGGCGCCAACGTCCCCTAAACGCTGGCCAGCTAGCCAGCCAAGGCCCTTGTGCCGCAAAGTTGGCGACGCAGGCCCACAAGGCCAACCAAGGCAACCCTGGATTCACATGAGCACGCACAACGTCTGGACCCACAAGGGCACCTTTCTTCTAGCCGCCGTCGGCTCGGCCGTCGGACTTGGCAACCTGTGGCGTTTCCCCTACCTGACCGGCGAGAACGGCGGGGGCGCCTTCATCCTGGTCTATGCCCTGACCATCTTCGCCGTGGGCATCCCCATCCTGATCGCCGAGATCATGCTCGGGCGCAACAGCCGCCGCAGCCCGATCATGGGCATGCGTTTTCTGACTCGCACCCACAAGACCTCCCGGGCCTGGGAGTCCATCGGCTGGCTGGGCGCCGCCTCGGCCTTCCTGATCCTGAGTTTCTACTCGGTGATCGCCGGCTGGGCGATCCACTATACCGGGCTGATGCTGACCGGCGGGATGACCGAGATCGATGCCGCCGGGGCTCGCCAGAGCTTCGATGACCTGCTCGCCTCACCTTCGCTGCTGACCCTCTACCACACCCTGTTCATCGCCGCCTCGGCACTGATCGTCGCCTTGGGTATCCACAAGGGCATCGAGAACGGCCTGCGGCTGCTGATGCCTTCGCTGTTCGTGATCCTGCTGGTGGTGCTGGGCTATGGCGCCATCGTCGGCGATATCGGCGCCGCGGCCGGCTTCCTGTTCACCTTCAACCTCGCCGACCTGAGCCTCGAGGGCTGGCTGCAGGCCATGGGGCAGTCCTTCTTCACCCTGAGCCTCGGCATGGGCGCGATCATGGCCTATGGCGCCTACATGCCGGGTGAGTCCTCGCTGACCCGCACCGCCTTCGCCATTGCCATCGTCGATACCGCCGTGGCCATGGTGGCGGGCCTGGCGATCTTCTCGCTGGTCTTCGGCTCCGGCCTGAACCCCGGCGAGGGACCCGGGCTGATGTTCGTCACCCTGCCGCTGGCGTTCGCCGAGATGCCTGGCGGGGCCCTGGTCGGTGGCGTCTTCTTCATCCTCGTGCTGGGCGCGGCCATCAGCTCGTCGATCTCGCTGATCGAGCCCGTGGCGGCCTTCCTGGTCGAGCGCTTCGACATGACCCGCCCCCAGGCCGTGACCATCATGGTCATCGCCAGTTGGGCGCTGGGGCTGCTCACCGTGGTCAGCTTCAACCTCTGGGCCGAGGGCACGATCTTCCACGCCCTCTTCGGGCGCAGCGCCTTCGGCTTCATCGAGCTGCTGACCAACATCTTCATGCCGCTGGGCGGCCTGCTGATCGCGCTGTTCGCCGGCTGGGCGCTGACCCACTCCGAGGTGATGAAGGAGATGCATACCAACGAGCGCTGGTTCCTCAGCTGGCGCTTCCTGGTCCGCTTCGTGGCGCCGGCGGCAGTGGCCTTCGTCTTCCTGCGCAGCATCCCTCAGGTGGAGGGTTACCTGATCCCGGCCATCGGCGCCATGGTGATCGTCGGTGCCTTCGCCGCGGGCCGCACCTTCCTCGCCGATGACAGCCAGGAGCTGTGAGAACAACAACCAACGGAATCCGACATGGCAGCGATCATCGACGTACAACACGTCCACAAGGCCTTCGGGGGCCTCAAGGTCATCAATGACTGCTCGATCCAGGTAGAGGAGGGCTCGATCACCGGCCTGATCGGGCCCAACGGCGCCGGCAAGTCGACGCTGTTCAACATCATGGCCGGGGCCCTGCCGCTGGACAGCGGCCGGATCCTGCTCGACGGCGAGGACATCACCAACCGTCCCGCCAACGAGCTGTTCCACAAGGGTCTGCTGCGCACCTTCCAGATCGCCCACGAGTTCTCCCACATGACGGCGCTGGAGAACCTGATGATGGTGCCTCCGGCCCAGGCCGGCGAGAGCCTCTTCGACGCCTGGCTAAAGCCCTCGCTGGTAAGCCATCAGGAGGCCGAGGTGCGCCGCCGCGCACTTGAGGTGATCGACTTCATCGGCCTGCACCATGTGCGCAACGAGCTCGCCGGCAACCTCTCAGGGGGCCAGAAGAAGCTCCTCGAGCTCGGCCGCACGATGATGACCGACGCCCGGGTGGTGCTGCTCGACGAGATCGCCGCGGGCGTCAACCGCACCCTGCTCGGCGACCTGGTGACCAACATCGAACGGCTCAACCGCGAGATGGGCTACACCTTCCTGGTCATCGAACACGACATGGACATGATCGCGCGGCTCTGTGACCCGGTGATCGTGCTGGCCCAGGGCAGCGTGATGGTCGAGGGCAGCATCGAGGAGATCCAGAACAACCCCGAGGTCATCGAGGCCTACTTTGGTGCAGCATCCTGATGGGAGCCCAGCGCCCTGACGGGGCCGGCGGCACCAACGCCTCTCGGCGACACGCGCCCATGAAGCGCATCCCGAAAACGAACGCAGAGAACGTCTGACCATGCCATTACTCGACGCACGCGACGTGTACGGTGGCTACGGAGGCATGAACATCCTCAATGGGGTGGACATGACCATCGAGGCCGACCAGATCGGCGTGATCGTCGGCCCCAACGGGGCCGGCAAATCCACCATGCTCAAGGCCGTCTTCGGCCTGCTCCATGTCAATCAGGGCGAGATCCTGCTGCGTGGCGAGCCGATCCAGAACCTGCCCACCAACAAGCTGGTGCAGAAGGGCATGGGCTTCGTGCCCCAGGAGAACAACGTCTTCCCGAGCCTCTCGGTGAAGGAGAACCTGGAAATGGGAGCCTTCCTCAAGCCCGGCAACGTCAAACGCATGCTGAAGCAGGTCTTCGACTTCTTCCCGCCGCTTTATGACAAACGCCACCAGCCGGCCGGCGAACTCTCCGGCGGCCAGCGACAGATGGTGGCCATGGGCCGGGCGCTGATGGCCGAGCCCAGCCTGTTGCTGCTCGATGAGCCCACCGCCGGCCTCTCGCCGCTCTACATGAACGAGATCTTCGAGCAGGTGAAGCTGGTCAATTCGGCCGGCGTGGGCATCCTGATGGTCGAGCAGAACGCCAAGCAGGCCCTGGGCATCGCCGACAAGGGCTTCGTGCTGGCCGCCGGCCAGAACCGATTCACCGATACCGGTGCCGCCCTGCTGGCCGACCCGGAAGTCGCCAAGAGCTTCCTCGGTGGCTAGTCCCCGGAGCCAGTACTGGAGAACAATGTCGTGAACGAACTCGTCTTCTTCATCAACAACGTGGTGATTGCCGGCAGCGTGACCGGCTCGATCTACGCCATCGGCGCGGTGGGCGTGACGCTGATCTTCAGCATCATGCGCTTCGCCCACTTCGCCCATGGCGACATGATGACCTTCGGCGCCTTCATGGTGCTGCTGTTGAGCACCGCCTTCCCCGGCGCAGGCGACGCCTTCGGTGTACCCGCAGCCCTGGTCCTGCTGCCCGTGGCCATGGCGCTCACCGCCCTGCTCGCCGTGGGCATCGACCGCGCCTTCTACAAGCCGCTGCGCGCCCACGGGGTCAAGCCCATTGTGCTGGTCATCGGCTCGCTGGGGGTGACCCTGATGCTCCAGGGCCTGATCCGGCTGTTCTCGGGTACCGGCGGGCAGAGCCTCTACGTCGATGACCGCAAGGAGATCTTCCGCCTCGCTCTCCCCTTCGAGAACGTGCGGGTCCCGGTGGTGATCACCGAGCCGCAGCTCTATCTCTTCGTGATCACCGTGCTCGCCGTGGTGGGTCTGCACTTCTTCCTGACCCGCTCGCGGCTCGGCAAGGCGATGCGCGCCATGTCCGACAACCCCGACCTGGCCCAGGCCTCGGGTATCAACACCAACACCATCGTCGCCGTGACCTGGGTGATCGCCGGGGGGCTCGCCGCCATCGCTGGCACCCTGCTGTCGCTGGATGTGACCTTCAAGCCCGACCTCAGCTTCTTCCTGCTGCTGCCGATCTTCGCCGCCGCCATCGTCGGCGGCGTGGGCCACCCGTTCGGCGCCGTCGCCGGCGGCTTCGTGGTGGGCTTCGCCGAGACCCTGGCGGTGTTCAACTGGAGCGTGATGCTGCGGCCCTTCCGTGACAGCCTGCCGGAATGGTTGACCCAGGGCGGCAACCTGGCCTTCGTCGGCACCGAATACAAGATCGTGGTGCCCTTCTTCATCCTGGTCGTCATCCTGGTATGGCGCCCCACCGGCATCTTCAAGGGCAAGGTGATCTGATGAACACGAGACGAACCGATACCGTCGCCGCCCCTGGCCGCTTCCCCGTGCGGGAACTGGTCCTCCTCGTCGCCCTGCTGGTTGCCGTGCTGGGGGTCTACGCCGTCATGGGCAGCGCCTACAGCACCCGCATGCTGGTGGAAGCCTCCTGCTACGCCATCCTGGCCCTGGGCCTGACTATCCAGTGGGGCTATGCGGGGCAGTTCAACGCCGGCGTGATGGGCTTCGTGGCCCTGGGCGGCTTCTGCGCCATGTTCTTCAGCATCCCGATAAATCCAGACTTCTGGGGCAGCGAACTGCCCGGAGAACTGGGCATGGTGCTGCTCTACATGATCGCCGCCGCTCTGCTGGTCTTCGGCGCCACCCGGCTCGACCGCCTCGGCGTGCCGAAGATGCTGCGCACCATCATCGCCGTGGTGCTCGGGGTGGTGCTCTATCTGGTGGTGATCAATGCCTTCCGCGGCGTGACCGACCAGATCGAGTCCCAGGCCGGCTTCATCGGCGGCCTGGGCCTGCCGGTCGGCGTGGGCTGGGTCGTCGGCGGCGCGCTCGCCGGCGTCGTGGGCTTCTTCATCGGTCGGGTCTGCCTGGGGCTGCGCAGCGACTACCTGGCGATCGCCACCCTGGGCATCGCCGAGATCATCAAGGCCTTCCTCAAGAACTCCGACTGGCTGACACGCGGTACCGCCACCGTCTCGCCGTTGCCCTGGCCGGTACCGGGGGCTGAGGCCGTCGGCTTCACCCTGGCCCGGGCGCTCTACCTCTCGGTGACCGCGGTGATGATCGCGGCGATCTTCTTCCTGCTCACCCGCGCCTACCATGCCCCCTGGGGGCGGATGATACGTGCCATCCGCGACAACGAGATCTCCGCCGCCGCCATGGGCAAGGACATCAACAAGCGTCGCCTGGAGATCTTCGTGCTGGGCTGCATCCTGATGGGCATCGGCGGCGCCGCGCTGGCCAGCTTCAACAGCATGTTCGACCCCCAGGGCTACCTGCCGCTCAACCACACCTTCCTGGTGCTGGTGATGGTCATCCTCGGCGGGCCCGGCAACAATCTGGGCACCATCTTCGGCGCCGTGGCGGTCTATATCATCTGGATCATGTCGGCTCCCATGGCGCTGTACCTGATGGACTTGGCAATGGCCCTGGGCGCAGGCCTTGGCTGGGAAACACCGACCAACATGGACAGCCGGGCGCTGCAGGCACGGGTGTTCGTGATCGGGCTGCTGATCACCCTGGTGCTGCGCTACGCGCCCAAGGGGCTGCTGCCGGAGAAGGTGAAGCACCACGGCTGAAGCAGAGCCGCATCGCCACGAAGAGCACCGGTGCCAGCCTGACCGGTGATGAACCGAAAAAGGCCCCGGCGGTTACCCGCCGGGGCCTTCGTTCATTCGCCTTTTCATATGCGCCTCCGGCCGGCGGAGGCGTCACATTCCTCAGAGGTCGACGTGACCCTTGCTGGTGAAGGTGCCGTCCTCGACCGCCATCACCAGCACCACGCCGGGCACGTCACCCTTCGCGCTGAACTCATGGTTGCCGGAGGCGCCCTGGTAGTCGATCTCGGTGCCGGCGGCGATCAGTTCCACCGCCTTCTCCCACTCGCCGGGCAGGATCACTTCACCCGGAGCGGAGGCCACGCTGCGCAGGGCCTCACTGACCCCCTCGCGTTCGGCACTGCCGTTCTGCTCGATGGCCATCGCCAGCAGGAAGGCGGCATCGTAGGCCTGGGCGGCAAACACCGCACTGGGATCGATGCCGGCCTCCTCGGCCTGTGCCTTGAACATGTCGGTCCCCGGCAATTCGGGGCTACCCGGACGGGTGGCGATCATGCCCTCGAGCACGTCCGCCCCGATGGCCTCGATCAGGCTGTCGCCCACCATGCCGTCGCCGCCCACGTACTGGGTGAACATGCCGCTCTCGTAGGCCTGGCGCAGCACCGTCTGGCCGGAGGTGTCGGCATAGGCCAGCACCACCAGGGTCGGCACGCCGCTGGCCGAGAGGGTCCCCAGCTCCGAACGGTAGTCGGCGCGGTTGTCCTCGTGGGCGAGGCTCTCCGGCACCATGCCACCCTCGGCTTCGAAGGCCGTGGTGAAGGCATCGGACAGGCCGCGGCCGTAGTCGTTGTTCACGTAGGTGACGACGACATCCTCGATGCCCTTGGAGATCAGCAGCTTGGCTAGCATCTCGCCCTGGAAGGCATCGGAGGGCACGGTACGGAACACCAGGTCGTTGTCGTCGAGGTCGGATACCGCCGGCGCCGTCGAGGCCGGCGAGACCATGGTCACGCCGCCGGGGATGGCCGCGTTGTTGGCCGCGGCGATGGTGGCACCGGTGCACAGTGCCCCGACGATGGCCGTCACCTGCTCGGTGTTGACCATGCGGTCTGCGGAGTTCGAGGCGGCCGAGGCATCGGAGCAGGTGGTGTCACCGGTGGGCATCACCAGCTCCTCACCCCCCAGGATGCCACCCTGCGCATTGACCTGGTTCACGGCCAACTGGGCACCATCGAAGATCGGTGGCGTGAGGCTCTCGATACCGCCGGTGAAGCCACCCAGGAAGCCGATCTTGACCTCGGCCTGGGCCATTCCGGAAAGAGCTACCGTAGACGCGGCGACCGCCATCGCCAGTACGCGTTTTTTCATGGTTGTTTGTCTCGTTCAGATTGCACGGATAACACACTGTCCTAATCTGTAACTCTTGTCCGCAGAACACAAGCCCGCAGCACCAACGGTGGGCAAAAGGGTGACCATGGAAAGGGTGCCTATACTGACAGGCGTTCACCGACTCTGGAGAGACACATCATGACCAAGCCGTTTCATGTCCAACTGACGCTGGCTGCCACCCTGGGCCTGGCCATCGGCACCGCCCAGGCCTTCGAACCCGCCGGCCAGGACGTCAGCTATGACGTCGGCGGCGAGGCCTTCGAGGGCTACCTGGCCACCGCCGAGGGGGAAGCCCGCGGCACCGTGCTGGTGATCCACGACTGGGACGGCCTGGACGACTACGAGCGGCGGCGAGCCGACATGCTCGCCGATCAGGGCTTCAATGCCTTCGCCATCGACCTCTATGGCCAGGGCAATCGCCCGGCGGAGACCGCCGCCAAGAAGGCCGAGACCGCCAAGCTCTACCAGGATCGTGAGCGCATGCGCACCCTGACCCTGGCCGGCCTGGCCGAGGCCCGCTCACAGGGCGCATCCGGGTCCGCCGTGGTGATGGGTTACTGCTTCGGGGGCGCCGTGGTGCTGGAGCTCGCTCGCTCCGGCGAGGCCGAGGACGTGGCCGGTTACGCCACCTTCCACGGCGGCCTGGCCACCCCCGAGGGCCAGTCATACAGTGCCGATACCGCGCCGATCCTGGTGGCCCATGGCGGCGCCGACCAGTCCATCTCCCTGGACGACGTCGCCAACCTGGGCAAGGAACTGGAGGCCGTCGGCGCCACCTACCAGCTCGAAGTGTATTCCGGCGCGCCCCATGCCTTCACCGTCTTCGGCAGCGACCGCTACCAGCAGCGTGCCGACGAGAAGTCCTGGGCCGCCTTCATCGGACTGCTCGACGACGTGCTGTAATCCTCCGTCCAGGCGCGGCGCCGGACCCGGTCCGGCGCCGCCGTTTTTCACCCCCGCCAGCTTAGCCCCTGCCAGCTCAGTCTCCGCCAACTCGGTCTCTGCCAGCCCTGCCGAGTGCTACAGTGGTCCTGTCGATGCCCATCGAGTCACGAGGTCACCATGCATATCACGCCCCTTTCCGGCAGCCGGGCCGAGATCGGCGAGGCCCACGGCCGCGCCCACGCCGGGCTGATCACCCACAGCCTCGAGGTCTATGACCGGCTGTTCCAGGACTTCGTGGGCCTGGACTGGACCCGGGCGCGCCGCGAGGCCGGCCGCTTCCTGCCCATGATCGAGCGCGGCTTCCCGGCCATCCTCGAGGAGATGGACGGCATCGCCCGTGGCGCCGGACTCGACTTCGAGGACATCCTGACCCTGAACTGCCGAAGCGAGATCTCGCTGACCCAGGCCAGCGGCGGCTGCTCCGCCTTCGCCCTGAACCGTGACGGCACCCAGTGGCTGGCCCAGAACTGGGACTGGCGGACCGACCAGCTGCACAACGTGGTGGCACTCGAGATCAGCGGCCACGACGCCCCGGCGCTTATCAGCATCGGCGAGGCCGGCATGGTGGCCAAGATCGGCATGAATGAGCACGGCCTGGGCGTGTGCCTCAACGCCATCCGTTCGCGGACCTGCGGCGAGGGGCTGCCCATCCACATCGCCCTGCGCAAGATCCTCGAGAGCCGGGACATGGAAAGCGCCGTGGCCGTGGCCACCCGCGACCGGGTCTGCTCGCCGGCCCACTTCCTGGTCGCCAGCCAGGAGAGCCAGGCCGTCGGCCTGGAGGTGCAGCCCGGCGAGCCCGGGCGGCTGCCCCCCGAGCGCGGTATGGTCACCCACACCAACCACCTCTATGCCCGCACCGTCAGCCCACGGGTCGAGGACTTCCCGCGCCCCGATTCACGCACGCGTCTGGCACGGCTGGATGCCCTGCTGCTCGAACGACTGCCGCCCCGAGGCGAGATCGACGAGGGCGAGCTGTTCGCGATTCTCGGCGACCACGATGGCGAACCGCTCTCCATCTGCCGCCACTTCAACCCCGAACAGCCCCCGGAAGAGCGCATGGAGACGCTGTTCTCGGTGGTCATGAACCTGACCAAGCGACGCCTGACGCTGCGTCACGGCAAGCCCTGCGAGAGCGATGAGAGCCTGACGATCCAGTTCGGCGACGAGTGAGGGCCGAAAGGCAGCCTCACCCCGCCAGCGCCTCCTCCACCAGCGCCCGCGCATCGGCCGTCATGGGCAGCTCGAGGGCCAGCTCGTGGGCGCGCGGCGACATCTTCCGCCAGGTCTTCTGCACGATGCGGATCAGGTGGTCATGATCGATCTGCTTCGAGAAGTCGCCGAAGTAGTTCTCCAGGAACACCAGGCAGGCGCAGTCCTCCACCGCCTGAACCCCCTCATCACGCCCCAGGCCCTGCTTGCGGATCATCGTTGCCACCCGCTCGGCCTGCTCATCGCCGTAGCCCGCCTCGCGCATCAGCCGGGCGGTGGTCTCCCCGGCACGCTGCCCCTGGTCGCGGCGCCAGGTCAGGTAGCCCACCCGTCCCTCCGGGTAGTCGCTGCGCGGCACCTGCCAGCGCTGAAGGTGCTGGCCGCGCACCGCCAGTCGCACCAGCTCGTCCGGCGCGCCGTGCAGCCGCTCCAGCCAGGCGCTCATGCGCCCCGCATGCCACAACTCCTGGGGGACGGACTCGCCATCGACCACTACGCCACGAGGGTCCTGTCCATGAAGGGCATCCAGGGCGGCAAGGGTCGTCTCGTAGCGGGTCTCGAGGGGCATGGGGGATTCCTCCCGGTCGGCGGACATGGCATTAACGGATCCGCAGTTTAACAGCCGAGGAGTCCATCACCGATACGGCATGCAAGCCGACCGTGGCTGCGGTAGGCTGGATGGAGAATTTGCTGCACCGCAGCGCCACTTCATCAGGAGCCATGCATCATGCCCAGCCCTTTTTCCCTGCAAGGCAAGGTCGGCATCGTCACCGGCCTGGCCAACGAGAACAGCATCGCGTTCGGATGTGCCCAGGCGCTCCACGATGCCGGTGCGGAGATGCTGGTCAGCTATGCCAGCCCTCGGCACGAACGCTTCGTGATGCCCCTGGCCAAGGACATGGGCTACCCGGAGATGCACCTCTGCGACGTGCAGGATGACGAACAGCTGGAAGCGCTCTTTGCCAGGGCCAGGGAGCGCTGGGGGCGCCTTGATTTCGTGATCCACTCCATCGCCTTTGCGCCCCTCGCCGACCTGCACGGGCGGATCGTTGACTGCTCCCGAGAGGGCTTCCAGTTGGCCATGGATGTGTCCTGCCACTCCTTCCTGCGCATGGCCCGGCATGCCGAGCCACTGATGACCGACGGTGGAACGCTGTTGTGCATGTCCTACCAGGGCGCCGAACGCGCCGTGGACCACTACGGCCTGATGGGGCCGGTCAAGGCAGCCCTCGAATCCGCATGCCGCTACCTGGCTACCGAACTGGGCCCCAAAGGGATTCGCGTGCATGCCGTCTCGGCCGGTCCCATCCCCACTCGGGCAGCCTCAGGCCTCAAGGACTTCGACGAGCTGGCCCGACACAGCGAGGCCCATGCGCCGCTGCAACGACTGGTCAAGGTTCGTGATGTCGGCAACGCGGTCGTCTATCTCGCCTCGCCGGCCGGTTCGTCCACCACCGGCACTACTCACTATATCGACGCCGGCGAACATATCCGTTACTGAGGAAGCTGCCATGGCCACACCACAAGACGACCGCTTCATCGAGAATCGTACCTTCGACGAGATCCAGGTAGGCGACGAGGCCCATCTCGAGAAACGCCTGACCATGGAAGACATCAAGCTGTTCGCCATCATGTCAGGCGACGTCAATCCGGCGCACGTGGACGACGACTTCGCGCGCAGCACGCGTTTCCAGGAAGTGATCGCCCATGGCATGTGGGGGGGCGCGCTGATCTCCACGGTGCTGGGTACCCAACTCCCCGGGCCTGGCACCATCTATCTCGGTCAGACCCTGAGCTTCCGTCTCCCCGTCACTCTGGGCGACGTGCTCAAGGTGTGGGTCAGGGTCACCTCCAAGGATGAGAGGCGCCACCGGCTGACGCTCGAGTGTCGCTGCGAGAACCAGGAAGGCAAGTTGGTGATCGATGGCGAGGCAAGCGTGATCGCCCCCACCGAGAAGATCCGCCGCCCGCGAACCGTGTTGCCCCAGGTGCGCCTGACCGAGCGCGGCCGCCTGCACGATATCCTCAGTGCTGCCGATCATCCACCGGCGATCACCATGGCGGTGGTTCACCCTGTGGACCGCGAGTCGTTGCTCGGCGCCAAGGCAGCGGCAGAGCACGGCCTGATCACGCCGATCCTGGTGGGCCCTGCCGACAAGATCCAGGCCGCAGCCGCCGAGGCGGAAATCGACATCAGCGACTTTGAGCTGGTGAACGTTCCACATAGCCACGCCGCAGCGGCACGAGCCGTGGCCCTTGTGCGGGAGGGGCACGCCGAATCGCTGATGAAAGGCGCCCTGCATACCGATGAGCTGATGCACGAAGTGCTCAAGCGTGATGGCGGCCTGCGCACTGAACGCTGTATCAGCCACGTGATGGCCTTCGACGTGCCGACCTACCCGCGCCCCCTGTTCATCACCGACGCCGCCATCAATATCTATCCGAACATCGACAACAAGCGCGACATCACCCAGAACGCCATCGGGCTGGCACACGCCCTGGGCATCGCTGACCCCAAGGTGGCCATCCTCTCGGCGGTGGAGACCATCAACCCGCGGATCACCTCCACCGTGGATGCGGCCGCCCTGTGCAAGATGGCCGAACGCGGCCAGATCACCGGTGGCACCCTGGACGGCCCGCTGGCCTTCGACAACGCCGTTTCCGAGGCAGCCGCAAAAGCCAAGCATATCGTCTCGCCGGTGGCCGGAAACGCCGACATCCTGGTCGCTCCCGACCTGGAAGCCGCCAACATGCTGATGAAGCAGCTTACCTACCTGGCCGATGCCACCGGCGCCGGCCTGGTGCTGGGCGCCCGGGTACCCATCGTGCTCATCAGCCGAGCCGACGAGGCCATCACGCGCATGGCGTCATGCGCCATGGCGCTGCTGCTCAACGACTACCAGAAGCAACAGAGGCTCTCAGGCCAGGGGGACACCTGACATGAACCGTATCCTGGTGCTCAACAGCGGCTCATCGAGCATCAAGTTCGCGCTCTACGACGTTGACCATGCCGATGCCTCCCTGTCCGACCTGGCCATGCGCTATCAGGGCCAGTTCTTCGGCCTGGGAGGAAGAAGCAGGAGCTTGCCCGGCCTGAAGTTGAAGGACGCAGACGGCAAGAGTGTGTCATCCGTCGCCATGGACGATCTCCCCGATCACCTGGACCATCACGACGCCCTGATCCGGCTGCTCGGCTGGATCGAGGCAACACCCGAGCTCGAGGACATCACCGTGGTCGGCCATCGCGTGGTGCACGGCGGCCAGCACTACCACGCCCCCGTCATCCTCGACGACGCGACCCTCACCGAGTTGGAAGCACTCTCGCCCCTGGCGCCGCTGCACCAGCCCTACAGCCTGGAACCGGTGAAGAGTCTGGCCAGGCAGCGTCCGGAGCTCATGCAGGTGGCCTGCTTCGATACCGCCTTCCATACCACACAGCCCAAGATCGCCCAGCAGTTCGCCCTGCCTCGGGAACTGACCGAGAAGGGCCTGATCCGCTATGGCTTCCACGGCCTCTCCTACGACTACATCAACTGCATGCTGACCAAACGGCTGGGCGGCGACACCGGCGGCCGGGTAATCGCGGCACACCTGGGCAACGGCGCCAGTCTCTGCGCCATACAGGATGGCCGGAGCGTAGCCTCCACCACGGGCTTCACCGCCCTCGAAGGCCTGCCCATGGGCACCCGCTGCGGCAGTCTGGACCCGGGCCTGGTGCTGCACCTGCTCGCCGAGGAAGGCATGAGCGTGGGCGCTGTCGGAGACCTGCTCTACAACCGCTCGGGCCTGCTGGGTGTATCGGGCATCAGCAGCGACATGCGCGAACTGCTGGCCAGCGACGCCGCGTCTGCCCGCGAGGCCGTGGAACTGTTCGTCTATCGCATTGCGCGAGAGATCGGCAGCCTGGCCGCCGCCATGGGAGGCCTTGACCACCTGGTCTTCACTGCCGGCATCGGCGAGCACGCCGCCCCGGTGCGCCAGGCCGTATGCGAGGCCTGCGAGTGGCTCGGCCTGACTCTGGACGACGCTGCCAACCAGCGCCACGCCACGCAGATCAACCGCCACGACAGCCCGATAGGCGCCTGGGTCATCCCCACCGACGAGGAACGCATGATCGCCTGGTACAGCGCTCGACTGGCGGCGTGCCACTAACGTCGAGTTGTTGCCCAGAGCCATGGCGATCTAGGCTGTTAATATTCATGCAGGCATAAAAAAGACCCCCCGAAGGGGGCCAGTTGTGGAGCACGCCAGCTCACTTTTTGCATCGCCACATCAATGGCGATCCTGTAATGAATGATGCGAGAAACAGGCCAATAACTACAAATCACCATATAAAACAGTTGGCTACACATAAACGGGGCATCATGGCTCGTGTGGCCATCGCTCCCGCTCTTCGCACCTGCACCATACCTGCACCATAGCGACTCTGGTACGGCGGCCGATGCGTCATCACGGCCCACGCCTCACCCCCATAGACCCACACCTCACCTTTACATAGCAGTCCGCTGCGCCGTATACCGGCGAGGCGACCATTGCCGATACCGTTGATCTTCCTCGACTCCGACACCTGTCACGGCCGGTAGGCGATATGGTGCGTGAGCATCAACGCAGGGAGAGGAACAGCGCGAATCCCGCCACCCCCAGCAGGAACAGCGTCAGGCCGATGAGCCGGGTCGGTATGCCCGCCGAGCCGAACTGGGTCCGTGACGGTGCCTCTGGGTCGTGGCGGATCGATAGCGTCAGGCCGGGGGGATAGTCGGCCAGGTATGCCTCGGCCGCCCCCCGGGCGGTAAAGGTGGGCGCCCCATCGAAGCGGCCGTTGTCGGAGGTGATCTCCCGGCCATCGACCCGGAAAACGACATGCACCCGGGCCAGGTAGCGGCGCTCCTGATCCGGACCCTCGCGGTTCTTCACGGGCGAGCCGAGCTCGACGAGCTCGGTATCGATCACGGTGGCCGTTGCCACGGGCCAGCGGCTCACGCAGCGCCGCTGCCACACGCTGCGCGCCGAGAAGGCGGCACCGGCCAGGGCGGCGATGGCGATCAGCAGGGGGATATCGGGCATGGTCTCGTGTATCCGGATCAGCGAGTCAGACCAGCCACATCATGGTCGCTGACGCGGCAACTGGGAAGGGGCATGAATGGAGTCGACGTGTCGCATGCCCAGGCGAGCAACCCGCCACTAATCCCGCCACCAACGGGCCGGCCTGCCAAGGCAGAGACGCCATACCCGGCTTGCGATTCCATCGGCCACCTCGGCATGATGGCCCCTCGCCCCGACGACCCTGCCGGAACGCAGTGTGTCTTCCATTCGCCCGCCTTGTTCGCCCGCTTGAGAGGATTCCCATGTCGTCTGTCTTTGCCCGCCTCCAGAAAGTGGCCTCGCCGATGATCGGCCTGGGCTGCATGAACCTCTCCCACGGCTATGGCAAGGCGCTCCCCGAAGCCGATGCGCTGCGCGCCCTCGATGCCGCCTTCGACATGGGCTATCGCCACTTCGATACCGCTACCCTCTATGGCGACACCGCCAACGAGCGGCTGGTGGGCAAGGCGCTGGTGGGCAAGCACCGTGAGGTTCTGCTGGCCAGCAAGTGCGGCATGGCCATGGACCCGGAACTGGGCAGGAAGGTGATCGACGGACGCCCGGCCACCCTGCGCCGCCAGTGCGAGGAGAGCCTCGAGCGCCTGCAGACCGATCACCTGGATCTCTACTACCTGCACCGCTGGGACAAGGGCATGGCCATCGAGGAGAGCGTGGGAGAGCTCGGCCGGCTGGTGGATGAAGGCAAGATCGGCGCGATCGGGCTTTCCGAGGTCTCCGCGGCCACCCTGCGCCGTGCGCAGGCCGAGCGGCCCGTCGCGGCGGTGCAGTCCGAATACTCGCTATGGACCCGCAATCCCGAGATCGGCCTGATCGACGCCTGCCGCGAGGCCGGCACGGCACTGGTGGCCTTCAGCCCCCTGGGACGCGGCTTCCTGGCGGGAGCCGTCCGCGATCCCGAAAGCCTCACGGAAAACGACATGCGCAGAAAGCTGCCACGCTTCAGCGCCGATAACCATCCCCGCAACCTGCGCCTGCTCGAGGACTTCACGGCGGTGGCCGAGGAGCTGGACGCGACCGGAGGCCAGCTGGCGCTGGCCTGGCTGCTGGCCCAGGGCGACGACATCATCCCGATCCCCGGCTCCTGCGCCATCGGCCACATGCGCGAGAACCTGGCGGCGGAACGCCTGCACCTGGCGCCGGAGATCATGACCCGGCTGAATGCCATGATGACCCCGGACCAGGTGGCGGGGGCTCGCTATGGCGAGGCCCAGCAGGCAGAAGTCGACACCGAGGAGTTCGCCGACCCTGGCATGAGCGCGCCCGCCTAGGGTCGAAGCATCGATGGCCACCGACATGTTGAGGGAATGCCATGTGGAATGAACGCTACGACACCGACGATTACCTCTACGGCACCGAGCCCAACGACTTCCTGCGCGAACAGGCAGGTCTGATCGGTGAGCCTGCGCATAAGGTACTGTGCCTGGCCGATGGCGAGGGGCGCAACGGCGTCTACCTGGCCAGGCTCGGCCATCGGGTCCTGTCGGTGGATACCTCGCCGGTCGGCCTGCGCAAGGCGGCCCGACTGGCCGAGCGAGAAGGCGTGCCGCTCGAGACGCTGATCGCCGACCTGACGGAGCACACCTTCGCCGCCGAGGCCTTCGATGCGGTGGTATCGATCTTCTGCCATGTGCCCGAAGCGGGGCGCCCGCACCTGCATCGCCAGGTGGCGCACACCCTGAAGCCCGGCGGCATCCTGATCCTGGAGGCGTATACCCCGGCCCAGGTGCCGCGGGACACCGGCGGGCCCGACACCCCGGACCGAACCCCCACCGCTGCGGAACTGGAAGCGGCCTTCGCCGACCTCGAGATCCTGTGGAGCCGCGAATTCGACCGCCAGGTGATCGAGGGCCGCGGCCATACCGGACTGGGGGCCGTGGTGCAGTTCATCGCCCGCAAGCGCCCGGCCTGAGAGGCACGGCGCCGCGATCAGAGTCCGCCTGCCGATACACGACAAAGGCCGCACCTGCACGAAAAAGGCCGCACCCCGTGGGGTGCGGCCCTGTCGTGCGGAACAGCCGTAACGATCAGCCTTCGACGGCCGACGTGTAGGGCCCCGGCTGCTCACGCTCCACCCACAGCGGGTTGCTCCAGGCGGTCTCGTCGTCCTGGTCATCGACCTCGAGGGCGACCCAGCCATCGACGGTCTCGTCCAGGGTCAGCGAGAGGCTGGCCTCGCGGCCATCCAGGGCGACGGTCTCCAGCACCTCACCGCCCTGACCGATCAGCCGGGCTTCCTTGAGGCCGTCGACGGCCACGACATCGACCTGCCAGGTGAATGCCTCACCCTCGGGCAGACGCAGGCTGTCGCCGAACAGGCCGTTGCGCGGATGCAGAAGCGGGCCCTGGGTCGCATAGCCATGACCATCCTTGAGGGCACGGGCGAAGGCACGCGGGGTCAGCTCGCCCGGCACCTTGGCCATCATGCGGATGCGGCCGGTCAGGTCGTTCCAGGCGTCGTGGGTATCGGTGCCCGCGGTGAAGTAGACCCGGCTGCCCTCGTCCCACAGGTTCTGGGCCGTCTGGCGCGTCGGGACGTTATCGACCTCGGCATTCAGCTCCAGCAGGTCGAACCCGGTGGCGAAGCCGCCCGGCACGGTGTCGTTGGCCAGGTTACGCAGGTAGCCGTAGTCGTTGAACGGGTGGTTGAGGGGAATGACCTCGGCGTTCAGGCGACGGGCATCCGCCAGGATCTCCTGGACGCTGTCGGTCCCCGGGTCCACCTGCATCTCGCCGGCGAGGTCGATGGGGAAGGGGTTCATGTGACCCCAGGACGCCGACACCTCGATGGACGGGATGAAGGGCAAGCCGCGTTGATCGGAGAGCTCCTGGAAGCGTTCATGGTTGGCCGTGGAGTCATGGTCACTGATGAACGTCAGGTCGAGGTCGGTGGCCAGCTGCGCCTTGACGACCATCTCGGGCGGAGTCGTGCCCTCGAGGATGTTGGCATGGTGGTGCAGGTCGGCACCGTACCAGGCATCGTCGTTGGGCTCGGCGAGCCGGTTGATCTCGAGGGTCTTCTGCACGGACTCACCGGAGGCCAGGCTCACCTCGATTTCCTGCTGCTCGGCGGTGAAGCCGGCGCCGGAGTTGACGCTCAAGCGGTAGTCGCCGGGCGCCAACGCCAGCTCCGCCTTGCCCGCCGGATCCAGGTCGGTGAAGAAGGTCTGCTTGCCGAGGAACTCGACGGGCGGCTGCTGTCCCTCGAGGATCGCCAGGCGCGCGTCGCGGGGCTCGCCGGTCTCGGCATCCTGCACGTCGAGACTCAGCGTACCGGGCCCTTTCATGCCCGCGAACTCGAGCGTCTGCTCTCCGCCCTCGGTCACCGTCAGCTCGACGGGCTCGCTGTTGGCGTGGCCCAGGCCAGTAGCGTAGGCGCTGTACTCGCCGGCCGGCAGGGACATCTCGAAGGTGCCCTCCTCGGCCAGCGTCCAGGCGTAGGGGTGGCCGTCCTGCTCGACCATGACCAGGCCGCCCTGCGGCGCCTCGCCGCTGTCGTTACGAAGGGTGCCCGCGATCCGACCGACGGGATCACCATGGCGCTCGGCCTCATAGGCTACCACCGGCGCCAGGTCGCCCTCGGGCACCACCTGCAGCCAGCCATCGAAGGTGCGTGACTCGCCGGGCGCGAGGTCATGCTCCAGGTACATGTCCTGGCCTTCGTAGTTCACGCGATCGAAGTAGGGCGCATGCAGCGCGAAGACCCAGTCGCGATCGTAGGCGACCATGCGATCGGTCAGCGCCTCATCGGCCACGGTTTCCTTGGCATCGCCCAGCCCCGGGATACCGAACAGGAAGCCGGTATCCGGCCACAGGGTGTAACCCGAGCGGATGGCCTCCAGCGGCGCCTCGCCGGCGTTCTCCATCTCGGTCTCAAGGCCGATGCGGTCACTGCCGGCCTCGAGGGTGTAGGTGGTGGTGACCCAGGCATCGCCCCAGTTGCGACGAATGCGGACCATGGCACGCTCGGCGGAGTCCTCGACGATCTCCACTTCCTTGCCATCGTTGGGCCAGGAGGACCAGTTGTTGGGGATGAAGTCGGCAAAGGCGATGCGGTCGAGGTCGATCTCGCCATCCTTGACGGCGGCCAGGTCGACCAGGGTGCCGCGTGGCACGCCCCAGGGCGGCGCGGATTCCACGGCGATGGAGAAGGCCAGCCGCTCATTGGCGATCGTCAGGTCCTCGCTCGCCAGGGCTTCCCCATCGGGAATCGCCGTGGCGCCACGGGTGATGCTGACATCGGCGTGCGTCGCCGCCGACGCGCCGGCCAGCAGGCCGGCAAGTAGTAGTCGTTCGAGTCGCTTGCTCATCAAATGCGCTCCCAATTCATTGCATTTCGTTATTTATCGAAGACTTATCTATCCTCCTTTATTTTGATTGAACATTCAAATACATCCCCGCCAACGACCCTCAGGGGGCGGAATCGCGCTACCGGATGGCAAAGAATGATGAGCAATCGAAAACGTGCAAGACTGTTTCCAGCAGCAGACACGGTGGCTGCGGACCAGGGAGATCAGGCATGGATGCTCGCGACAAGAAGTCCCTCAGCGAACGGGATATCTGCACCAAGTTCATCACGCCCAAGTGGTCCCATACTGTCAGTCGGCTCAAGCAGGCCTGGCAGATCGGTGATGGTGAAGCGCCTTGAAGCGAGTGATCGGGCCGGGTCGGAGGAGAGAGTTGATGATCATGAAATGGCTCAGGCCACTGCTGGCCATGACCACGCTGCTCTGGATGACCGGCTGCGCGATGCTGGCGCCGGCGCCGCCGAGTGATCAACGCAATGTCTGCGAGATCTTTCGCGAACAGCCGAGCTGGTACGACCATGCACGCAGCTCCCAGGAGACCTGGGGTACGCCCATCGCGACCCAGATGGCCTTCATCAAGCGCGAGTCTTCCTTCCGCAGCCATGTGAAGCCGCCCCGCCAGCATCTGCTGGGGTTCATCCCCTGGACACGGCCTTCATCGGCCTATGGGTATGCCCAGGCCCAGGACCCGGTATGGGGCGAATACGAGGATGAGGCGGGCAGCCTGTTCGCCCGGCGCACGCATATCAAGCACGCCACCGATTTCATCGGCTGGTACAACGCGCGCACCCATCGCATGACCGGGGTGTCGCTCCACAACCCCGAACACCTCTACCTCGCCTATCACGAAGGGCAGGGCGGCTATCGCCGAGGCTCCTATCGCGGCAAGCCGGCCGTTCAGCGCGCCGCCCGAGAGGTGGCCAGCACCGCCAGACACTATCAGGCGCAGCTCGCCTCCTGTGAGGCCGAGTTCCGCTGCGACCGCTTCTATCAGGTGTGGCCATTCTGCCGTTGAGCAGGCTGACATGGGGCTGTCCCCGATCGCCGCGCTCACCCACAAGATCATCCACACGAAAGAGGCCGCCGATCATTGATCGGCGGCCTCTGGGATACTTTCGTCATCCCGGCCCGAAGGCCGGGAGCAAGGCTTACTTGGCTGCCTTGGGAGCGGCTTCCTTGACGGCCTTGGTGGCGGTCTCGGTAGCCTTCTGGGCGCTGTCCTGGGCTTGCTTGACGCTGGCCTCGGTCAGCTTCTGGCTTTCCTGAGCAAACTCCTGCTGCAGGGCCACGGCCTTCTCGGCATCGGCCTTAAGGCGCTCGGTCAGCTCCTTGGTGACTTCCTGCTGACCTTCCAGGTAGCTCTTGAGGCCTTCGACGTCCTTGACCTCTACCAGCTTGCGCAGCTGAGCCATGTTGGTGTCGGCATAGGACTTGGTGGCCTCGAGCTGGGCATTGACCATCTTCTCGGTGAAGTCGACGGACAGGGCAGCGAAGGCACGCGCCGGAGCGATGAACATGGACTCGACCTGAGCGGTATCGAATTGCTTGGTGTCGAAGTTGAATACGTTGGTCATGATAGGAACCTCCAAGGGTTTTGTTGCCGTGGAACGGGAGATCCCCGTCCTGATGCTGTGCATCCTAGCAGGCACTTTGATGCAGTGCAACATAATTTTTTCACGTCGCCTCCCGGGGTGTTGCAGCGAGGCCTATCCCCGGCATCTGATGCCCTGCTCGGCCATGGATGAGCATGGGGGTGGGGCAGGATCCGTCTCCGATCAGCCGCATTCAGCCACATGAAAGAGGCCGCCGATCAATGATCGGCGGCCTCCTGGATACTTTCGTCATCCCGGCCCTGAGGCCGGGAGCAAGGCTTACTTGGCTGCCTTGGGAGCGGCTTCCTTGACGGCCTTGGTGGCGGTCTCGGTAGCCTTCTGGGCGCTTTCCTGGGCCTGCTTGACGCTGGCCTCGGTCAGCTTCTGGCTTTCCTGAGCGAACTCCTGCTGCAGGGCCACGACCTTGTCGGCATCGCCCTTCAGGGTCTCGGTCAGCTCCTTGGAGACTTTCTGCTGGCCTTCCAGATAGCTCTTGAGGCCTTCGGCATCCTTGACCTCTACCAGCTTGCGCAGCTGCGCCAGGTTGGTGTCGGCATAGGCCTTGGTGGCATCGAGCTGGGCATTGACCATCTTCTCGGTGAAGTCGACGGACAGGGCAGCGAAGGCACGCGCCGGAGCGATGAACATGGACTCGACCTGAGCGGTATCGAATTGCTTGGTGTCGAAGTTGAATACGTTGGTCATGATAGGAACCTCCAAGGGTTTTGTTGCCGTGGAACGGGAGATCCCCGTCCTGATGCTGTGCATCCTAGCAGGCACTTTTGTGCAGTGCAACATAATATTTTCATGTCGTCGCCCCGCGTGTTGCAGCGAGGCCTACCCCCTGCACCTGTTACCCTGTTCGCCGATAGGAGGACAGGGCCGGGCTCCGTCCCCGATCAGCCAGCTCGCGTTATTTTTCCGCCGCCCGCTTCCCCTCGGCATCCAGGCGCTGTGCGGTCTGGTCCACCAGACGCAGCCAGATCAGCAGCACCACGCCCAGCGCTACGAAGCCCCCGGCCAGCCAAAGGCCGGTGTCATAGTGGCCGGTGGCCTCGGCGAGCATGCCGGTAAGCGCCGGGGCGATGATCTGTGCGGCCCCATAGGCCAGGGTCATGCGCCCCATCAGCCGCGCGGGGCTCTGGGGATAGAGCCGGCCGGCCATGGTCAGCACCAGGCTCACGCAGCCCAGGAAGGTGCCGCCGAAGAGTACGGCGCTAAGCAGCACCATGCCGAGATGCGTGGTCATCGCCGGCAGCACGATGCCCACCACCTGCAGCGACATGGTGGTGACCAGTGCCCCCAGGTAGCCGATGCGCCGGGCGACCAGGTCCCATAGCATCACCGCCGGCGCCGCGGCCAGGCCCACCAGGGCGAAGGTCCAGTTGCCCGCGCCGGCCAGCAGCGGTTCGCGCTCCACGATGGCGACGATGAAGGTGGCGCTGATCACGTAGCCGTAGCCCGCGCAGAAGTAGGCGGCCAGCATCAGCCGCATGAAGGTGCGCGTATGCGGGGTGGCAAGGTGCTGGTCGCCACCGCCTGAGCCCGGTAGGGGCCGGGCCGGGCGCGGCAGCCAGCGCCAGGCCGGCACCATCAGCGCCAGCGCCAGCCCACTGAAGCCCCACCACTGCGCCCGCCAGTCGAACGACAGCTGAATCATCAGCTCCACCGCCAGGGCTGCCACCAGCATACCGAGCCCCACCCCGGCGAAGTGGATGCCCAGTTCGCCGCGCTGCCGGTGCGCGATCAGCCAGTGCAGGATCAGCCCCGAGGCGAGCAGCATCGAGGCGCTGCTGGAGAACCCCGCCACGAAGCGCAGCGCAGCCCAGGCCCAGAAGTCGTCGGTCAGCGCCATGCCCGCCGTGGAGAACACCGCCAGCACGAGCCCCAGGCGGTAGAGGGTGTCCTTGAGCCGGATGCTGTGGATCGAGGCCGCCACCAGGGCGCCCAGCATGTAGCCGGCATAGTTGAGGGCGGCCAGCCAGCCACCATCGGCCTCGCTCATCCAGGTCTGCTGCTGCATCACCGGCAACAGCGGCGTGTAGGCGAAGCGCGCCACGCCGATGCACAGGATCTGGCTGAACACCCCGGCCAGCAACACCCTGAAGCGCGGGGAAAGAGGGAAACAGCTCGCCATGCCTGGCTCTCCTTGGGAACGGGTGAGGCCGAGCCCTGGCCTCGCCAAAACAAAGACCCCGCCGGCGTGGCGCCGGGCGGGGTCTCAGGGTAAGGGGAAACAGGTGCCGCGCGGATGCGACCTTAGGCGCGCCGTGGCTCAGGCCTCGGGGTCACGGCGGGGCGTCTTCCGCCGCTTCTCGCCAAGCCGGGAGAACGCCCGGCGCACCGGGCGCCACAGCCGGCTGAGCAGCCACAGCACGGGCAGGCCGAGCACCAGCCAGGGGGTGAGGAACACCACCACCAGGATGACCTGACCCACGGATTCGAAGAACAGCGCCATGCTGCGGTCCAGCGCCCGCCACAGGGGGGCGAGCACGCCATGCTCGCGAGGTTCCACCCAGCGCTGTTCCTGGAAGCTGGCAGTGATCGCCACGGTGTCGGTGACCCGCGTGAGGTGGCGCTGCTGGCCCTGCATCGACTCGATCTCACCCTGCACCCTGGCAAGCTCGCGCTCCACCTGCAGCAGGTCCTGGATGCGCCGCTCGCTGAAGCCGCGCCCCTCCTGGGCCAGCTCCTTGAGCCGCTCGCGCAGCACGACCTGCTGGGCCAACCGGGCCTCGGTGTCGATCATCTGTTGGGTGCGGTCGTTGCGGGTGATCTCCACGCCGCTCAGCGCCGGCGACTCGGCCACCAGCCTCACCGGTTCGGCCTCATCCACCCGGTCACGCGCCACCCGCATGGCGAGATAGCCGCTGGCCAGCCCATGCCGGGGCGTCTGCAGGCGCCCCTGCTCCACCCGGCAATCCGGGGTGGCCACACAGGCCTCGTGGGTCTCGCGATAGGCGGCCAGCAGGGGCTCGGCCTCCTCGAACTGCAGGCTGTAGCCGCGGCGCTCCTCGATGCGGAAATCCGGGGCCTCGGCCGCGCCATTGGCCGGCAGGGCGGCACCGGCGACATCCGCCTGACGCACCATCGCCTCGCCGGAGAAGCGGCCCGCCTCCTGGGGAACGCTGGGGCGCGGTGAATCATCGAGGCTGTTGCCATCGCAGCCGGCCAGGCCCAGGGCGGTGCCCAGCAGGATCAGCGGCAGAAGAAGGAACGGCAGCAGGTGGCGGAAGGATGTGGGCAAGAAGGCAGGCATGGTGGGCGGTCATCCGTGACGGGTGATGAACCTCAAGCGTAGCACTCCCCGACCTTCCGAAGAGGCCATCATTCCCGCGTCTTCGGCAGCAGCGCATCGCTCGACTGGTCCAGCAGGCGCTTGAGCAAGACCGACTCGAAGCGCCGGCGGATGGTGATGGCGTAGAACTCCTCGAACACGCCGGGCAGGGCGCCGAAGTCGGTCAGGGTGCCGGTGCGCAGTTCGTCGCGCACCACCACCGGCGGCATCACCGCCAGATGGGAGGTATCGCGCGCCAGCAGACGCATCATGGCCATGTCGTCTACCTCGGCGAGGATCGTGGGCGACAGCCGATGGTAGTCACAGAGCTGGTCGAAGGCATGGCGCACGCTGCTGTCGGGGCCGGGCACGATCAGGCCGCGGCCGCGCAAGGCGTCGGGAAATGCCGGCAGAGGAGCGAGGCTCGACGCCCCGATGATGCTGACGGGTTGGCGCGCCAGCCGCTGTGAGCGCCACGGATGCTGATCGTCGCCACGAACCGACTGATTGGCGAGCACCACATCCAGTCGATGAGCGGAGAGGCGGCGCAGAAGGTCATCCAGGCCCCCGCTCTGCAGGCTCAGCTCCATGTCCTCGCGGTCGAGCAGCGGGCCCAGGAACTCCATCTGGAAGTTGCGGGACAGCGTCGCCACTGCGCCCACCCGAATGACCTCGCGATGGGCATGGCCGCCCTCGGCGAACAGCGCCGTCAGCTCCTCTCCCTGACGGAAGATGGCGTTGGCATAGTCGAATGCCAGCCTACCCGCCTCGGACAGGCGCAGCTTACGCCCTTCGCGTATGAACAGCTTCTGACCCAGACGCTCCTCCAGCTGACGGATCTGGTGGGAGAGCGCCGACTGCGAGATGTGCAGCTTCTCGGCGGTATGTGTCAGGTGGCCAGACCGGGCGACCTGCCAGAAGTGGTAGAGATGGTGATAGTTGAGCTTCATTTTCGATCGGGACTCGGTGGCAAACCACTCCGTTCTTTTTAAACGAACGGTTCCTTCTTGATAAACTATTTTTTGCAACGATTCAGCAGGTGCATGATACGCCTAACCTTTCCCGATGGAGCCGATCCATGACGAACCTGCTCGATGCGGCAATCCATGCCTCGCTGGCGGCCTGGCTGGCACTGCCGGTGGCCCTGCTGATCCTTGCCGGCGTATCAGGGCGCCTTGCCGCCCCGGAACGCCAGCAGCGCTGCTGGCGGATCGGTCAGGGGCTGATGATCGGCAGTTTTGCCACCAGCGCACTGCTCGGTGGCCTGCTGGTGGCCGACGCGGCCGGCGTGGCCACCGGGCTGCCCGAAGCCGCCACTCCCCTGGGCCTCTATCCGGATGGGCTGGCAGTGTGGATGGCGCTGCTGATCAGTTTCCTCGGCGCCGTGATGCTGCGCTTCGCCGATGGCTACCTGCAGGGGGACCGGGGACGCGCCCGTTTCCTGCCCTGGTGCCTGGTGGTGCTGGCGAGTGTCCTGCTGCTGGTGTTCACCCATCACCTGGGGGTGATGCTGGTGGCCTGGTTCGGCGTCAGCCTGGCGCTGCATCAGCTGCTGACCCTCTACCCCGATCGTGTCGAGGCGCGGCGGGCCGCCTGGCAGAAGTTCGCCGTCAGCCGCCTGGGCGACCTCTCCCTGCTGGCCGCGGTGGGCCTGATCTACCACCACTACGGCAACCTCGAACTGACGGTGCTGCTGGCCCAGGCGGCGGCCACCCCGGGCGAGGGCTGGGTCCTGCAGGCCGCCTCTCTGGCCCTGGCCCTGGCCGCGCTGTGCAAGTGCGCCCAGCTGCCGCTGCACGGCTGGCTGATGAAGGTGATGGAGGCCCCCACCCCGGTCTCGGCGCTGCTCCATGCCGGGGTGATCAACCTGGGCGGCTTCCTCTGGCTGCGCCTCTACCCGCTGTTCGACGGCATCACCGCGGGGCACCTGATGCTGATCGCCATCGGCGGCACCACCGCCATCGTCGCGGTGATGGCCATGCTCACCCAGGCCTCCGTCAAGCACGCCCTGGCGTGGTCCACCTGTGCACAGATGGGCTTCATGCTGTTCGAGATCGGCATGGGGGCCTACACCCTGGCGCTGGTGCACCTGCTCGCCCACTCGCTCTACAAGGCCCACTCCTTCCTCGCCAGCGGCCGCACCGTTCGTGCGGCGCAGGCCTCCCGGCTGACCCTGGCGCCCTTGTCGGTGCGGCTGGCGATGGCCGCTCTCACCGCCGGCGTGGCGGGGGCGATCCTCTGGGGGTGGCCCGCGCTGGTCAGCCACAATCCGGTCCTGAGCGCCCTGCTGATGCTGGCGGTGGGCAGCACCCTGCTGGGAATGCCCGCCGGGCTGGGCCGTCCTCAGCGCCTGGCCCTGGCCGCCATGGCGCTGTCGCTGGTGCCGGTGTATGCGCTGCTGCACGCACTGGTGTCGCCGGCCCTGCCAAAGGCGGCCGAGCCGCTCACCCTGGCCGCCGGCCTGCTCGGCGCCGCGGTGCTTCTGGCGCTGGTGAGCCTGGCCCTGCTGGTCATGCTCATGCCCCGGCACCCGGCGATCGCGCAGTGGCGGATCCACTTCCGCAACGGCCTCTATGCCCATCTGCCGCTGGAGCGCGCCATCGATTACCTGACGCGCCACCGCCGCCCGACCCCCGCCCGGATCGACACCGTCACCGTCAAAGGAGAGTGGTCATGACCTCGTCCGCCCTTGCAGCCTCGTCCGGCACCGACGAGACCCAACTGACCGCGCTTTCGCGCGCCGCCGAGCAGATCGCTCCCAGCTGGCCGCTCGACCGCTGGATCGCCGTCAACCCCTGGTGGGGGATGAAGGCGATGACCATCGAGGACGCCGAGGCGCGCCTGCGTGACGCCGCCGGGGTGAGCCTGACCATGCCGGCCGCCTTCTACGAGGAGGCCTGGGCCAGCGGTCGTATCCAACCCGAGGACCTGAGCCGCGCCATCGCCATGCGCGGCACGGCGCTGGACGAATCGGCCCTGCTGGCCGACCTGACGCAGGCGACCCGGCTGGAGCGCGCGCCGCAGCCGACGAGGCGCTGCGCCAGCGCCTGGGAGCTGGCCGGCGAGGCGGCCGGGGATGGCCTGCAGGCCGCCGGTGACGCCTTCGACGCCGTCGCGGAGTGCTGCGCCGACTATTTCGACCATCACCAGCAGCGCTGGGAGACGACACCGGACGAGACCCTCTATGGCACATGGCGGACGCAGACCCGGCACGACCGGCGCCTGAACGCCGTTCTACGCGGGCGCGTCGCGGCCCTGCCCGCCGACACCGCGGCCGCCCGGGAAATGCTGCTCGACGCCTTGGCGCTGTCGCCCGAGGCCCTGGAATCGCTGGCCCACACCCTGCTGCTGAGGGTCAACGGCTGGGCCTCGTGGTGCCAGGGACTGGCCTGGCACACGCCCCGTGCCGCGCGTCACGCCGGCATCGACGAGCTGCTGGTGGTCCTGCTGGCCTGGGAGTGGCTGGGGCTCGGTATGCTGGAGTCGCTGCAACGCGCCCGGTGGCAGGCGCAATGGGCGTCGTCGCCGGCGCCGCGGCGGGCCGAGCAAGACGCCCTGTGGTGCTGGCAGACCGCCTACGAACTGGGCTATCAGCGCCAGCTATCGGCGACCCTCACCTCCCGCCCCGCCTCGACGTCGGAGGCGACACAGGTGCAGGCGGCCTTCTGCATCGATGTCCGTTCCGAGCGGCTGCGGCGCCACCTCGAGAGCGCCTCGCCCGAGATTGACACCCTCGGCGTGGCCGGCTTCTTCGGCATGCCGATCACCCACGCCAGTGCGGGACCGGAGCGCGCCCTGCCCCGGGTCCCCGGCCTGCTGACGCACCGCTACCGTACCGAGGAGTCGCCGCCGCAGGACGCTCGCCATCGCCTGCGCTTCCGGCAGGAGGCCCGTCGCCAGAGCATTCGCCACGCCAAGTACCATGCGCTGTCGACCTTCACGCTGGTCGAGACGACCGGCCTGGCCTGGGGCTGGAAGCTGCTGAAGGACAGTATCCGCCGGCCGGCGGCGACCCCCGCGCCGACGACCCTCGAGGGGCCCTTCCACGCCTATGGCGGCGAACCGCTGACCCTGGAGGAGCGGATAGCCCTCGCCCGGGGGCTGCTCGACGGCCTGGCGCTGGGAGACGAGGCGGCGCCATTGCTGGTGCTGGTGGGCCACGACTCGCAGAGCGACAACAACCCGCATCATGCCGGGCTCGCCTGCGGCGCCTGTGGCGGCCAGGGCGGCGGGGTGAATGCCCGCCTGGCCGCTCGCCTGCTCAACGACGCCGAGGTACGGCGGAGCCTGGCGGCCCGCGGTGCCGGCCTGCCCGATACCACGCACGTGCTGGCCGCCACCCATTGCACCCTGACCGATCGCGTCACGCTGCTGGATACCGATGCCGTTCCCCAGCGGCTCGGGCCCGCGATGCATCGCTTCGAGCAGGCCCTCGAGCAGGCCGGCCGCGCGACCCGCGAGGAGCGCGCGATGGCGCTGGGAGTGGAAGAGACCAGCGATGAGGCGCGCCTCGACACGCTCAAGCGGCGCGGCGGCGACTGGTCACAGCCGCGCCCCGAGTGGGGGCTGGCCAACAACGCCGCCCTGCTGCTGGCGCCTCGCGCGCTCAGCCGTGGCCTCGACCTCGAGGGCCGGGTCTTCCTGCACGAGTATGACCCGCAGCACGACGACGACGGCAGCGTACTGGAGGCCCTGATGACGGCGCCCATGCTGGTGGCCAGCTGGATCAACCTGCAGTACTACGCCTCGGTGGCGGTACCGTCACTGTATGGCGCCGGCAACAAGCTGCTGCACTCGGTGGTGGGAGGCCATGTCGGCGTGATCGAGGGCAACTCGCCGCAGCTGCGTACCGGTCTGCCCCTGCAGTCGCTGCATGACGGCACGGCCTGGCGCCACGAGCCGCTACGCCTCAGCGTGGTGATCGACGCGCCGCGGGAACGGATCGAGGCGATAGTGGAACGGCAGCCGGCGGTGGCCGAGCTGGTTCACCACCGCTGGCTCTGGCTGTGCCGGCACACCGAGGCGGGGCTCGAGCTCTACACGCCGGCAGGCTGGCAGCACATGGTCTGAGGCCGCCAGACCTCAGCCGTTCAGCGACCAGGTGGCGACATCGGGGTAGGCGGCCAGCGCCGTCAGCGCATGGAGCAGCATCCAGGCGCTGGGGCGTTTCTCTCGGTGGCCCGGGGACGTATTGTTATGTTATAACCTTCGCCGCATTCCCGGAGGCGTTCCCCATGGCACACCCGACCCACCGGCACCGCCCCGAGGGGCCCTGCCACTTCTCGCTGATGTCGCTCTCCGCGGCGCGCCGGCTGCTGCTGGCCGCCGCGCCGCTGGCCGCCCTCTGGCTGGCGGTCTCCTGGGCCGCAGGCTGGTGGCAGTGATGGCGCGCTTGCAACTGCACGACCTGCAGCTGGCCCGCGGCGGCCAGACGATCCTCGAGCACCTGGATGGGCGCTTCATGGACGGCGCCATCACCGCCCTGATCGGCGCCAACGGCGCCGGCAAGAGCACCCTGATCTCGGCGATCATGGGCATGCTGTCTCCCGTCGCCGGCCGGGTCGAATGCCGAGTGACTCGGGAACGCCGGGCCTGGCTGCCTCAGCAGCTGGCGCTGGACCTGACCTTCCCGATGAGCGTGGAAGAGCTGATCATGACCGGTACCTGGCCGAGTCACGGCGCCCTGAAAGGCTACTGCGGCCCTCACTACCGTCGCGGCCGCGAGATCATGGCGCGGCTGGGCATCTCGAACCTGGCTCACCGCCCGCTGGGCGAACTCTCCGGTGGGCAGCGCCAGCGCGCGCTGCTTGGCCGCACACTGATGCAGGATGCAGAGCTGCTGCTGCTCGACGAGCCCTTCGCCAACGTCGACACCGAGACGGTGGACGTGCTGATGGACGTGCTGCGCGACATGGCCAAGCACGGCGCCACCATCATCGTGGTGCTCCACGACATGGAGCAGCTCGCGCGGCTGGCCGACGAGGCGCTGCTGCTGGCCGGCGGCCACGGCCGCTGGGTCAAGCCCGACGTCCTGCTCGATCACCATAGCGGCCTGGTGCCCCGGGCACCGCGCCTGCCCCTGACCTTTCCGGATGCTCCCCATGCTGGCACTGCTTGACGCCTGGCTGATCGCCCCCTTCGACTACGGCTTCATGCAGCGCGCCCTGGTGGCGGGGCTGGCGCTGTCGCTGGCCGCCCCGCCGCTGGGAGTCTTCCTGATGCTGCGCGGCATGAGCCTGATCGGCGACGCCATGGCACACGCCATCCTGCCCGGGGTCGCGCTAGGCTTCCTGGCCGCCGGCTTCTCGCTGCCAATGATGAGCCTCGGCGGGATCCTCTCGGGGCTGCTGATCGCCGTGCTCGCCGGCAGCGTGTCGCAGATGACCGGCCACAAGGAAGACTCGGCCATGGCCAGCTTCTTCCTGATCTCGCTGGCCGCGGGGGTGATGCTGGTATCGCTGGGCGGCAGCAGCGTCGACCTCACCCATGTGCTGTTCGGCTCGATTCTGGCCGTCGACCCCACCGCCCTGGTGTTGATCGCCGGCATCAGCAGCCTGATCGTGATCATCCTGGCGGTGATCTTCCGCACTCTGGTCGTGGAGTGCCTGGACCCGCTCTTCCTGCGCGGTCAGGGGGTGCGCGGCGGCCTCGTCCACGGCATCTTCCTGGGCCTGGTGGTGCTCAACCTCACCGCCGGCTTCCAGACCCTGGGCACCCTGATGGCGGTTGGCCTGATGATGCTGCCCGCCACCACGGCGCGCTTCTGGAGCCAGCGCCTGGAGGGGCTGATCGCCATCGCCATCGCCATCGCCCTGGTGGCCAGCACGGGTGGCCTGCTGATCTCCTACCACCTCAGCCTGCCCTCGGGCCCGGCGATCATCCTGCTGGCCGGTGCCGGCTATTTGCTCTCCGCTCTGTTCGGGCGCCACCACAGCCTGGCCGCTCGCCTGCGCCGCCGTGCCATGCCGCTGGGCACCGCCGAACACCACTGACCGAATGAACGAACCGAGGAAGCCTGCCATGCGTTTCTCCCACACCGCTGCCCTGCTCGCAGGGCTTTCCATCCTGCTGGCCTCTCTGCTGACCATGCCCGCCGCCCTGGCCGCCGAGCGTGTTCGGGTAGTCACCAGCTTCAGCATCCTCGCCGACATGATCGACAACGTCGGCGGCGAGCGGGTCGAGGTGACGGCCCTGGTGGGGCCGGACAGCGATGCCCACGTCTACTCACCGCGACCCAGCGATGCCCGCAAACTGGCCGAGGCCGGCCTGGTGGTGTTCAACGGTCTGCAGTTCGAGGGCTGGATGGAGCGGCTGATCGACGCCAGCGACTTCGACGGCCCACTGGTGGTGGCCACCGACGGCATCGAGATGCCGGAGGCGATGGACGACGGCCACGACCACGGCCACGACCACGGCCCCCTCGACCCACACGCCTGGCAGGACCTGGGCCTGGGCGAGGTCTATGTGACCAATATCCGCGATGGCCTGATCGAGGCCGACCCGGCGCATGCCGACGCCTACCGAGCCAATGCCGAGCGCTATCTGACGGCGATCGAACGCACCGACAGCGAGCTTCGCGCGTTGCTCGACGAGATCCCCGCGGCAAGCGCGGTGATCACCGGCCACGCCTCCTTCGGCCACTTCGCCCACGCCTATGGCCTGCGTTTCCTCTCGCCCCAGGGGCTCTCCACCGCCGCAGAGCCGAGCGCGGCCGACATGGCGCGGCTGATCGACGTGATCCGCGAACAGGACGTCCGGGCGCTGTTCCACGAGAACATGACGAGCCCCGCCATGATCGACCAGCTGGCCGAGGAGACCGGCCTGCCGGTGGCCGGCACCCTGCATGCCGACGCCCTGGCAAGCGACGGCGAGGCCAGCACCTGGCTCGGCATGATGCTCCACAACGCCCTCACCCTTCACGACGCCCTGGGTGAGCCGGGCCACCGGGGCGGCGACGGCGACGGCGACGGCGACCGGGCTCATGATCACGGGCATGACGCCCAGGAAGAGGCGCACCCCGACCACGCGCACTGAGGCCGCACGGCCCGGGCGATCCCGCCGCGTCCGCCGGCTCCCCTCCGACGTGGGCGTCGCCTACGGGTGGCGCCCGTTTTGTGACACCATCGAGACATCCCTCTGCGCCAGGAGCATCGCCATGCTCGAGTTCCGCCAGGTCGCCAAGGCCTATGCCACGCCCCAGGGACCGCTCGAGGTCCTCGCGGGGGTGGACCTTGCGCTTTCGGCCGGCGAGGGCCTGGCGTTGATGGGCGAGTCGGGCAGCGGCAAGTCGACCCTGCTGCACCTGGCCGCGGGGCTGGACCTGCCTGATCGCGGTGAGGTCCGGCTGGCCGGCCAGGCGATCTCGACGCTCTCGGAGCCGGCGCGGGCGCGGCTGCGCCGCGAGAGCCTGGGCCTGGTGTTCCAGCAGTTCCACCTGGTGCCGAGCCTCTCGGTGATCGACAACCTGCGCCTGCAGGCGCGACTGGCGGGCTGCGAGCGGGCCGACTCGACGGCCGAGCTGGTCGAGCGCCTGGGCCTGACCGGGCTGGAAAGGCGCTACCCCGAGCAGCTCTCCGGCGGCCAGCAGCAGCGTCTGGCCATCGGCCGGGCCCTGGCGCCGCGCCCCGCCCTGCTGCTCGCCGACGAGCCCACCGGCAACCTGGACGAGGCGACCGCCGGCGAGGTGCTCGACTTGCTGATGACGCTGGTGCGCGACACCGGCTGCAGCCTGCTGATGGTGACCCACAGCCCACGGGTGGCCGCGCCGCTTGCGCGCTGCCTCAAGCTCTCCCGCGGGGGGCTGGCGCCGCATCACCCGTCGGAGCGCGATGCATGAGCCTGATGCTCACCGCCCTGGCCACCCTGCTCTCCCACTACCGCCGCCACCCCGGCCAGCTCGCCATGCTGCTGCTGGGCCTGTGGGTGGCCGGTGCCCTGTGGAGCGGCGTGCAGGCGATCAATGCCTCGGCCCGGGATAGCTATGCTCGAGCCGAGGCGCTCTTCACCACCGGCCTGGACCGCCTGGAACGCCGCGACGGCGGGGCCCTCGACCACGCAGACTTCGTGAGCCTTCGCCGCGCCGGCCTTGCCGTCTCGCCGCTGCTGGAGGGCGAGGTGGCCACCGCCCAGGGTGAGCGGCTGACGGTGATCGGCATCGACCCGCTGACCCTGCCCGGTGACAGCGCGTTCGCCACGACCGGCGGCCCACCCACCTCAGACCCGGGAGAGCCGACGCCCTTCTTCACGCCCCCCTGGCAGACCCGACTCGCGCCAGACACCGCGCCACGGCTGGGGCTCACCCGGCAGTCGGCCGCGGGCGCCGAACCCGTGCTCGCCGACGGCCAGGCGCTGCCGCCGCTGGTCCTCGCCCCGGCTCTGCCGCCGGGCACCCTGGTGATGGATATCGCCGCCGCGGCGAGGCTCCTGGGCAGCGGCGACAGGGTCAGCCGGCTGATGGCCGAGACAGGCGCCCTGAACTCGACCCCCGCGGGCTACCGGCTGATCCGCGCTGACACCCTGGTCGACCCGGGCGAACTTACCGCGAGCTTCCACCTCAACCTCACCGCCATGGCCCTGCTGGCGCTGATCGTCGGGATGTTCATCGTCCAGGCGGCGCTGGGCCTAGCGCTGGAGCAGCGCCTGGGGCTGCTGCGCACCCTGCGCGCCCTGGGCGTGCCGGGCCGCAACCTGGTCGGCCTGCTGGCCCTCGAGCTCGCCCTGCTGGGCATCGCCGGCGCCCTGGCCGGCATCGCCAGCGGCGTCTGGCTCGCCCGTGCGCTGCTGCCGGATGTGGCCGCCACCCTGCAGAGCCTCTACGGCGAGTCGGTTGGCACCACGCTTCACCTGCCCTGGCACTACTGGCTCGGCGGGCTCGGCGTGACCCTGGGCGGGCTCGCCGTCGCCGGCAGCGGCACCCTGTGGCGGGCCGCCCGGCTCGGCGTGCTGGGGCTTGGCCAGGCCCAGGCCTGGCGAGCAGGCTTCCAGCGCCAGCTGCGGGGGCAGGCCATCGCCGGCACCCTCGCCGCCCTGCTGGCCCTGGCCACCGGGGCCTGGCTGTCCACGCAGCCCGCCGGCGAGGGGCTGCTGGCCGGCTTCCTGCTGGTCGGGGCGTTGATGCTGACCTGCGCCCTCTGGCTCTCGCCGCTGCTGGCGGCCGGCCTCGCGAGGCTCGCCAGGCTCGCCAGGCATCACCCGCTGACCCAGTGGGCCCTGGCCGACCTGCAGCTCCAGCTGCCGCGGCTGTCGCTGGCCATGATGGCGCTTCTGATCGCCCTCTCCGCCAACCTCGGGGTGGGCAGCATGGTCGGCGGCTTTCGCCTGACCTTCCTCGACTGGCTGGACCAGCGGCTGACCGCGGATCTCTACCTGCGCCCGCCGGTCGAGCAGTTCGATGAGGTACAGGCCTGGCTGGCCCGCCGCGACCAGGTGGCCGAGCTGCTGCCCACCGCCGGCGCCGAGTCGACCCTGCTCGAGATAGCGCCACGAGGGGCCGATGATCGACCCATGCGGCTCCCGATCACGCTGTTCGGCATCACCCCGGGTGCGAGTCTCACGCCGAGCTGGCCGCTGCTGGCGACGATGGCCGGCCGGGACGCGGCCTGGGCCTCCCTGACGGCGGGCGACGCCTTCATCAACGAGCAGCTGGCCCTCGGCCAGGGCATCGCCCCCGGCGACCGGCTCAGCCTGCAGGCCCCCGGAGGCCAGGGCCGGGGCCCAGACACAAGCCTGAACAGAGAGACGGTGATGGTTGCCGCCATCTACCCGGACTACGGCAACCCCCGCGGCGAGGTGCTGCTGGCCACGCACCGACTGCGCGAGCACTTCGCCGCACCGCCCAGGTCAATCGGCATCGTGCTCGCCGAAGGGCAGGAGACCGCCCTGCACTCCCGGGAGCTGGCCAAGGCGCTGGCCGCCCGCTTCGACCTCGATGACGAGGCGCTGGTCGACCAGCGCCGGATCAAGGCGCTCTCCACCGACATCTTCGAGCGCACCTTCGCCATCACCCGTGCCCTCAATGCCCTGACCCTGGCCGTGGCGGCCCTGGCGCTGCTGGCCAGCCTGCTGGCTCAGGCCCGGGAGCGGCGCCGCCGGCTGGCCCCGCTCTGGGCACTGGGCGTGCCGCGCAGTGAACTGGCGGGCATCCAGCTGGCCCAGCTGGGCGGGGCGGCGCTGGTGACCGGGCTTCTCGCCGTGCCGCTGGGCATCGCCATCACGACCTGCCTGGTGGCGGTGATCAACGTGGCCGCCTTCGGCTGGCGCCTGCCCCTGCATGTCTTTCCCGGCGAGATCGCGCTGACCCTGGCCACCGCCCTCGGGGTGGCGCTGCTGGCGGCCGGCCTGCCGGCCCTGACGCTGTGGCGCACGCCGCCCCGGGCCCTGCTGGCCGAGGAGGAGACGACATGAGGCGAGGCATTAGGCCATGGCTGGTAGGGCTGCTGGTCGCGCTGCTGGCGGGCTGCGGGGAACCGACGCCCCCACCCCCGACCGACGGCTTTGCCGGGCTGGGCGCCGAGGCCGACGGCTTCGCGCAGGCCGCCCCCGGGACCACGCTGCGCTTCCCGGCGGACCACGGCCCCCACCCCGACTACCGGCTGGAGTGGTGGTACCTCACCGCCAACCTGGAGGATGCGGCCGGCGAGCCGCTGGGCGTGCAATGGACGCTGTTCCGCCGGGCCCAGCGCGCGCCCGACGAGCGGCCGGCCTCGCCCCCCGGCCCCTGGGCCGCCGACCAGCTGTGGATGGCGCACATGGCCGTCTCCCGGGGGACCACCCACCGCGTCGCCGAGCGCTTCGCCCGGGGTCACGCCGGCGAGGCGTCGCCCGAGCGGGACCAGGCGGGCGTCACCGCCCGGCCGTTCCGGGCCTGGCTCGACGACTGGACGATGGAGAGCCGCGTCGGTGACCCACAGCAGGATGCCCTGGACCGGTTGACGGTCAGCGCCGGCGCCGGGGCGGGCGATGATGCGTTCGGCTATCGGCTGACCCTGCAGGCCCAGGGGCCACTGGTCCTGCACGGTGAGGGCGGCTTCAGCCAGAAGTCCGCCGACGGCCAGGGCTCTATCTACGTCAGCCAGCCCTTCTACCGGGTCGCCGGCGAGGTCACCCTGGAGGGCGAGACCCGCACCGTCACCGGCAATGCCTGGCTCGACCGCGAGTGGAGCAGCCAGTTGCTCGGGCCGGAGCAGACCGGCTGGGACTGGTTCTCGCTGCACCTGAGCGACGGCCACAGGCTGATGGCCTTCCGCCTGCGAGGTGGCGGCCAGGGGGGTGACGAGAGCGGGGACGACTACCTTTCCGGCACCTGGATCACCCCCGGCGGCAAGGCAACGCCCCTCGATGACGACTCCCTCGCCCTCGAGCCGCTGACCACCTCGACCGTCGCCGGCCGCGAGATGCCCACCCGCTGGCGGCTGATCCTGCCGGACCAGGGGCTCGACCTGATCGTCACGGCTCCCCATGCTGATCGCTGGATGACCACCAAGGTGAGCTACTGGGAGGGTGAGGTGCGGGTCACCGACCACGCCAGCGGCGAGGCGAGAGGACGGGGCTATCTCGAGATGACCGGTTACTGACCCGCGTCCTCGAGGCCTGACAATGCCCCTTTGCGGCCCCGTCAGCGGAAAATGTTCGTCATTGTCGGACAATGTCCACCCAGCGAGACAGGCACGCGCCTGTCGGCAAGCCACAAAGCACGCCACAACCCCATGAAAGATTGTGTCTAACCCTGCATTTGGCACTATTAATGCTTAGATTCGGGTAAATCATTCGACCCGGAGCCATACATGGGCGCATCCATTTCGCTGGACTACATCACCCACCGGTTTTCCCCCGGCGCCGCCCCTACCCTGAACAAGATCGAAGGGCGCATTGCCCCTGGCGAACTGGTGGCGCTGATCGGGCGCAGCGGCTGCGGCAAGTCCACCCTGCTGCACATGCTCGCAGGCCTGATGATGCCCTCGGAAGGCTGTGTCCGGATCAATGGCCATCAGGTGGTTCGTCCCAGTGCCAAGTGGAACATGATGTTTCAGAAGGCCTCGCTCTACCCCTGGATGAGCGTCGAGGAAAACGCCGCCCTGGGGCTGCTATTCGCCGGCATGCCCAAGCGTGCCGCCGCCAAGCGCGTCAATTCTCTACTCGAGATGGTGGGCCTGAACGACAAGCGCGACGTCAAGGTGCAGAGCCTTTCGGGCGGGCAACAGCAGAGGGTCGCGCTGGCCCGCTCGCTGGCCACCGACCCGGATGTGCTGCTCCTCGACGAACCCTTCTCGGCACTCGATGCCTTCGCCCGCTCGGCTCTCCAGGAGGAAGTGCCGGCTATCTGTCGTGAGCGCGGCATCACCATGGTGACCGTGACCCACGACATCGACGAGGCGATCACCATGGCCGACCGGGTGCTGATCATGTCCCAGAACCCGGGGAGGGTCGTGGACGAACTGGATGTCGACCTGCCCTGGCCTCGCCGACACATGGACAACGGCTTCCAGTCGTTGCGTGAAGGACTGATGCAACGTTTCAAGACCACGGACGACGATAAACCCGGGCATTCCGCTAACCCGGTCGGGAAAGGCGACGCCGAACGCGCCGCCTGATCCCATCCCCCTTATCCCTTGGCTCATCCTCTCTACAGGCACCCCACAATGAAAAAACAACATCCCGATAGTGACACCCTGTCCGCCGAAGAACTGGAATATCTGCAGCAGCATGAAATGAGCCGGCGTGACTTTTTGCTCGACAGCATGGCGATGGGTGGACTCGCCGCCTCCCTAGGCATGACGGCCAGCAGCTCTGCCTGGGCCAGCAACCTGCAGGCGCCGGATGATGAGGTGGTACGCATCGGCTACCTTCCTATCACGGACGCCACGGTGCTGCTGGTGGCGCACGAAATGGGATTCTTCGCCGAGGAAGGCCTCAAGAGCGAACCCCCCACGCTGATTCGCGGCTGGTCGCCGTTGGTGGAGGGCTTCGCCGCCGGCAAGTTCAACCTGGTGCACTTGCTCAAGCCGATCCCGATCTGGATGCGTTACAACAACGGCTTCCCGGTGAAGATCATGTCCTGGGCGCACCTCAATGGCTCCGGGCTGGTGGTGGGCAAACACACCTCGGTTGAAAGCTTCGCCGATCTCGGCGGCAAGCAGGTGGCGGTCCCCTACTGGTACTCCATGCACAACATCGTGCTGCAGATGGGGCTCCGGCATGCCGGGCTCACTCCGGTGATCAAGGCGCAGGGCGATACCCTGGCGCCCGATGAAGTGAACCTGCAGATCCTGCCTCCGCCGGACATGCCGGCGTCACTCGCCGCGCGCAAGATCGACGCCTACATCGTCGCCGAACCCTTCAACGCCGCCGGCGAGTTGCTGGCCGGCGGCAAGATGCTGCGCTTCACGGGTGACATCTGGAAGAACCATCCCTGCTGTGTGGTCTGCATGAACGAAGAGCAGGTCAACGCCAATCCGACGTGGACCCAGAAGGTGATGAACGCCATCGTGAAGGCTCAGGACTATGCCCAGCAGAACAAGCAGGAAGTCGCCCAGATGCTGTCGCGGGATGGTGCCGGCTACCTGCCCATGCCGTCACCGGTCGTCGAACGCTCCATGACGCATTATGACGACGAGAGCTATGCCACGCCGGATGCCATCCAGAATGCCGAATGGGGCAGCGGACGCATCGATTTCCAGCCTTGGCCGTTCCCGTCGGCTACCCGGCTGATCGTCGAGGAACTGCAGCACACCCTGGTCGGTGGCGATACGAGCTTCCTGCAGGATCTCGACCCCGACTTCGTGGTCGATGATCTCGTCGATTACCGCTTCGTCAAGGCCGCGATGGAGAAGCACACCGGCTGGCAACAGGCGCCGGGCTTCAATGCGGCCAACCCGTTCGATCGAGAAGAGATGATTAAGCTATGAGCCTGGTCGACTCTGCCGCACCCCGTCTTGCCGCCCAATTCAGGGTATCGAGCTGGCTGCAGCAACGGCTCGTGGCCCTGGCCTATCCCGCCTGCGGCATCAGCATCCTGCTGGCCCTGTGGTGGCTGGGCGGCTACCTGATCAATCGGAACCCGGACCTGGTGGCCTTCTCGGCCTTCGCCCCGGCGCCCACCTTCGAGGCGCTGGTCGCCCTGGTCGCCGGTGGCGATCTGTGGCAGACCATTGCCTCGAGCCTCTATCGCATCCTGGCCGGACTCTGCTGGGGCATCGCGATCGGGGTTCCGGTGGGGGTGCTGGTCGGTTATGTGGGCCCCGCCATGAAGATTGCCAACGTACCCTTCCAGTTCCTGCGCATGATCAGCCCACTGGCCTGGATGCCCATCGCCGTGCTGGCCTTCTACACCTGGGACGCGGCGATCATCTTCCTGATCGTCATGGCCACGGTCTGGCCGATCATCTTTTCCACCGCCCACGGGGTGCGCCGTATCGACCCGAACTGGTTCAAGGTGGCCCGTAACCTGGGGGCATCGCCCCCCCAGATGCTGCTCCGGATCGTCCTGCCGGCCATCATGACGGATGTCATGGCCGGTATTCGCATGGCCGTCGGCGTCGCCTGGGTGGTACTGGTGCCGGCGGAGTACCTGGGCGTGACCAGCGGCCTCGGCTATGCCATCAATGATGCCCGCGATATCCTGGCCTACGACACTCTGGCCGCCATCGTGGTGGTGATCGGCATCATCGGCTATGGCCTGGATTCCATATGCAACATCCTGATACAGCGCTTCAACTGGCACGTCGAATAATCTCTCGACGCTCGCTTTCCCACCCCGCCGTCCCCCATGGGTGCCGGTGGGGTGGTTCATGTTTCAGCCAGGAGCCTCTGCCATGGAGCCTGTCTCACCGCCTCTGCCTGGTTCAATGAACACGACGTCCCGCGACCCGGGCGACGGCGCCGCAGACCTGACCTTGCTGCACGAGGCCGCCAAGCTGCTGGGCCAGTCCGCCACGCCCGAACTCGCCATCACCGGAACGCTTCGGCTGATGTCGCAGATGCTGGGCCTCAACCGAGGCCGAGTCCTGCTGCCCGGACACGACGACCAGGCTGTCCTGCGGATTCGCTACAGTTATGGGCTGACGCTCGAAGAGAGCAAGCGGGGACTCTATCGCGCAGATGAAGGCATCACCGGCCGGGTCATGAAGACCGCGCAGCTGGCGGTGGTCCAGAATATCGAGGAGGAGCCGGACTACCTGTTCCGTGCCGTGGACCGGACCACACTGCCGGATGGCGTGGTCGCCTACATCGCGGTGCCGATCATGGACGGCAGCATGCCGCTGGGCGTGCTGGCCTGCCATCGACTGCGGATGCGGCCTCGCCCGATCCAGGCCGACCTGGTGATCCTGCAGGTCCTGACCACCTTTATTGCCCAGATTCTCAGGATCAACAGCCTGATCGATGAGCGCACGCGCCTCTTGAAGGATGAAAACCAGGAGCTCAAGGAGACCCTTCAGAAAAGCCAGACCAACCACGGCATCCTCGGCGAAAGCCCGGCCATTCGCGATGCCCTGGGCCAGCTGATGAGGGTGGCCGATACCTCGGTCAGCGTGCTGCTGACCGGCGAGTCCGGGACAGGCAAGGAGCGCTTCTCGAACTTGCTGCACCTGAACAGCGCCCGGCGAGACCAGCCCTTCCTGGCCATCAACTGCGCCGCCATTCCCGAACAACTGCTGGAATCGGAGCTGTTCGGCCATGAGCGGGGCGCCTTCACCGGTGCCACCGCGACCAAGCAAGGCAAGATCGAGATGGCCAACGGCGGCACCCTTTTCCTGGACGAGATCGGCGATCTCAACCTGGAGCTGCAATCGAAGCTGCTGCGCGTCCTCGAGAGCAAGGTCATCCAGCATGTCGGGGGCGTCAAGGATATTCCTGTGGACGTGCGCATCGTTACCGCTACCCACAAGAACCTTCAGAAGGCGGTCAACCAGGGGCAATTCAGGCTCGACCTCTTCTATCGCCTCAACGTGTTTCCGATTCACCTGCCCCCGCTGCGCGAACGCGAGGGCGACACCCGCCTGCTGGCTCGACACTTCCTGCTCGCCGCCAACCGGGAGTATGCCCGCTATACCCGGTTCGGACAGGGCGTCATGGAACGCCTGGAGAGTTATCACTGGCCAGGCAACATCCGACAGCTTGAGAACGTGGTCAAGCGCGCGGTGCTGGTCGCCCAGCAGGGAGACATTCGCATCGAGGACATCGAGACGATTCTGCACCAGGAATCAGCCATCAGCGGCCACCTGGAGGCCCGCCAGGGGATCCAGGCCACCGCCACGGGCCAGGCGCCGCTTCCGTCATCGCCGTCTGCCTCGGCATCCGGCCAGCCCCAGCCACACGGCCACTCTCGCCCCTATCAATGGGTGCGCGAGGACGAGGCGACGGCGTTGCGAGAAGCGCTGGAGCGCACGGGGGGCAACAAGACGCAGGCCGCGGCCGTATTGGGCATGACCCCCCGGCAGTTCCGCTACCGGCTCGACAAGCTGGGCCTTCACGACGCGTGATGCTGCCGGCGGGACTCGCGAGACACGACGCGAAGCCGATGAGCGGAATACTTCGCCCCCTCAAGGGCGCTGTCACTTCCCGTCCCGATCAGGGGTCACGAACGGCTGGAGCAGCATGCGGCCCAGCCGCAAGTCACGCGACTCCCTGAATGACTCGATGCCGATCGTCATGCCGAGATGCCCGGCCGCAGGCTGGTCTCGGTAGGTGCCGAACAGTCGATCCCACCAGGGCAGGTTGAAACCGAAGTTGCTGTCGGTTTCCTCGCGGACGATGGAGTGGTGGACACGGTGCATGTCCGGCGTCACCACGACGAGGCGAAGATGGCGATCGACCCCGACCGGCAGACGGACGTTGCCGTGGTTGAACATCGATGTGGCATTGAGCAGCACCTCGAAGATCAGCACTGCCATCGCCGACGCCCCGAGCAAGGTGATAACGGCGAGCTTGATGACCATCGAGATCAGGATCTCCAGGGGATGGAAGCGCAGTCCGGTGGTGACATCACATTCCAGATCCGCATGGTGCATGCGATGCAGCCGCCAGAGCCAGGGGACGGCATGGAACAGGCGGTGCTGAAGATAGATGGCCATGTCCAGCACGACCACGGACGCGATCAGGGCCAGCCAGATCGGGGCATCGACCATGTTGAAGAGGCCCCATCCCCCCTCGGCCGCGACCAGGGCGGCACCTACGGCGGACAGTGGGAAGACCAGACGCACCACCAGGGTATCGAGGGCTACGATCGACAGGTTGCCTGGCCAGCGGTGGCGGCGATCCATGCGCTGGGGCCGACGCCTGGCAGCGACTTCCCATAGCATCATCGCCAGCAGGCAGACGGTGAAGACGGTGCCACGAATCAGCGGTTCTTGAGCCAGCAGCATGGCTGACATGGCGGTGTCTCCTGTCACGATGCGTCGGTCGCCTGTCGTCTTGCGCCTCCAGGGATCCAGAGGGGATCGACATGCCGGTCACTCCCTCGCGTCTACAGATCATAGTCATGTCGTGCTGTGGTGGTGACACGCGCTCGGGAGCGGTGACATCCGTTCAGACGCCGTTTGGTATCAGGCAACCCGTTTGCGCGGTGCGTCCCCGACCGTCAGGCGTACCAGGCGCCGCCCGTCGCGGACCTGGCTCATGACCAGGCTGTCATCGTCATCGTGCTCGACCTGCCAACTGGCGTACCGATCCGGCATGCCATGCATCTCGATGGGCAGGCTGCGAGTCTTGAGCCGGATCACCGGCGTCTGGTGACGGTAGGGTGCGGCGTCATGGCCCAGCATGACCTGGGCGATGGCCCTCGCCTGGGCGGGCAGAGGCTCGATGAAACGACACGGCACGCCGCCAAAGCTGACACAGTCCCCCAGCGCATAGACGTCCGGCTGGCTGGTCTGCAGCGTCTCGGGGTCCACCAGGATGCCGCGCTCGAAGTCGAGTCCCGCCAGGCGGGCCAGCCTGCCGTCAGTGGCGAGCCCGGTGGCCGCCACCACATGGTCGGCCGTGAGCACGTCTCCATCGGCAAGATGCAGCTGGCGCTCGCCCATGGCATCGGCCTCCACCCTCGTCACGTCGACATCGCCCCGATAGGTCACCCCCAGTCCCTCGAGGCTGTGCAGCAGACGCTCGGAGGCCGCCTCAGGCAGCAAGGAGGCCAGGGGGTAGGCACGGCGGCCCAGAAGCGTCACACGGTGGCCGGCCCGAGCCAGGTCCTCGGCCAGCTCACACCCCACCATGCCGGCGCCAACCAGCACCACACGCTGCGGACCCTCGGCCAGCTTCGCTTGAAGACCACTCCATCCGGCCAGGTCATTGACCCTCCAGCACAGGGCGGCGGGCAGACTATCGGGGAGCGCGGGCCGGGCCCCCTGGGCGAGCACCAGCCGGGTATAGGAGAAGGTGCCGCGGGTGGTGCGAAGCTGGTGCCGCTCGGCGCTGACCCCGACCACGAATGTCTCGGCCATCAGGCGGACGCCAAGCCGCCTTGCCGCCTCGGCACCGGTCTCGCGCACCAGCTGATCGGGGGTCTGGCCACGACTCAGTGCCACGGAGAGTTCGGGCTTGTGGTAGCGATCGCCGCGACAGGCCGTCACCAGGGTGATCGGTGTCTCGGTATCGAGTTCGCGAATCGCCTCGACGATGCCCCAACCGGCCAGGCCTGCGCCGACGACGAGGATCCCCGGCTCACGGGCCACCATCACAGGCCCCATGTCGACCGCACTCACATCGGGACGCTCGAAGGGCTCGAAGTCGGCCTTGGTCACCCCGCATAGCGGACATTCCCAATCATCCGGGATGTCCTCGAAGCGCGTGCCGGGCGCCAGACCGCTGTCGGGATCGCCCTCCGCCTCGTCGTAGATCAGCCCGCAGGCACGGCAGATATACAGGCGCCAGGGGCTCTCGGCAGACGTCGCACTCATGACGGCATCTCCTCTTTCATCAGCTTGGCCATCTCCCAGCGAAGGTGCTTGATCGCCGGCGTGACGATGGCCACGAAATGGGCCTCACGGATGCGCCGCTGGGGTGCGGCACTCATCAGGTAGCCTCGGGCTCCCTGGTGCAGCAGGGCCGACTGGGTGGCCTTGAGGGCCAGTTCGGCGCCCTGGGCACGCGCATCCATCACATCGATCAGGAATGCCTTGTCGGTCTCGTAGGGCGTCTGGGCCAGGGTCAGCACGCGGTCCTGGAGCTCATCGAGCTCGGCCTGAAGCTCGTCGGGCCGGTGGTGGAGGTACTGGTTGACGTGCCCCAGTGACGGCTCGACCTCATGGATCGAGTCGATGGCCCCCTGCGTCACGCCGGTGGCCATGCCCGCCTGCAGCATCACGAAAGCACCACGGATGCGCTGGATGAAGGGGCGCACGGGGTCGGCGATGATCTGTTCGGGTGTGACGTGATAATCATCGAGGTGGATCGACCAGGTGCTGGTGCCTTCCATTCCCGAGAACTCGGGGCACTTGCCCAGCCTGACCCGCTCGTCCAGGTCGAGCAGGAACATCACCTCGTGGGAGCGGCTGCCGTCGGCCTTATCGACGGCGGCGATGAGGCCGCAATAGTGTCCTCGCTGGATGTGACTGACCCAAGGCAGGGTGCCACTGACGCGATAGCCCCCGTTAGCCACCGGGACCGCCTTGAGTGCCATCGCCTCGATGCCGGTCATCGCCTTCATCGGATTGGATAGCGCGGTGCCGCCGAAGGTCTTGCCGGCGGCATGGTCATCCAGGCGTGCCAGCAGGGCCGGATTGCCGGACTGCTCCATATAGAGGCCGCAGACATCATGACACCAGGTCATGAAACCGGTGGAGCCGCAACGACGACTGATTTCATGCATGCTGCCGAGGGCCAGATCGAAGCGTGTGCCATGCTTGTCGAGATGAGCCGCAAAGGCTCCGGCCTCGCCGAGACGAGCCATGATATCGAGAGGGTAATAGCCCTGGTCGATGCGTGAGGCGGCAGGAGCCAGCTGCTCCCGGGCCACCTGGCGGACCTCGCCCAATACCTGGGCATCGTCGTTCCAGGCGCTGGACAAGAGGGGGGCGGCAACGCTGTTCATGGCGAACCTCGTGATATGGAAGTGAGGAGGAGATGCAAGGCGTGGCGGCCAGGCGAAACCGGCCGCCCGAGCACTCAATCCATCAGGCTGATGCTGAAGGCGATCGGGTTACGCATGGTGTTGGCCACGGGAGAGTAGAAGTTGGCATGCTGGACGATCTCGTCGAGCTCCTCTCGGCTGGCGTCGCCATCGATCACCACCTTCACGCGGATCTCCTGGAAGCCCATTTCGGGGGGCTGCTTCTCGGCGCCACCGGCACCCCAGGCCGCGGGATTACCGATATCCCCCTCCAGAAAGATCTCCAAGCGGCTCAGCTTGACCTGCTTCCAGGTCGCTACCGCGGTGATGCCTACCGCCAGGCAGCCTCCAAGCCCGGAGAGCACGATCTCGCCCGGGGCCGGGGCCGTATCCTGGCCGAACAGGTGCAACGGTTCGTCGACGATCACCTCATGCTCATTGACATGACTGATGGTGCGATACTGCCCCTCGGTGACGGTATGTACCTTGTTGGTTCCACGGGCGCCGGGATTGTTGCGGCCCTTCTCGGCGAACCCCAGAAGACCCTCGCGATCGATGGGGCGCAGGTGGGTGGTAACGGTCTCGGGAGTACTGGCGGTGGTCATGGTGTCGCTCCTCGTGGTCCTGCAGTGATGTACGCCTGTCGCGCACCGGATGGTATTGCCGATTCACTGCACGCGCCGGACCAACATGGCCACGAGGGTAAAAAGAACCTCTATATCAGAATCATATGATCATCAATGGGGCCGCGAGCCAGCCCCCTCCCGACTGGACAAAGCGAGCAATTTCCTGCCGGCCTACTGTCATTGTCCGACAATGTCAGGCCGGCATACCCGCTCGCCCCGGCAGCAGCGCCGCCCGAGATCGGCGTCATCTGAGACCCCAGACGACGACGAGGCCGCCCCCGTTGCGGAGGCGGCCTCGTCATCAGGCGCGTGGTGAGGTACTCAGTTAACCTTGCCAGCCATGCGTGCCGCCTCGACTACCTCGATCCAGTACCCGTCGACATCCTTGATGAAGACCACGTCCTTCATCTTGCTCTGGTCGGCGCGCTTGACGAACTCGACCTGGTTGGCATCGAACCAGGCCTCGGCGGCTGCCAGGTCCGGGACGCAGAAGCAGATATGGCCGAAGCCCTGGGGCTCGGCGTTACCGTCATGGTAGGCAAAGTCATCCTGCGTCTCGGTGCCCCAGTTGTGAGTCAGTTCCAGCAAGCCGCGCTGGCCGAAGGTCCAGACGGTGCGCTCATCGGTCTCCTCGGGGACGCTCTCGCCGTCTTCCGGTCGCGCCAGGAAGTAGAGCGAGAAGCGCATCTCATCGAAATCGAGCCGGCGCAGCACCCGCATGCCGAAGACGCGCGTATAGAAGGCCAGCGCCTTCTCGGGGTCCTTGATACGCAGCATGGTGTGGTTGAGGCGAAAGCCGTCACTCTCGGCCGTGGGGGCCTGGACACCGGGGTGCTGTTCTCCCTGGAAACTCATGCGGGACTCCTCCTGTAAGGAAATGGCGGCTTGATGCCCTGGGTACCCCGGAGAACTGGGGGCGAGAGCGGGGCTTTTCCAGCCCCGGCCAGCCCGCAGGGTCTTCTCCGCAAGCCCAAGGTTTGTTTAACAGGCATGTACAGACGGCATAGCCTGGTGACGCGAGGGGCGTCCTGCGCCGCAGATACCGCTTGATGTGCTCGAACATTCTTCTACACTAGTTGTACAAAGACCAACCCCCCTTACTTTACGCACACGCGAGGCACCCCATGTCCATCCCGGCTTACCAACTGGGCGACCATGTCACCCTGAAACAGATCGCCACTGCCGTCGCCAACGGCCTCATGCCCATCGTCGAGGTGGAGTCGATGGATGGCATCTACGCGGTGCGTTTCCACCACGCCAACGATGTCTCGGGGCTTTCCGACAACCAGGGCAGGACACGTACCTTCCTCGGTACCGGCGAGATCCGCGACCTGCTGAGTGGCATCGGCCTGACGCATGGCGTGCTGACCTGGGGCGACCAGTGCGGTGACGAGATGATCGGCGTGCCGGGCCACGCCCTCACACCAGACGAGATGCTGGCCAGCGGCACGCGCATCGCCTTCCGCTGATGCACGACAGGGCCCAGGCTGATGGCAGGCCTCATGAGTGATGCGGTGATGATCGAGCCGCACTCTGCCCCGCTCCGACTGCCTCGCCCCTCGACCGGCAACATCCCCTTGATGAGAGCCTCTCGACTGCTGGTCGGCCTGCTGGTCGTCTTCCTGCTGGCGGGGTGTGCGGGGCGCGAGCTGGCCACTCGCGACGCTCCGGGCGAACTCACGATCGACCGGGCGCTGATACTGGCCGAGGCCAGGCGATCCCTCGGCATTCCCTACCGATACGGAGGTACCACCGAGCGGGGCCTGGATTGCTCGGGCCTCGTGCAGCGAGCCTATTCCCACGCCGGCATCCGGGTGCCGCGCACCTCCCGTGCGCAGTTCGAGGCCCTGCCGCGGGTGAATGCGGCGCGGCCCGGCGACCTGCTGTTCTTCGCCACTTCCGGGGGCGGGAAGGCGAGCCATGTCGGCATCTACCTCGGCGACGGCGAGATGATCCATGCCCCGGGACGCGGCCGCCGGGTCACCACCACCACCATCGCCCTGGACTACTGGCAGGAACGCTTCCTGGGGGCCGCTGCGCCTGCTCCCTGACCTCGACTCCTCCATGCAGACCCCGGCGGCGGGCGACATGGCGATTCATGGAACGACAAAAATAACATATGTGTATAAAAAATTGTTTCATATAAACGCTTTTGGCATATGAAGTGGACCACTAGGATGGTGGGTCGTCATTCCCTCGCGGAGAGAGCCCATGTTCAGAATGCCCCGTTTCCTGGCCCCCCTGGCGGCCTTGCTGATGGCCACCGGCCCCGTCCAGGGCGCTGAAGACACCACAACGCTCGAGGTGGGTTACATGCCGATCCTGCCTGTCGCCCAGCTGTTCGTGATGGAGGGTGAGGGGTGGACCGGCGAGGCCGGTCTCGAGCTCGAACTGACCCGCTTCTCCAGCGGTCCGGCGATGGTCCAGGCCCTGGCGGCCGGCGAGCTCGACGTCATGTACTTCGGCATCGGCCCCGCCATGGTGGCCCGCGCCAATGGTGTGCCGATCAAGGTGCTGGCGGCCAGCATCCGCGAGCAGATCGGCCTGGTGGCCCGCGGCGAGCTGGCCGATACCTTCGCCCGCGTCGAGGACCCCGCCGAGGCCATCGCCCGCTTCACCGAGGAGCAAGGCCGCAAACCCAAGATCGCCACCTTCCCCCGCGGCTCGGTGCCTGACACCGTGCTGCGCTACTGGCTGGTCGAGCACCTGAGCGTGGGAGAGGAAGCCGTCGAGATCGTCGCCATGGGCGCCGATCGGGTCCAGCAGGCCCTGCTGGCCGGGGCAGTGGACGCCGCCTCGATACTCGAGCCGATCCTCACCACCGTGCAGGAAAGGGTCGAGGGGGCTCGGGTCGTAGCCCGCGCCGACGAGATGCTGCCGGGGCAGCCCGGCGCGGTGGTGGCCGCCCGGGAGCAAGTGCTGGTGGACCACCCGGAAGCGATGCATGCCCTGATCGACCTGCATGTGCGGGCCACTCGGGTGCTGCTCGAGGAGCCCGCCCGGGCCGCACCACATGTGCGGGAATTCGTCGGCAAGCGGTTGATCTCCCTCGACACGGTGGAAGCCGCCCTGCGCTCACCCTCCTCGAACTACCTCGCCGACCCCCACGCGATCCGCGAGGCGACCCGCACCATGCATGACTTCCAGGCCGCCCAGGGCACGCTCAAGAAGCCCGTCGACCTGGAGGCGCTGTTCGACACGACCCTCTATGACGCCGTGATCGGAGCGCAGGCGGGATCATGACACCGCTGCTCACGCGCCACCGTCGCAGCCTGCTGGGCGCCATGGGCCTGTCCGGCTTCCTGCTGCTCTGGGAGCTGGCGCTGCGCAGTGGCCTGCTGCCCGGCAGCCTGGTGCCGCTACCGTCGGCCATCCCCGGGGTGCTCGCCGCCGAGATCCGCGACGGCATCTGGCTCGAGGTGGTGATGGCGAGCCTCACCCACTACAGCGTCGGGCTGCTGCTGGGCTCGCTGCTGGGCATCGCGGTGGGGGTCGCGGCGGCGCTGCTGCCGGTCTTCGACGCTCTGCACGCCTGGCTGGCCCGGCTGCTGCGCCCGATCCCGCCGCTGGCCTGGATTCCCTTCGCCATCATCTGGTTCGGCATCCAGCCCTCGGCGGCGGCCTTCATCATCAGCATCGGCGTGTTCTGGATCAACTACTTCGCCAGCTACAGCGCGGTGCGCTCGGTGGACCCGGGCTTTGATGAGGTCGCCCGGGCCTTCGGCCAGGGCGGCTTCCTGTCACGGCTGGGCAAGGTCAGCCTGCCCGCGGCGGCGCCGGGCGTCCTCGGCGGCATTCGCGCCGGCCTCGGCCAGGGCTGGATGACGGTGGTGGCCGCCGAGCTGTTCGGCATTCCCGGCATCGGCCAGCGCATGATGGAAGCCTCCAGCCTGCTCGCTACCGATATCGTGGTGGTCTACATGCTGACCATCGCCGGGCTCTACGCGGTCTTTGACCTTGTCTTCATGACCCTGCAGCGGCGGCTGCTGAGGTGGCAGCCATGACCGCCGCCCAGACCACCCTGCCCCCGGTACTTCGCGCCCGCGGCATCCGCCTGGGCTTCGATGGCACCCCGGTGCTGGCCGGGGTCGACCTCGACCTTCACCCCCGGGAATTCGTCGCCGTGGTCGGCGCTTCGGGCGTCGGCAAGTCGACCCTGCTGCGCGCCCTGACCGGCCTGCTCGCCCCCGAGGCCGGCACGGTGGAGATCCCCGAAGGCAGCGGCGGTGATACCCGCGCCTGGTCCATGGTCTTCCAGGCGCCGCGCCTCTTTCCCTGGCGGCGCGTGCGCGCCAACGTGGAACTGGGCCTGGAGGGACTCGCGCTCTCCCGGGCCGAGCGCCGTCGACGGGCCCTGGAGCCCCTGGCCCTGGTAGGGCTGGAGGAGCTGGCCGAACGCTGGCCGCACACCCTCTCCGGCGGCCAGCAGCAGCGGGTGGGCATCGCCCGGGCCCTGGCGGTGCGTCCGCGGGTACTGTTCATGGACGAGCCCTTCTCGGCGCTGGACGCCATCACGCGCCGCCGCCTCCAGCAGGAGCTGGTCGACCTGCGCCGGCGTACCGAGGCCGCCATTGTCTTCGTCACCCACGACATCGAGGAGGCCGTGCTGCTCGCCGACCGGGTGATGGTGCTCGGTGACCAGGCGCCCGGCCAGCCCGCCAGTGTGGTGGAGACCCTCGACATTCCCCTGCCACTGGACGGTCGACGCGACCATCCCGGCTTCGCCGACTGCCTCCAGGCCGTGGAGCGCCACATCGGCGCGGCCCACTGAGCCCACTGCCACCGACTGGAGGAGCTCCCATGACCGATCTTCGGGTCCTGCTGCACGCCCCCACCGCCGAGGCCCTCGCCCGGGCCCGGCGCAACGCCCGGAACCTGCTAATGGCGCGCCCCGAGGCCGAGGTGCTGATCATCGCCAATGCGGCCGCGGTCGCCTCGGCCCTGGCGACGCCCGACGACACCGACACTCACCTGAGGCTCTGCGGCAACTCCCTGGCCGCCCAGGGACTCGACAATCCGGCCGGCCTGCCGGTGGTCGAGGCCGCGGTGGTCACCCTCGCCGAGTGCCAGAGCGAGGGCTGGGCCTACATCCGCGCCTGAACGACCGGGGCGGGCCAGGGGGGGGATCGCCCTGCGCTGGCTCGCCGGGAAGGATGCACCCCGGCTGGCCTGACCCCGGCCTTTACAGCCATGGGGCCGGCATGGATAGTGAGGCTTGACGACAGGGGCGCCGCGGCGAGAAAGCCGTGGCTGAGAAGCACCCTCGGAACCTGACCCGGACAATGCCGGCGTAGGGAGTCGTGCAGCGACGAATCTCCCGTCGAGGCGCACCTCTCTCGCCGGGGAGGCACCATGCACCACATCGATCCCGCCGCGCACCTGGCCCGGGTGCGCGAGACCAGCCCGCTGGTCCACAACATCACCAACCATGTGGCCATGAACAGCATGGCCAACGTGCTGCTGGCCATCGGCGCCTCGCCGGCCATGGTCCATGCCCGCGAGGAGGCCGCCGAGTTCACGGCCCTGGCAAGCGCCCTGACGATCAACATCGGCACCCTCTCGCCCCACTGGGTCGACGCCATGGAGGCCTCGGCGCTGGCGGCCGGGGAGACGGGACGCCCCTGGGTGCTGGACCCGGTGGCGGTGGGCGCCACCCGTTACCGTCGGGAGACCGGCGCGCGGCTGCTGGCGCTCTCGCCGGACGTGATACGCGGCAATGCCTCGGAGATCATCGCCCTGGCGGGACAGGCCGGCGGCGGACGCGGCGTGGACAGCACCGACCCCGCCGAGGCCGCCCTCGATGCCGCCCGTCGACTGGCCGAGCGCACGGGCGGCGTGGTGGCGGTGACCGGCGAGGTGGATCTGGTCACCGACGGGAAACGCCTCGCCCGTGTCCGGGGGGGGCATCCGCTGATGCCGAGGGTCACCACCCTGGGCTGCGCATTGACCGGCGTGGTGGCGGCCTTCGTGGCAGGCGCCGATGACCACTTCGAGGCAACGGTGGCGGCGCTGGCCGGCTATGCCATGGCCGGCGAACTGGCCGGCGAGGTGGCACGAGGTCCGGGCAGCTTCGCGGTGGCCTTCCTCGACGCGCTCTACCATCTGGACGCCGACGCCCTGGCCGAGCGGGCCCGGATAGAGGTTGAAGATGCGCCTTGATCTCTCGCTCTATCTCATTACCGACCGCGGGCTCTGCGCGGAGCATGGCCTGGTGGAGACCGTAGTGGCGGCGGTACGTGGCGGGGTGACGCTGGTGCAGCTGCGCGACAAGCATGCCAGCGATGCCGAGCTGGTCGACCAGGCGCGTCGCCTCAAAGCGGCACTCACCGGCACGGGCGTGGCGCTGATCATCAATGACCGTCTGGAGGTGGCCCTGGCCGCCGGGGCCGACGGGCTGCACATCGGCCAGGATGACGGCGACGTGGCAGAGGCCCGCGCCGCTCTGGGCCCGCAGGCGATCCTCGGGCTCTCGGTGCAGACCCATGACCAGCTCGCCTGCATCGACCCGAGCGCCCTGGACTACCTGGGGCTGGGCCCGGTGTTCGCCACCCCCAGCAAGCACGACCACGCCGAGCCGTTGGGCTTCGAAGGCCTGGCAGCTCTCGCGGCCGCGAGCCCCCTGCCGAGCGTGGCCATCGGCGGCCTCAAGGCCGAGCACCTGGCAGCGACATGGGGCGCCGGTGCCGAAGGCCTCGCGGTGATCTCGGCGATCTGCGGCACCCCGGACCCGGAAATGGCGGCACGGGCCTTCGCACGGCCGTCACGCCGCTGAGCATCCAAAAACGCCATCACCGCTCCTGCGAGCGGTGATGGCGTTGGCAGGACAAGACGGGATCAGGCCCAGCTCAGGCGTCCGAACGCGCCTTCCCGGGGTGTCGATGGTAGCCGTGCAGCACGCCGGCGATGAGGTTATCGCCCCCCTTGCGGCCCTCCAGGGGCGCGCCGATCAGTGCACGACCCTGACCAGCGGGTCCCAGACGCGGACCCGCGTGCTGCTCGCCTTGACGCCCATGATGCGGCCTCCTTCAGTCGACTGCATGCTCGACAATGCGCTCCTGGTCGTCCCGACCGTAGATCTCATAGCAGCTGCCATCGGTGATCTTGAATTCCTTGACCTTGTAGCCTATGTCAGCGATCTGCTGTTGCATCGCGTCCTCGCTCATCCAGTCGCTCTGGGGCGCATCGGTGCAGGTCGGCTCGGCCAGGGCTGTGACGCTTACCGCCAGCAGGCTGGATGCCAAGATGCCCTTGAGTACAGTGCGATTCATTGGAAAACCTCCAGAAAGTCAGTAACAGACGGTCACCCGACCGTCGGACGGTGGCAGTTCCCGACGGCAGCCGCCGTAAGGGAACAGGGTCATCATCGGGTGCCTGACTTACGGAAGACTTAACGCCGTGGAAAAACTTCACCGGCGAGGTCGAAGAAGGGCATGCAGCATCGTCTCAGGAGGTCGGCCGGCGCTTCAGGGAGATGCGCCGCTCGTGGTAGGCGATGGCCAGGCCGCTGGCGATGATCAGGGTGCCGCCGACGAAGACCCAGAGGTCCGGCACCTCGTCCCAGAACCATCAGGGCGGCAGCACAGTTGTCGAACAGGTAAGCAATCGCATGTCGGAATGACGACACAGCAAGCGAGCATCAGTCAGCCCACGGCGCATAGGCAGAAACTTGCAGGAACTTCTATCCTGCATGCACCAAAATAATAAAATCCTGATGAGCCACACCAGAAAAAGCACCAGAAAGAAGCGCTAGAAAGAAGCGCTCGAGTCACTTTGGCATACCTCAAAGCTTAGTTTTGTTATCCGACAATTGCTCGATCAACTTTCGGAAGATATGCTAATTTTCAGAAAGAGAAAATCACAAAGTGGTAATGTAAAGGATTATTCGACAACATCCGAATGGAAAGATGAAAATATTCCCAATCAATAATAGGAACAACAAAATGAAGACAATGTATTTTCCCAGTAAAAAAGCACTGATCGCGAAACTGCTGTGTGCCTCCGCTATGGCATTTCCCGGAGTCTCTGCTGCCCAGGAAAAAGAGGCGATCAACATTGGCCTCAACGTATCATGGCCGGGTTTTTCTTTTTTGGAGGTAGCGCGGCAAAAAGGACTCGCAGGTGACCATGATCTTAACCTCACTATCTTCGAGGATCCTCTTGGGGGCCATGCAGCTCTGGCAGCAGGGCAGATAGATGTATACCTCAGTACAGCTGAATATACCCCGTTTGCCATTGAGCGCGGTACAGACACCGTACTGGTATCTCATCTCAACATATCTTACGGCGTCGACAAGGTTCTGATTGCCAAAGACATGACTGCAGAGGATCTGAAAGGACAGAAGGTCGGCGCACCACAAGCCTACATAGGCGAAATATTGATGGGTATGTGGCTCGACAAAGAAGGACTGACTACAGACGATGTGGAGTGGGTAAACCTGAATGCTGACGAAGCTGTAGGTCCGGTCATGTCGGGTGATCTGGCGGCAGCTTACATGTATGAACCTTGGGTAACACGTGTTCTGGAGAATCTCGATACCGCGAAGATTGCGGCAGATACTGCGGAACCCTACTACCTCGATACAGGCATCTTCATGGATGCGATGTACATGAACAAGAAGTTCATTGAGGAACAAAGGCAAGCAGCCATGGACATGGTCATGGCCCGCTTCGATGCCTTGCAATACTGGCATGACAATACCGCAGAAGTGAATCAGCTTTTTTCAGATTATCTCCAGTGGCCTGTGGCTGATATAGAATCGGTGGTGGGAACCAACGGCAAGTATCTGGACGATGGTCTGTACATGCTTGACTTTAATGAAACAGCTCGCATCTGCGGTGCTCTTGACGGAGAACCGCCGCATGGCATCGAGCAAGACTCCATCATTCAGAGCGTCACACGAACCAACGAGTGGTGGGTGAAGTTGGGCCTGATGGATGAAGTGCAGGACGCAGCAAAAGGAGTCGATTGTAGCCTGATTTCTGACCTGGTTGACAGCGGTTATCGTCAGTCCATGTCCGCGCGTTGATGCTGTTCGGGGAGCACCAGCGCCAATGGTGCTCCCCGTGGAATGGTCCTCAACCCGGCCGACGAGCTGATAGCATCTTACAGATGAGGAATGGGAATGTCGGGTGAATCAAGACAAGGTGCCTATCGATCACGCTGGTTCGAGTTCCTGACACCCATACCGCGAAGGTGGCGCCTCGTACTGGGCGCGCTGGTATGGGTGATATTTTTTGGCCTATGGGAAACAGCAGTATTACGCGGTTGGGTCAATACGTTGCTGGTACCTTCACCCTTCGAGGTTGTCGGAACGCTATACGAGCTGTTCGCAGAGCGCGGCTTCCTGGGGGATGTCGGCATCAGTATTGCGCGCATAGTCGCGAGCTTTCTGGCGGCCTGTCTCATCGCGATTCCTCTGGGTATCCTGATGGGATCATTCAAGACGGTGGAGGGGCTGTTCAACCCTTTCGTTTCGGCATGGCGGTATCTTCCGGCACCCGCCTTCATTCCCATCCTGCTGATGTGGTTTGGCACGGGTGAGGCACCCAAGCTGGCGCTCCTGTTTTTAGGAGTCATTTTCTTTCTGATCACCTTGATCATGGATCATACGAGCCAAGTGCGCGCAGAGCTTATCGAAACCGCGATGACGCTTGGTGGCAAGCGGTGGCAGATCCTCTGGACGGTCGTGGTACCCGCGGTGATGCCCAACATAGTGACGTCCATGCGGCAAATGCTGGCGATCGCATGGACCTACCTGGTCATTGCCGAGATCATCGCCTCGACGACCGGAATAGGCGCGATGATGATGCGAGCACGCCGCTTCCTCAATACCGACGAAATAATGGCAGGCATACTTATCATCGGAATACTTGGGTTGGCATTCGACCTGCTTTTCCGTTGGTTACAACGGATACTATTCCCCTACCTCGGCCAGGAGGGTGACTAATGAGTAGGTCAATCAATGATGCAATGCCCGCCACAACCGGCCAAACATTCGCCGTGAACGATACACCCAAACTTCGGCTAAACGAGGTAGGAAAATCGTTTCATCTGCCGCGCGGCGAGGACATTCAAGCAATCGAGAATGTGAGCTTCGATACCCATGAAAATGAGGTTTGTGTGCTGCTAGGCCCTTCCGGTTGCGGCAAGTCTACCGTTCTTCGCATGGTGGCTGGTCTTGAGCAACCAACCACGGGCGAGCTCATGTTGGACGGGAAGAGGATCACCGGCCCGGCACAGGAACGGGGGATGGTGTTCCAGGCCTACACCTCCTTCGACTGGCTTACCGTCCAGCAAAATGTCGAATACGGCATGCGATTGAACCACGTTCCCAAGCAGGAGCGACGAGACCGCGCCGAGCACTTCATCGAACTGGTGGGGCTAAGTCGTTTCGCAGGGACGTACCCCCGTCACCTTTCCGGCGGCATGAAACAAAGAGTGGCGATCGCGCGAACGCTGGCTAACGAACCAGCAATTCTGCTGATGGATGAGCCATTCGGGGCACTTGACGCTCAGACGCGTTGGCAGATGCAGGAACTGATGATGGAGATAGTTGAGGCAGCCAATACGACGGTACTGGTGGTGACACATGATATCGAGGAAGCCATCTTCCTGGCCGACAGGATCGAATTCATGTCAAGACACCCGGGCAGGGTTCATGAAGAGATCATCCCAGCGTTCAAGCAGGGACAACGGATCGGCCAGAAAGAGGACCTGATAGGCCTGGCCGGATACGGCGATCTTGAGCGCCATATCCTGCATCTGATGCGAGAACAGGGCAGAGATGAGACCTAAAAACGACATCGCGTTACAGTTGTAAACAAGATCAACAGAGAGGCCCCATGAACAAAGCGACGGTTTTGATGGCAGAAATGACGTGGCCGGAGTTCAGCGCGCGCCTGGAAAACGAGCCGGTCGTGTTTCTACCTACCGGCATGCTGGAACAACACGGACCGCACCTCCCAATGGGCGTGGACCACCTGTTGCCCACCGCCATCGCAGAGATGGTGGCGCAAGAGGTCGACGGCATCGTGGCCCCGCCCATCAATTATGGATACAAGTCGATGCCCCGCACCGGGGGGGGGCCCTCCTTTCCCGGAAGCACCGGACTCGACGGAACCACGCTGATTCATACGGTGCGCGACGTGATTCGTGAACTGGCGCGTCATGGCGTGCGTCGCATTTGTGTCATCGACGGTCATTTCGAAAACCTATGGTTCCTCAATGAAGGGATCGACCTGGCGATGCGCGAGGTGGGTGATACTGGGCTGCGGGTGATGTGTCTTCAGCACTGGGAGTTTCTTACTCGGGATACCCTTGATGTGGTCTTCCCTGATGGCTTTCCGGGGATCGAACTGGAGCATGCCGCGGTACTCGAGACGTCACTGATGATGCATTTCTATCCCGACCTTGTGCGTACCGACCGAATTCCCGACAACGCCCCCATGGACGCCCCGCCCTATGACGTCTGGCCGGCACGCCCGGAGTGGGTGCCGGCCTCGGGCGCGCTCACCTCGGCTGCACTAGCCTCGCCCGAGAAGGGGGCGGCCATGGTGAAGCAGTATCGCGACGACATGTCGGCTGCCGTGAGGCGAGAGCTCCTCTCGTGAATAAGCCGCATACGAGATGCTCAGGCATTCCAGCTGAGGTAATGGCGTCCAAGTTGGCTCCGGGAGGGAATGATGGCGATCTCCTTTGATTTCAGTGGCCAGACAGTGCTCGTAACCGGGGCCAGCCGCGGCATCGGGTTTGCCGTGGCGAAGGCGTTCGCCGCTGCCGGGGCGAGAGTCTGTGTGCTAGCCGAGGATGCCGGCATCATTCAAGCGGCACGGCTACTCGCGGCGGAAACCGGTAGCGAGGTCTGGGCCCAGCGCTGCGACATCACCGATCGCCATGAAGTCAACAGCGCCCTGCGGGGTATCGAACGACTCGATGTGCTGGTCAACAATGCCGGGGTAGAGCTGCCGACGCCGGTGGAGGACGGCCATGACGACGTCGATGATGCCTTCGAGCGCATCATGGACGTGAACGTCTTGGGCACCTGGCGAATGACGCGGGCCGCGCTGCCGAAGATGACGCCAGGGGGGCGCATTCTCATCACGTCTTCGATCTGGGGGCGCACCGCCGTTCCCGGTTTTGCCGCCTACGTGGCCTCCAAGCATGCGTTGATCGGCCTCGCGCGGACCCTGTCCAGAGAACTCGGGCCACGCTCGATCCGCGTCAATGCCGTCTGCCCGGGGTGGGTGCGCACCGAGGCGTCGCTTCGCTCGCTGGCGGTGATGGCCAAGGAGCAGGCGGTCAGCGAGGATGAGCTTGCCGAGTCGATTGCCGCCGACCAGTCTCTGGGCGGCCTGATGGAGCCTGACGATGTGGCGGGACTGTACCTGTACCTCGCCTCCGAGGCCGCCACCAACGTGACGGGCCAGGCGATTCCGATCGACCGCGGGGAGGTGATGGCATGAATGACTCACTGGCAGGCGTTCGTATCCTGGTGACCGGAGGCTCAAGGGGCATCGGACGTGCCACCGCCATCTCGCTAGCCTCGGCAGGGGCCCGAGTGGCATTTGGCTATCACGGTGATGACGTCGCGGCGGCGGTCACCTTGGCCGATGTGCGGGTACACGATGCGTCGGCCTTCTCGATTGAGGCGGATGTCGCCAAGGAAGCCGAGACCGTCGGGATGGTCCAGCGTGCCATCGAGGGGCTCGGTGGTCTGGACGTGGTCGTCAACAATGCCGGCATCCTGCATGAAGAGGGCTTGCTGGAGACCTCCGTCGATGCATTCGACACGGTCATTGCGGTGAACCTTCGCGGCACCTTCGTGGTGGGACGCGAGGCGATCCGCCACATGGTCCAGCAAGGCAGTGGACGCGTGATCAATATCGCGTCCGACCTGGGATATCTCGGCAGGGAGCGCAACAGCGCGTATTGCGCATCCAAGGCGGGTATCGGTGCCATGACGCGCGCCTGGGCCCTCGAGTTCGCGCCACAGATTCTGGTCAATGCCATTGCGCCAGGCCCCGTCGACACCGACATGCTCGGCGCCGAGGTGATGAGCGAGGCCCAGCGCCAGAAGGAAAGCGCTATACCGCTGGGGCGCATCGGACGCCCCGAGGAAATCGCCAACATGGTCACCTTCCTCGCGGGGCCACAGGCCACCTTCATTACCGGCCAGACCTATGGCGTCAACGGCGGTAGCGTCATGTTATGAACACCCTGACAACCCATAAAGGACAATGACAATGGCTCACGACGCCGCTTTTTTCCGGCCACTTGGGGGCAGCGAAGTGCCGCGCTTCGCAGGACGCTCCACCTTCATGCGACTGCCGCAGATCGAGGACCCGTCCGAGGTCGACATCGCCATCGTGGGCCTGCCCTGGGACAGCGGCTCGACAAATCGTGTCGGCCAGCGTCACGGACCGCGCGAGATCCGCAACAATTCGACCATGATGCGGCTGGTGCATCAGGCGAGCCGCATCGCGCCCTACGACCTGTGCCGCATCGCGGACCTGGGGGATGTACCGGTCAACCCGATCGACATTTGCGATACGCTCGAGCGGACCCGTAAGTTCTATCGACAGATCCACCATGCCGGTGCCATACCGTTGACGGCTGGCGGCGACCATCTCGGCACCCTGCCGATACTGCGAGCCATCGCACGCGATGAGCCCATGGCGCTGGTCCAGTTCGACTCGCATTCCGATACCAACGATACCTACTTCGGCGATAATCCCTATACCCATGGCACGCCGTTCCGACGCGCCATCGAGGAGGGCATCCTCGACCCGAAACGCATGGTCCAGATTGGCATTCGTGGTTCACTGTATGAAGCGAGTGACCTTGATTGGGCACGTGAACAGGGCATTCGCATCATCGAGATTGAGGAGTATTTCGATCTGGGACCGGCAAGGGTGAATGCAGAAATCGCCCGGGTGGTCGGCGATGTGCCGACCTATGTCACCTTCGATGTCGACGCCCTGGACCCCGTCTACGCGCCAGGCACCGGCACACCTGAGGTCGGCGGTTTCAGTACGCGCGAAGCCCAGCAGATGATACGCGGCCTTCGGGGACTCAACCTGGTGGGTGCAGACGTCATGGAGGTATCGCCACCGTTCGACTCCTCGGGGATCACCGCCCTGACCGGGGCGACGCTGATGTTCGAGCTCCTGTGTGTCCTAGCGGACGCGGTCTCCAGGCGAGACACGTGATGCAAGCCCCCTCCGCTTTTCTCATGCCCCGACGAGCCGGCATGAACGGCAAGCATGTCGTCACGCTATGACCTCAAGGGCCTGATGACAGGCGGGGCACTTCCGAACTCCGCTGCCGCCGCAGCGGATCACAGCTACGCCACCGGCCGCAGTGGACACGGTCAGGATGCAGCGTTTGAACCGTCCGACAGCACCTCGATCATGCAGTCGAGGAGCACATCAGCAGAGCGGTATCTGTGGTGCTTGCTGGTGCAGAGATAGAAACGCGTTTCATGTCCTAGGGTATCGGGCAGCAGCACCCTCATGAGGCCCGCGTCGACCCAGTATTCGGCATAGTGTGCTGGCAGGTAGCCGATGTAGTGTCCGCTGAGTATCAGCAGGGCGTTGCTTTCCATGTGGGAGACGGTCGGCCGCTCGATGGAGACGGACAGATCATCGTTTGCGGGAAATGACACGTAACTCTTGCCCGTAAACGTCGTGTGCTGCAGGGCCTTCAGGATACGGGCAGGATCGGATTCGTTGAATAGCGGGTGATCAGCCCCGCAATAGAGCTGTTGGGACTCCTTGAAGACGGGCACGCTATCGACGGAGTCGTGAGTCGGTTCAACGGGTGTCAGGATGCAGTGGTATCGCCCATCGACCAGTCCTTGGATGAGTTCTTCCGGCGAGGAGATATCCACGTGAAGGTGAACCTCGGGAGCAAGCTCGGTGAAATTCTGGAACCCCTTGGGCAGCGGTGCCACCCGATTCGTTGCAAGGGCATCCACGACGCCGAAATGCAAATCACCGGTCAGTTGGCCTCGGACCTCCGCCACCACGTCGCTAAAGCCAGCGACTGAATCGAATAGCGGTTTCAGGCTCTGGTGAATTCGCTCACCCTCCTCCGTCAGGGCGAAGCCTTTCCTCCCACGCTCGCAGAGGGTAAATCCAAGGCGTTCCTCAAGATTTTTTAGCTGGATACTGATCGTCGACAGCGACAGCCCCAATACCTGCTGGGCCGGAGCGAGCCCCTGAGCCTGCACCACGGCATGAAAGACGCGAAGAAGCTTGAGGTCGAAGTCTGTCAGGTTCGGAACATTGGAATGACGTGCGGTCATGGGAGTCGAGTGAGTAGTCCAGTAAGAGTCGCTGGGCAGTTCATTGCCATGAAAATTAACCTAGCAAAGACGCATGTCCAATGAAAAATACGCAATATAAATTATCTCGATGACGTATCACTGAATCCGAGCGGGAGTCACCATGTAACACGGTGGCCTTTATAGTTCGAGATACGGCGCTATTGACTGATGGCCTCCATCGGCGCGCTAACGCACCCCAACCCGCGAGGGTCGCGGCCGCCCCACCCCCAAGTCGCAATCAATAGAGGAGCGTGAGTCGTCGTCTCAGGAGGTCGGCCGGCGCTTCAGGGCGGTGCGACCCTCGTGGTAGGCGATGACCAGGCCGCTGGTGATGATCAGGGTGCCGCCGACGAAGACCCAGAGGTCCGGCACCTCGTCCCAAAACCACCAGCCCAGCAGCACCGCCCACAGCATGGAAGTATAATCGAAAGGGGCGGCCAGCGCCGCCGGCGCGTAACGGAACGCCAGGGTCAGGCCGGTCATGGCGACCACCACGAGGAAGCCCGCCACCAGGAAAGCGGGCCAATGCCAGGGGGCCGGGGTCTGCCACACCCAGGGCATGGTCCCGGCGGAGACCACCAGCGGCACCAGTGTCATGTAGAAGACCATCGCCCAGAGATGCTCGCGCCCGCCGTAGCGTCGCGCCGTGATCATCATCAGGGCATAGAAGACCGCCGCGGCGACCACCACCAGGGCAGCAGGCTGGAAGCTTTCGCCTCCAGGGCGCACCACAACCAGCACCCCCACGAAGCCCAGGGCCGTGGCCAGCAGGGTCGGTCGATCGACCCGCTCGCCGAGCAGGGGCACGGACAACAGCGTGACGAACAGGGGGGCGGAAAAGGCGATGGCAGTGGCCTCCGCCAGCGGCAACAGGGTCAGCCCCCACATGAAGCAGATCATGGTGGCAGCGAAGATCAATCCCCGAAGCAGGTGCACCCCCGGCCGACGGGTCGCCAGGGTGCGCAACCCGCCGTTGAAGTGCGCGATCAAGGCGATCAGCGGCAGCGACACCAAGGTACGGAGGAAGATGATCTGCAACGGCGAGTGAGTCTCGCCCAGCCACTTGGTGAGGGCATCCCCCAGGGCCAGGCAGAGTACGCCCAGGCACATGCAGCCGATGCCCTTGAAGGTCGATGAGGTGTAAGTCGATGACATGTCGACGGCGCTCTCCTGGCGGGTCTAAAAAAGCAACCCCGCCGGCCAGGGGCCGACGGGGTGCGAGTCGCTCAGGCTAGTCGGTGACACGCTGCACGGCAAGGCCTCAGAGGCTGGCCTGGACCACCATGCACTCCATGCCCTGTTCCTCCAGACGACGACAGGCGGTATGCGCCTGCCCCTCATTCATGTCCAACAGCCGCGCCCGGTAGATGCCGGTTGACGCAACGTTGCCCACCTCGACCCGGGCATTCGCCAGTTCATTGGCGAGCCGGTCGGCGGCCCGGGAAGCCAGGATGCGGGCATGCCCGGCATCGCTGAAGGCACCGACCTGCACGCCCCAGCTCCCCCGTTGGATGGCCATCACCGGTGTGGCGCTGTCGGCGATCAGCTGACGAATGGGGTCGTCGGCCGAACCCTGCGCCCGGTCCGTCGCTTCAGGGGACACGCGGTATTCGACGCTGGCGACCCGTGGCTCCGGCAGCGGCTCGGCCATTGCCGCCGTCGGTGCCTGCGCGGGGGCGGGAGACATGACCGAGGCCACTGGCCTGGCCGGAACCGATGAGCTCAGTGCCGGAGGGTTACCGAGGCTGGCCAGACGCACCTCGCGACCGACCTGCTGGCCCGGTGCCTGGGGCTCGCCGGGCATGAGCCGCCCACCTGAGAGATCCGCACTGGCCAGCCAGCCGCGGCCATCGGCCAGCGAGGCACGCATGAAGCCGCGGTCGAGCAGGTCGGTCGTGTGGGCATCCCGCGATGCGGCGGTGAAGCCCCCCATGACCACGGTGAGCAGGCGACGGCCGTCACGCACTGCCGACGTGGCCACGTTGAAGCCGGAGGCACGGATGTAGCCTGTCTTGAGGCCATCGGCACCTGGATAGTGCTTCAAGAGGCGGTTGTGGCCGGTCATGGTCTTGCCCCGCCAGGTGAACGATTGGCGCGAGAAATAGGGGTAGTACTGCGGGAAGTCCCGCATCAGGTGACGGGCTAGTACTGCCATGTCGCGTGCCGTGGTGACCTGGCGGTTATCGGGCAGCCCCGAGGCGTTGCGGAAGACGGTATCGTCCATGCCGATTGCACGGGCCTTGTTGGTCATCATCTTCGCGAAGTGAACGTGACTGCCGCCCAGCGCCTCGGCCACCACCACGGCCACATCGTTGGCGGACTTGATCACCAGAGCCTCGATGGCCTTCTCCACCGGAATGCTGTCACCCGGTTTGAGCCAGAGCTTGGTGGCGGGCATGGCCGCAGCGGTCGACGAGACCGGCAACGGCTGCCCCAGGCTGAGACTGCGACCCTCCAGTGCCTCGAAGAGCAGGTAGAGTGTCATCATCTTGGTCAGTGAAGCGGGATAGCGAAGCCTGTCGGCATTCTCCGCATAGAGGATCTGCTGGCTGTCGGCATCGATGACGATACCGGCATAACGCGGATTCCCGGCCTGGGCGAGGCCGGACACCAACAGGCAGGCCAGCAATATGAAGACTGGCCCTATACGGCACCGGTTAGTTGTTGTGATAGGCACCATGATGCGTTCCCTCGAGGTTTTTCCAGTAGCGCTTTGACATTATGGCCGGCATCTACGCCCTGTAAATGATCGATGTCAGGCTTTTTTCCCTATATTTCCAAGCAATAGCCCCCGATCACAAGAAACTGCCGCCCATTTGATAATATATTTCTATTAGTTTAATTTATTTAATATATTTAATTTATCACGGCGACTCGCCCCTGATGACCTTTGCGCCCTCCCGAAGCGAAACCATCACCATGCAGAAGACCGACATCTTCGCCGCCGTGCAGGCCCGTCAGTGGCCTACCAAGCGCTGGCCGCCTAGCCAGATCAGTCGCAGGGCAAGCAGCGTCAGCGCCCACCGGAACAGGGCCTCGAAACGATGCTCGGAGAGGCGGTGCAGCAGGCGCAGGCCCAACCAGGTCCCGAGGAAGCCCGCGGCCACCATCGAAAGCAACAACGGCAGCCAGTCACTGAAGACGAAGCCGGCCACACCGAACACGAAGGCCTTGGACAGGTGCTGAAGCAGCATGCAGGCGGAAAAGGTCGCCACCTTGGCCAGCCGCCCCGACTGACGCTGCTTGATGAAGGCCGCCACCATGGGGCCGCTGGCGCCGACCAGGCTGGAGAGCAGGGTGGTGACCGCACCGGCCAACAGAACGCCCACTGGCCCCAAGGCGCACTTTGGCAGCCCCGGTCCCCAGCAGGTGAAAAGCACGAAGGCGGCGATGCACAGTTCCAGCACTCCGGGCGGCAGGCGCACCAGCAACCAGGCGGCCCCCAGGGCCCCCAGCACAACCCCGGGCAGGAAGGCGGCGAGCGTCTTGCGGTCGACATGGCGCCAGGTCATCGCCGTGCGGCCGACGTTGGAGCCCAGTTGCACCATGCCGTGAACCGGAATCAGCGCCGCCGCCGGCATCACCTGTGCCAGCGCCATGATCATCAGCACCCCGCCCCCGACACCCACCGCCGCGGTGAAGGCGGAGGTCAGCACCGAGAGCAGGACCAGAAGCAGGTTGATCGCGCCCGACAGTGGTGACAGGCCCTCCAGCAGCAACATCGCGCCTCCCTCTCGCATGAGGCAACCACTATAGCCGAGGCAGCCCTCCCTCAGGGACTAACGCTTCCAGCGCTGCTCGATGGTGTCCAGTTCCGCCGGCCCGTAGTGTGCCTCTGACCTCCCCGTGTAGTAGGCCCACAGCTGGTCGCCATGGTCAAAGTGCCACCACTCACTGGGCAGATTGGTGAACCCCTGGGCGCACATGGCGTGATAGAGCAATCGCCGGCAGCCCCGTGCCCGGCGCTGGCGGGCATCCGGGGCCTCGAGGCGCTCCAGGTAGTCGCTGTGGGAGGCCGGGCTCGCCTCGTCGAACAGCGAGCCCATCTGCAGCATCAGGCCGTCGGCATCACAGAGCGTCACGTCCACCGCACCGCCGGTGAGGTGCGGGCTGGGAGCCCGGGGGTCACGGCTTGGCATGGCCACGAACTCCCGGGTGCGGTCGAGCAACGCGGCCTCGTCCAGGGCCGGGTGCCGGCCACGCATCACCTCGAAGAGGGTATCGAACAGGTACTGCTGAACACGCCAGGGGCGCCAGCCGTCCAGGACCACCAGACCGAAGCCGGGGGGCAGGCCGCGGGCCACCGTGAGCAGCCGCCGATAAACGCCTTCCCGAACGAAGCACTCCGGTACCGCGCCGGGGATGCCCAACCGGGCATAGGCGGGGAATACCTTGAGCGGTTCAGGCGCCAGGCTCACCGGCACCAGGGGCTCGTGGTCGGGAACGATCCTCAGACCACTCGTCGCCTTCCAGCAAGGCTCAGGATGGTGAGGAATCGGGTATGACTCTATTTCGGGCAGCGTCATGCGAAACATCCAGGCCGGCTGCATGTAAGCCGAAGGGCAAAGGAGGGGCAGGCGGCAGCCGATGGGATGCCGCCTGGAAGGAGGGGTCAGTGGCCGAGGATCTGGCTCAGGAAGAGCTGGGTACGCTCGGACTGGGGGTTGTTGAAGAAGGGCTCCGGGGCGTTCTCCTCGATGATCTGGCCCTGATCCATGAAGATCACCCGATCCGCCACGGTCTTGGCGAAACCCATCTCGTGGGTAACGCAAAGCATGGTCATGCCCTCCTTGGCCAGTTCGACCATGACGTCCAGCACCTCCTTGATCATCTCGGGGTCCAGGGCCGAAGTCGGCTCGTCGAACAGCATCACATCGGGATGCATGCACAGCGAGCGGGCGATCGCCACGCGCTGCTGCTGGCCGCCGGAGAGCTGACCGGGATACTTGTGGGCCTGCTCGGCGATCTGCACCCGCTCCAGGTACTGCATCGCCAGGGCCTCGGCCTCACGGCGCGGCTTCTTCTGCACCCAGATCGGGGCCAGGCTGCAGTTCTCCAGCACGCTCAGGTGCGGGAAGAGGTTGAAGTGCTGGAACACCATGCCGACGTGGTGGCGAATCTGCTCGATGCGCTTGACGTCCTGGGTCATGGGGATGCCGGACACGAGGATCTCGCCCTGCTGATGCTCCTCGAGATGGTTGATGCAACGGATCAGCGTCGACTTGCCGGAACCCGAGGGCCCGCAGATGACAATACGCTCGCCGCTCTGGACGGTCAGGTCGATGTCGCGCAGCACGTGGAAGTCGCCGTACCACTTGTTAAGGCCGCGCATCTCGACCATCGGGGTATCGGCCTTTGCCGTTTGAGTATTCATGCAGATGTCCTTGTTCTTTGGGGCGACCCTCCCACTTGGGGGAAGGTCGCCGACCGCGGCTCAGGGTTCTAGTGACCGGTATGCAGCTTGCGTTCCAGGTACTGGCTGTAACGGGACATGCTGAAGCAGAAGACCCAGAACATCAGCGCCACGAAGACGTAGCCCTCGATGGAGTAGCCAAGCCAGTCGGAGTCGGCCAGCGCCGCCTGGACGATCGCCAGCAGGTCGAAGAGCCCGATGATCAGCACCAGCGAGGTGTCCTTGAACAGGGCGATGAAGGTATTGACGATCCCCGGGATCATCATCTTCAGCGCCTGGGGCAGCACGATCAGGCCCATGCGCTTCCAGTAGCCCATGCCGAGCGCCGCGGCCGCCTCTTCCTGGCCCCTGGGTATTGCCTGCAGGCCGCCGCGCACCACCTCCGCCATGTAGGCGCTCTGGAAAAGCGTGATACCTATCAGCGCCCGCACCAGCTTGTCCATGTCGACCCCGGAAGGCACGAACAGCGGCAGCATCACCGAGGCCATGAACAGCACCGTGATCAGCGGTACGCCACGCCAGAACTCGATGAACACCACCGAGATGCTCTTGATGATTGGCATCTTCGACTGGCGCCCCAGCGCCAGCACCACCCCGATCGGCAAGGCCGCGACGATGCCCACCACCGCCAGCACCAGGGTCAGCATCAGGCCCCCCCAGCGATGGGTCGGCACCGCCGGCATGCCGAAGGTGCCACCGTGCAGCAGGAAGAAGGCCACGACCGGGAAGACCAGCAGGGTCACCACCGCCGCAAGTTTCTTGGCCGGCAGGCGAGGGATCGCTAGCCAGGCGATCAGCCCCGCGAACAGCACGAAGGTGAGATCGACCCGCCAGCGCAGCTCGGCAGGGTAGAAGCCATAGATGAACTGCTCGAAACGTGCCGAGATGAAGACCCAGCAGGCCCCACCGGACGAACAGGCCTCGCGGCTGGTGCCGATCCAGTCGGCATCGATGAAGGCCCACTGGATCAGCGGCGCGAGCCCGGTGACCAGTGCCCAGAGCACCAGAAGCGTGATCACGCTGTTGATCGGGCCCTGGAAGAGATTGGCGCGCAACCAGGCGATCGGTCCCAGGCTGCGCTTGGGCGCCGAGCGTGCGGCCACGGGTGTATCGTTGAGTTTCATGTGGGTCACCTATCGCTCCACCAGCGCCATGCGCGAGTTGAACCAGTTCATGAACATCGAGACCAGCAGGCTAAGGGTCAGGTAGACCGCCATGGTCATCATGATCACCTCGATGGCCTGGCCGGTCTGGTTGAGCGTGGTGCCGGCGAAGACGGACACCAGGTCCGGATAGCCGATGGCGGTCGCCAGGGACGAGTTCTTGATCAAGTTGAGGTACTGGCTGGTCAGGGGCGGGATGATCACCCGCATCGCCTGGGGAATTACCACCAGGCGCAGGGTCATGCCGCTGGAGAGCGACAGCGCCCGTGCGGCCTCGGTCTGGCCATGGGAGACGGCCTGGATACCCGAGCGCACGATCTCGGCGATGAAGGCACCGGTATAGATCGACAGCGCCAGCCATAGCGCCAGGAGCTCCGGCAGGACGGTGATGCCGCCCGAGAAGTTGAAGCCGGTGAGCTTCGGAACATCCCAGGTCAGCGGCATGCCGCTGGCGACGAATACCAGGGCGGGCAGGCCGATGATCAGCCCGGCGCTGATCCAGCCGGCCGGCAGCCGGACCCCGGTGGCCTCCTGGCGCCGGCGGTTGAAGCGCACCAGCACGATGGCGGCGACCACCGCCACGGCCAGCGCCACCAGCGTCCAACCGAAACCCGGCCCACCCACCGGGTCGGGCACTACCAGGCCGCGAACGTTGAGGAACACGACCTCGCCGAGACTCATGCTCTGGCGCGGCGAGGGCAGGGAACGCAACACCGCGAAGTACCAGAAGAAGATCTGCAGCAGCAGCGGAATGTTGCGGAAGATCTCGACGTAGGCGGAGGCGAGCCTGGCGAGCAGCCAGTTGGGAGAGAGTCGCGCGATGCCCATCAGGAAGCCGATCACCGTGGCCAGCAGGATGCCGAGAGCCGAGACCAGCAGGGTGTTGAGCAGCCCGACCAGGAAGGTACGCCCGTAGGTGCTCTGGGGCGTGTACTCGATCAGGCTCTGGACGATGCCGAAGCCGGCGGTGTTGTCGAGAAAGCCGAAACCGGTGGTGATGCCACGGGCATCCAGGTTGGTCAGAGTATTGTTGACGATTAAGCCGACGACCGCGAACAGGCCAGCCAGCATCAGCGCCTGAAACAGCAGCGCCCGCTTGGCCGGATCACGCCAGAAGGGCGGTTTCTCCGTGCGAGGCGGGGGCGAGGAAGGCGTAGCCATGGAAGGTCCTCTCCACTAGCGATGACACAACGACGGACCCCGCCCTGTGAAAGGGCGGGGTCGGTGGAGGGTTTAGCGGATCGGCGGCGCGTACATGATGCCACCTTCGGTCCACAGGGCGTTGATGCCCCGCTCGATCTCCAGCGGCGAGCCCATGCCGACGTTGTGCTCGAAGATCTCGCCGTAGTTGCCGACCTCACTGACGATGCTGTAGGCCCAGTCGTCCGCAAGGCCCATGGCTTCGCCGAAGTCGGCGTCCTGGCCCATGAAACGTGCGATGCCCGGCTTCTCGGAGTTCTTCATCTCCTCGACGTTCTCGCTGGTGATACCCATCTCCTCGGCATTGATCATCGCGAAGAGAGACCACTTGACGACGCTGAACCACTGGTCGTCACCCTGGCGAACCGCTGGGCCCAGTGGCTCCTTGGAGATCACCTGGGGCAGCACCTTGGCGCTCGACGGGTCGGCAAGCTTGATGCGCAGGGCATTGAGCTGGGAGGTATCGGAGGTGAGGACGTCACAGCGACCGGACTCGAAGCCACGAACCGTCTGGTCGGAGGTGTCGAAGACCACCGGCTGGAAGGTCATGTCGTGGGCCTGGAAGTAGTCGGCCAGGTTCAGCTCGGTGGTGGTACCGGACTGCACGCAGAAGGCCGCCCCGTTCAGCTGCTTGGCATTGTCGACGCCCAGTGCCTTCTTGACCAGGAAGCCCTGGCCGTCATAGAAGCTGGTGCCGGTGAAGTTGACCCCAAGGGTGGTATCTCGAGTGGCGGTCCAGGTGGTGTTACGCGACAGCAGGTCGACCTCGCCGGACTGCAGGGCGGTGAATCGCTCCTTGGCGTTCAGCGGCACAAACTGGATCTTCGAGGCGTCACCGAACACCGCGGCGGCCACACCTCGACAGACGTCCACGTCGAGGCCTTGCCAGTTGCCCTGGTCATCGGGGGTGGAGAAGCCCGGCAGGCCGGTGCTCACGCCACAGACCACCTGGCCGCGTTCCTTGACCTCGTCCAGAGTCGCCGCGGAGGCGGACGCAGCGACACCCAGTGTCAGGGTGGCGAGAGACAGCGTCATAAGCATCTTGTTGTTGGTACGCATAGGATTTAGAACTCCGAGGTTTACTGGATTGATAGCCGTCATGCGTAAGATCACATGCGAAAGATCAGCTGCCTCAAACCCTATCAAACCACTTTTGTCTAGTATTTAACGCTGCATTAACGCCTATTGCTCATCCCCCGACATTGCGGCCCGGAGAAGGCATCCACCCAGGCGAGGTCCAGTTGCGTGGCTGCGAATAAGCACGCCGGGACCCTCGGCCTGGAGGATATTCACCAGCGTCCAGTGTGGCATGTCGATGATCAACTCCGCGCCCCGGGCGGGCCCGCGACACGGTCATAGTAGAAGGTGATGTAGACGATGCCAGGCGTCATCACCAACCGCCAGGCCAATTCGATGTCATCCTCGAAGCAGGCGTCGAAGCGACGCGCCGTCTCGACCAGAGCATCTAGCCACAGATCATAGATCTCGGGACGTATGTCGAGGTGAGTACGACTGTGGCTGATCGCCACCTGGTCCAGGTAATAACCGGCATTGCTCGACCCATAGAAGGCAAGCAGGTAGTAGAAGGATTTCTTTAGCATTTGCTGCTGTCGGGCCATGTCAGTATGACGAAACTTTTCGGCAACCTCAGGCGAGGCGGCGAGGAAACGCTCATAGAAGGCCGCGAAGAACGTTTTCCCCTCGACTTCCTGGTCGAGCACTCGCGCGAAACTGGCATTGAAGAGCAGCTCGATGTCCATAAGCCCCCCGCGGGATAACCCGTGTCGCTGACAGCCTAGAACAGCCCTCCGCTTCCGGCGGGGCTGTCTCGACGCGGCGTGACCTGCGTCAAAGGACGTGCGCTGCTTCCCTGGATGATATCGATGTCCGAGCAACCGGCGCTACACAAGAAAGCCCCGGACTGCGACGACAGCCCGGGGCACCTCTCCTGCGATACGGCGATTCAGCTTAGCCGCACTTGGACCAGCCGCAGCCGGAGTAGCAGGTAGGGCAGCCGTCCATCATGATCAGCTCGCCGTTGCACTCGGGGCAATGGCCGACCACGGTGGGGCCTTCACCCTTGGCATGAGCGTGATCCTGCGCCTTGCGCTCGGCCTGCTCGATCTCCTCCGAGGAGGGCGGCTGCCAGGGATGACCGCTTGCCATACGCTGGGCGTAGCGGCCGACCAATTCCTCCACCGGCACCTGATTGCCATCCTGGTCGAGGAAGCCGCGGCGAAAGAGGATCTGCTGGATTGACCAGGCGATCGCCGCCACTTCGGAGTCGTGGAACACCGGCTTGCCCCAGCGGTTCATGCCGCAGCGTACCAGCCCCTTGTCCCAGGCCACCTTGCGCAGGTCGGCGACCGCCTGGGTGACATAGCCGCCACGGGCGGCCAGCGACAGGCTACGCATGGTCGCGGTGATCCACTGGTGCTCGCTGGAGAGCTGGCCCGATGGGAAGAAGAACTCCACCGGACGCTCGACTATTACCCGCTTGCCGTTGAGCACGCCCTGCACGGGCATGAAGGAGACCAGCAGGTAGACCTTCTTGCGGCCCTCGGCACCGACATAGGAGATCTTCTCCGACACGGCCTCGAGGGTGCCCTCGGGACGCGAGGGAATGCGCACCGTGAGTGGGTTCTCCTCGGCCAGCGGCGGCTCTTCCACCGCCTTCTTGACGCTGTAGGAAACGATCCTGGAATTGATCTCGACGGCCATCAGGAGGCTCCTTCGATAGGGGGTTGGTTAGCGCAAGGCAGCCAGCGAGTCGGCTTACCACTTTCCATAGGTGCCTTCCTTCAACGCGTCATAGAGGTTCGCCGCATTGTGCTCCTCGCCGTCGTAGATGATCTTCTCGTCACCGGGAAGCTCCACGGTCTCGCCGTTTTCCAGCTCGAAGACATAAGTGGTGTTCTTGAGGTCGTCCTCGCGCACCAGAACGCCCTGGAAGGCCTCGGGATTGAAGCGGAAGGTGGTGCACCCCTTGAGCTTGCTGTCGTAGGCGTCCAGATAGAGGTCCTTGAACGCCTCGAAGGGAAACTCGGTGGGCACGTTCACCGTCTTGGAGATGGCCGAGTCGACCCACACCTGGGCCGCTGCCTGTACGGCCACATGCTGCTTGGGGTTCACTCCGTCGGCGGTGATGAAGTAGTCGGGGAGGTCGCTCTCCACCGCATCGGCGGCGATGAAGTGGCGGTAGGCGGCCAGCTCGAAGGAGACCACCTCGACCTGTTCCTTGGTCTTCTTGCCCGACTGGATGACGTTGCGGAAGTAGCGATGCGAGAACGACGGCTCGATGCCGTTGGAGGCATTGTTGCCCAGCGACAGGGAGATGGTCCCCGTCGGGGCGATCGAGCTGTGGTGGGTGAAACGCGCGCCGTGCTCGGCGAGCTGCGCGACCAGCTCCGGCTCCACCTCGGCGACCTTCTGCATATAGCGGCTGTAGCGGGCGTGCAGGATGCGACCAGGGACCTTGTCGCCCACCTCGTAGCCGTCCTGCTTGAGCTCGGGACGTTCGCGCATCATCCGCGGGGTGATCTCGTAATCCTCGGCCAGTGCCGGGGCCACGCCCTTCTCGCGGGAGAGCTCGAGGGCCTGCTTCCAGCCCTCCAGGGCCAGATTGCGACTCACCTCCTCGGTGAAGGCCAGCGACTCAGGTGAGCCATAGGGAATCTTTAGCATGGTCAGGGTGGAGCCCAGCCCCAGGAATCCCATGCCGTGTCGGCGCTTGGCCTCGATCTCGCGGCGCTGGCCCGGCAACGGCAGGCCGCTGATCTCCACCACGTTGTCGAGCATGCGGGTGAAGATCGCCACGACCTGACGGTAGCGCTCCCAGTCGAAGCGCGGCGCCTTGCCGAAGGGGTCGATGACGAAGCGGGTCAGGTTCACCGAGCCCAGCAGGCAGGCGCCCTCCGGGGGCAGCGGCTGCTCGCCGCAGGGGTTGGTCGCCCGGACCTCCTCGCAGAACCAGTTGTTGTTCATGCGGTTGACCTGGTCGATCAGGATGAAGCCCGGCTCGGCGAAGTCGTAGGTCGAGGACATGATGGTGTCCCACAGCTCGCGGGCGCGGATCACCTCGACGATACGGCAGGCCACGCGCCCCTCGTCGTCGACCGAGTAGCCGTCCTCGATCACGGGCCAGTCGCGGTAGATCAGCTCCTCCTCGCCGACATCGTCCTTCTCACCTCCGTGGAGGGGAAAGGCCAGCGGCCAGTCGGTGTCGTTCTTCACCGCCTCCATGAACTCGTCGGTGATCAGCAGGCTCAGGTTGAACTGGCGCAGGCGGCCTGCCTCGCGCTTGGCCTCGATGAAGTCACGCACGTCGGGGTGGCCGACATCGAAGGTACCCATCTGGGCGCCACGACGACCGCCCGCCGAGGCCACCGTGAAGCACATCTTGTCGTAGATATCCATGAACGCCAGGGGGCCGTTGGTGCCGGCCCCGGCGCCGAACACGAAGGCGCCCTTGTGGCGCAGGGTGGAGAACTCGTAGCCGATGCCGCAGCCGGCCTTGAGGGTCATGCCGGCATCCACCACCGAGTCGAGGATGTCATGCATGGAATCGCGGATGGTGCGCGACACCGTGCAGTTGATCAGGCTCACCGCCGGCTTGTAGGCTTCGGCACCCGCATTGGACATGATCCGCCCGGCCGGGATGGCGCCATTCTCCAGGGCCCAGCGGAACTTCGGGAGCCACTCCTTGGCCTTGTCGCCCTCCACATCCGCCAGGGCCCGCGCCACGCGATCCCAGGTGGCGGTGACGTCCTTGTCCACGGGGTGGCCGTGACGGTCCTTGAGGCGATACTTGGAATCCCAGATGTCGCGGGAGGGCAACTGCAGGGGCACCTCGTTGGAGGTCTTGACGGCCTTGGCGGATGTGCTCATGTAGGGGGTCTCCAGAGCGGTGAATCATTGTCGGTGAAGCTGAATCGGTCAGGGATCGCCGCGTTCAGCGGTCTCGTGCGGCCAGAGGAACGCGGGGGTCCGGGGTACGGTTGAGACGAATCGGAGCGGGCGCGCGAAGAAGCAACGGAAGGGACAGGGCCATGAGAGTCTCCTGGTGACATCGACGCGGCTGGGCCGCCGAAACGCCTATCCTGGGGGGCTGATACTCTGAACGCACTGACCTGCATCAAGCCATGTTCAGGACGTCGCCGCCTCCAGGGGCTAACTACCATATATAGACCAACTACCTGACTCAAGCACAAGATGGGGTAAAATTTGTTTCAACGACGTCAGCCCGCCCGGGCCGGACCCTGGGCCGGAAAGCGTTGAAACCCGCAGCCCAGAGAAGCTCAGACGGTACGTGAATACCGGCCTTCACTATGGCTCAGGTAGGCGTCGAAGGACATGGCGGCGTTGCGCATCATCAGCCGCCCGGCGGGCAGTACCTCGATGACGGAGTCGGAGAGGGTCAGCAGGCCGTCATCCGCCATCTCCTCGAGTTCCTCGAGTCCGTCGGCGAAATAGTGGCGGAAGACGATGCCATGGGCCGCCTCGATCTCGGCAACGTCGATGCGGCCGTGGCACATCAGGGCGTTGATCACGTCCCGGCGCAACTCGTCATCGGCGTTCAGGCGGTAGCCGCGCATCACCGGCAGCCTGCCCGCCTGGAGGCGCGACTGGTACTGGGCGGTCTCCTTGACGTTCTGGCTGTAGCTGTCACCCACCTTGCCGATGGCAGTATTGCCCAGGCCGATCAGGTCGCAGTCGGCATGCGTCGAGTAACCCTGGAAGTTGCGCTGCAGGGTGCCATTCTCGCGGGCCAGGGAGAGCTCGTCCTCCGGCAGGGCAAAGTGATCCATGCCGATGTAGACGAAGCCCGCCCCGGTGAGGCGGCGGATGATCAGCTCCAGCAGCTCGATCTTGCGCTCCGGCGGCGGCATGTCCTCTGGGTGGATCAGCCTCTGTGCCTTGAACAGCTCCGGCAGGTGGGCATAGCTGTAGGCAGCGATGCGGTCCGGGCGCAGGGCGATGATCTTGGCAAGGGTCTCGTCGAAGCTCGACACGGTCTGCCGCGGCAGGCCATAGATCAAATCGACGCTCACCGACTGGAAGCCGGCCTCCCGGGCCGCCGCCACCAGCTCGACCACATCGGCCTCGCTCTGCACGCGGTTGACCGCCTCCTGAACCCTCGGGTCGAAATCCTGCACGCCGAAGCTCAGGCGATTGAAGCCCAGCGAGCGCAGCTCGTGGATCTGCTCCGGGGTCACGGTGCGCGGGTCCACTTCCAGGGAGAACTCCCGCAGCTGGGGCTCGGCGAAGTGAAAGGCAGCGTCCAGCGCCGCCATCAGCTCGCCTAGCTGGTCGTTGCTCAGGTAGGTCGGGGTACCGCCGCCCAAGTGCAGCTGCGTCATCCGGCGCGACTCGTCGAACAGCGCCCCCTGGAGCTTGATCTCCCGCTTGAGCCAGGCGAGGTACTCCGCCGCCCGCTCGCGGTTGTGGGTGATGATCTTGTTGCAGGCGCAGTAGTAGCAGAGGCTCTCGCAGAAGGGGATGTGCACGTAGGCCGACAGCGGCTTGGGCGTCTCGGCCCGGTTGCTGCGCTCGGCCGCGGCCCGGTAGTCGTCCTCGGCGAAGGCCGCCTGGAACTGCGGCGCCGTGGGATAGGAGGTATAGCGCGGGCCGGGGCGATCGTACTTCTCGACCAGGGGACGGATGAACGGCAGGGTGTCTTGCATGATCGAATCGAGCCTCTTGAACCGAAAGGCGGCGGCCAGGGCCGTCACCGCTTGGGCGAATTATGCCAGCCGCGACCGGGCCCGTCGGTACCCTTCACGAGGTAGCTGACCCAGGTCAAGTCGGGGGGTACTCGCCATCGGCGGCCTCCCCGCCCGAGCCAGCCCGAGGGGAGGGATGCCTCCCTCGGAGCGCCGGCAGCGGGACAGCGCTTCCGAGCCATGCTAGCCTCGGGCGCGTCAACGGTCCGAGGAAGCCCCCACCATGCCCCGCCTCTCCCGTCTCCCTCTTAACCTGCTGTTGCCATTCTGCCTGTTCCTGACCGGGCCGGCCGCCGCCACCGACTACAATACCGACGACATCCAGGCCCATGGTGGCTGGCACTCCCTGGTGCTGTCGCTGGGCGAGGAGCATCACGTCCGTGCCATCGACCAGCTGAGCTACAGCGACGCCATCTTCAGCGTCAATGCCAGTGCCTGGGCCTGTGACCTGCCCTGGCTGGAGTTGCGCGTGGAGCTCGACGAGAACCAGCCCGAGAGCGCCACCGTGAACCGCGTGCCCGCCGACCTGCGCGTCGATCACGAGACCATCCACAGCGGCAGTGCCGCCTTCGTCACCGAGCGCGGTGACAGCGGCTTCTACGTGCGCTTCGCGGTACCCGAGCTTTCGCTGCTGCTCGACGAGATAGGCGACGGCGAGCTGCTGCGCCTGCGCATCATGCGTGGCGAGGACGACCCCTGGTTCATGGTCTTCGCCCTGGAAGGGGCCGGCGAGGCGATAGCACGCATGGAGCGCCTCTGCGAACAGATCGCGGGCGACACGAGACCATGACCGGCTCCCCGGCCGGGGAGAGCAACCGAGGAGAACGACGTGGCCGAGCTGCTGTTTCACCTTCGTAACGTGCCCGACGAGGAGGCCGAGGACGTTCGTCGACTCCTCGACGAGCACGGCATCGCGACCTTCGAGACCCGGGCCGGCTTCTGGGGGCTCGGTGTGGCGGCCATCTGGCTCAGCGATGACGATGAGAAGGAGCGAGCCCGCGCGTTGCTCGACGACTACCAGCAGACGCTCGGTGAGCGGGTACGTCGAGAGCATGCCAGCCTGGTCGAGCACGGCGAGGCCCCGACCCTGTGGCGACGCCTGAGGCGCCAGCCGATCCGCACCCTGCTGCTGGCCCTTCTGGTCGTCGCGGTGCTCGGCGTATCGATGCTGCCCTTCCTCTGGCTGCACGACTGACGCTGCCTCTGGCATCTGTCCATTAACGACCATGCCCCCGCCGGGCTCACCGACGGGGGCATGGAGGGGAAGGCCGGAGTCATCGACGCCCGGGCCGGTGGATCACTGGCGGATGAGGTAGTCGAAGGCACCCAGGGCGGCCTTGGAGCCTTCCCCCATGGCGATGACGATCTGCTTGTAGGGCACCGTGGTCACGTCGCCGGCGGCGAAGATGCCCGGGACCGAGGTCATGCCGCGCGCATCGACGACGATCTCGCCACGCTCGGAGAGCTCGATGGGCGAATCCTGCAGCCACTCTGTATTGGGCACCAGGCCGATCTGCACGAAGATGCCTTCCAGGTCGACCTTGTGCAGCTCGCCGGTAGAGCGCGCTTCATAGGTCAGGCCGTTGACGCGCCTGCCGTCGCCGAACACCTCGGTGGTGCGGGCGCCCTTGATCACCTCCACATTGGACAGGCTGGCGAGCTTTCTCTGCAGCACGTCGTCTGCTCGCAGTTCATCCATGAACTCGATGAGGGTCACGTGGCCCACGATGCCGGCCAGATCGATGGCCGCCTCGACGCCGGAGTTGCCGCCGCCGATCACCGCCACGCGCTTGCCCTTGAACAGCGGGCCGTCGCAGTGGGGGCAGTAGGCCACGCCCTTGTTGCGATACTCGTCCTCACCGGGCACGCCCATCTCGCGCCAGCGGGCGCCGGTGCCCAGCACCAGGGTCTTGGACCGCAGGCTGGCGCCGGACTCGAACTGCACCTCGTGCTCGCCGCCGGGCCGGGTGGCCGGCACCAGCTTGACCGCACGCTGCAGGTTCATGATGTCGACCTCGTACTCCTTGACGTGTTCCTCCAGGGCCGCGGCCAGCTTGGGGCCCTCGGTGCGGGGCACCGAGATGAGGTTCTCGATCCCCATGGTGTCGAGCACCTGGCCGCCGAAGCGCTCGGCCGCAACGCCCGTGCGGATGCCCTTGCGCGCGGCATAGACGGCCGCCGCGGCGCCGGCGGGCCCGCCACCGATCATCAGGGTGTCGAAGGCGTCCTTCTCGTTGAGCTTGGCCGCCTCGCGCCTGGCGGCGCCGGTATCCACCTTGGCGAGTATCTGCTCCAGGCCCATCCGGCCCTGATCGAAGGGCTCGCCGTTGAGGTAGACGCTCGGCACCGACATCACCTCGCGCTCTTTCACCTCGTCCTGGAACAGCGCGCCGTCGATGGCGACGTGATGCACGTTCGGGTTGAAGATCGCCATCAGGTTCAGCGCCTGGACCACGTCCGGGCAGTTCTGGCAGGAGAGCGAGAAGTAGGTCTCGAAGCGCATCTCGCCCTCGAGGCTCCTGATCTGCTCGAGCACCTCGTCGGAGGCCTTGGGCGGGTGACCGCCGACCTGCAGCAGCGCCAGTACCAGCGAGGTGAACTCGTGACCCATGGGGATGCCGGCGAAGACCACGCCTGTTTCCTCGCCGGGCCGGTTGAGGGCGAAGGAGGGCGTGCGGGCATCCTGGCCATCGAGCTTCAGGGTGATCTTGTCGGTCAGGCCGACGATGTCGGTGAGAAGACCGTGCAGTTCCTGTGACTTGGCGCCGTCATCGAGGGACGCGACGATCTCGAACGGCTGAGTGACCTTTTCCAGATAGGCTTTGAGCTGGCTTTTCAGATTGTCGTCCAACATGACAGCGGCATTCCTTCATGTTCGGGTTCGGGGTGGAGGCAAGAGGAGACCGCGGCATCCCGCATGAGGAGGCCCGGTTCGCTCTTGCTTCCGCAATCAGGGCCCGGGCAGGGGATACCCGGGCGGGGACAGGCGAGGCCAGGGTCGGCCCCGCCGGCAGGGCAGATCTTAGATCTTGCCGACCAGGTCCAGAGAGGGAGAGAGGGTCTCTTCGCCTTCTTCCCACTTGGCCGGGCAGACTTCGTTCGGGTTGGCTCGCACGTACTGGGCGGCCTTGACCTTGCGCAGCAGCTCCTCGGCGTTGCGGCCGATGTTGCCGGCGTTCAGCTCGATGATCTGGATCTTGCCGTCCGGGTCGACCACGAAGGTGCCGCGCTCGGCGATGCCCGCGTCCTCGATCAGCACCTCGAAGTTGCGCGAGATGGCGTGAGTCGGGTCGGCCACCATCGGATACTGCAGCTTGTTGATGGTCTCGGAACTGTCGTGCCAGGCCTTGTGGGTGAAGTGAGTGTCGGTGGAGACGCTGTAGATCTCGACGCCCAGCTTCTTGAACGCTTCGTAGTTGTCGGCCAGGTCACCCAGCTCGGTGGGGCAGACGAAGGTGAAGTCGGCCGGATAGAAGAAGAAGATGCTCCACTGGCCGTTGAGGCTCTCGTCGGAGACATCGACGAACTCGCCATTGTGGAAGGCGGTGGCCTTGAACGGCTTGACTTCGGTGTTCAGCAGGGACATTCGATGATGCTCCTTTCGACTTTCGTTTAATGGGGGATAACGATACGCGGCGCAGTGTAGCCCGCATCTTCCGATAGCGTAAATTGAATGGGATCATGGACCTGATAATTCAAATCTATGGCCAGGATATGGGAGCATCGCGCCCGCCCCCATTGTGGATGTCGACGGCGGTCCTCAGCGGGAGGCCACCACCGAGCGCAGGCGCTGCTCAAGCCGCCGCTCGTAGAGTCCCTTGGTCACCAGGGTGCCCAGGACCAGTCCGCCTCCGACCAGGGCGATCGGTGCCGGAGTCTCGCCCAGCAGCCCCCACGCCCAGAGGGTGCCGACCACCACCTCCAGGAGCAGCAGCAGGCCCACCTCGGCGGCGGGCAGATAAAGCGGACCGCGTTGCAGTAGTGTGACCCCGGCCGGCACGATGAGAAGGCAGAGCAGGACCACCAGCAGCCAGCGGTCGATCGGCGGCATGGCGATACCCTCCTTCCCCAGCAGCAGCGCCATGGCCGCGCCCCCGCCGACGATCAGGCCGTTGAAGACGAGCATGGGACTCATGTCGACGCCGGGCCGGCGACGGCAGAGCGTGAAGTTGAGCGCCAGGGTCGTGGCCGCCATGAGGGCGAAGGCATTGCCCAGCCAGGAGCCGGCCCCGGCATCGTCGAGCACGATCATCCCGATGCCCAGCATGCACAGCGCGATCGCCAGCCAGGTGCGTCGCGGCAGCCGCTCGGCGAGGATCGCGCGGGACAAGAGCGCGGCGATCAGCGGCGCCCCCGCCAGGATGAGCAGGACGTTGCCCGCCTTGGTGTACTGGTTGCCCAGCACGAAGCCGCAGGTCGTCAGGCTGAAGAGCAGTGCCACGGCGATGCCCGTGCCCCCGCACCGCCGATAGGCGGCGAGGGTCCCGCGACCGTGGCGCACCAGGACGATCAGCAGGAACCCCAGCGCCGAAAGCAATCCCCGCCACATCAGGATCTCGGCATCCGGCAGGGCCACCAGCTTGATCAGCAGGGCGTCCGGCGACATGATCAGCGCGCCCCCGCCGGTCAGCAACAGGCCCTGCTGGCGGTGAGATAGAGACATGCCGTCATGCCTCCTGCCGATGGAGGGCCACGATCAGGACCGCGCCTTCTGGAGGATGGCGATGATCTCCGGCACCATCCGGTCCTGATCGTCGATACCCGCATACAGGCCCTCGACGGCTTGCGCGACATCGTGGCAGGCCCCCAGTTCATCGGTCATGGCACGGTAGTAGCCCAGGTCCTTGGTGGCGTTGGCCACGCTGAAGCGGAACCCGGATGGATCCGCTGATTCGATGAAGGGACGCAGGCGATCGAAGACCACCCCGCCCCCACCGCCACGGCCCACGACCTCCAGGAAGGCCGCATCGTCGATACCCGCCCCACGCGAGGCCGCCGCCGCCTCGGCCAGCACCGCCGAGAAGCCCAGTGACACGAAGTTGTGCAGCAGCTTGAGGGTATGGCCGGCACTCACGTCACCGGCATGGGTAATGTTCTCGGCGAAGCAGGCGAGCAGCGGGCGCATCTCATCGAACAGCGCGGGGGGTGCCCCCACGATCAGGTTCAAGCGCCCCTCCTCGGCCTCCCTGGGAGTCCGGGTCATGGCGGCATCCATGAAGCGCCCACCCGCCTCATGCACCCGCCGGGCGACGGTCGCCGTCGAGCTGGGCAGGGCGGTGGAGCAGTCGACCACCACGGTGCCGGGCGCGAGCCCCTCCAGCACCCCGCCGGCCTCGAACAGGACCGACTCAACCTGGGGGGAGCCGGTCACGCAGAGGATGACCACCTCGGCGGCCTCGGCCACCTCGCGCCCAGAGGCCCGGGCAGTGGCGCCGGCGGCCAGCAGGTCGTCCACCGGCTGGTTGCCCGGATGGTCGAGGAAGCACAGCCGATGGCCGGCCTCGAGGATATTGCGGGCGATGCCATGGCCCATCAGGCCGACACCGATCAGTCCGACACGCACTGCCTGTGTCATGGCGTTCTCCTTGGACGGATGGGTTGCGGACGCCGAGGCGTCATCCATGCCGGATGGCCAGCGTCTTGATCCGTGTGTAGCTCCTGAGCCCCTCGAATCCCTTTTCGCGGCCATGGCCCGAGCGTCCCACACCACCGAAGGGCAGCTCGATGCCGCCGGCAGCGCCGTAGTTGTTGACGAACACCTGGCCGCTGCGGATGCCCTTGGCGAGGCGCAGCTGCCGCCCGCCGTCCCGAGTCCAGATGCCCGCGCAGAGGCCGAAGTCAGTGGCATTGGCGAGGGCCAGCGCCTCCGCCTCGTCCTCGAAGGTCTGCACCGCCAGCACCGGCCCGAACAACTCCTCACGCACCACGTCGTGGCCGGCCGGAATCTCGGTCAGCACCTGCGGCACCACGAAGTGGCCACCGGCGGGCGCACCCTCGGCCAGCTGCCCCTGAGCCAGCACCCTGATGCCATCGGCCCGGGCGGCCTCGAGTCTGGCCTCGAGGCCGGCCTTCTGTCGGGCACTGATCAGCGGTCCACAGTCGGCATCCGCCTCGCCGGCATCGCAGCGCAGCGCCGAGAAACGTTCGACGAGGCGCGCCAGCAGGGGCTCGGCCACCTCACGCTGGACCAGCAGGCGACTGCCGGCCGAGCAAGTCTGACCGGCATTCTGGATGATGCCGCGAACCACCGCCTCCAGCGCCGCCTCGAGATCGGCATCGGCGAAGACGACCTGTGGCGACTTGCCCCCCAACTCCATGGTGACCGGCACGTGATGCTCGGCCGCAGCCTGGGCTACCAGGGTGCCGGTTGCCGGGGAACCGGTGAAGGACAGATGGTCGATGGCCGGGTGCGCCGACAGCGCGGCACCAGCCTCGCTGCCCAGGCCAGGCACGACATTGAGCGCTCCCGGCGGCAGGCCGTTCTTCACGGCCAGTTCAGACAGGCGCAGCACGCTCAGGCAGGCCTCCTCCGCCGGCTTGAGCACTACGGTGTTCCCCGCCGCCAGGGCCGCGGCGACACAGCGGCCGAAGATCTGTGCAGGATAGTTCCAGGGAATGATCTGGGCGCAGACCCCGAAAGGTTCGCGCCAGGTCATTACGGTGAAGTCGTTCTCGAAGGGAATCGTCTCGCCGTGCAGCTTGTCGGCGGCCCCGCCATAGAAACGGAAGTAGCGCGCACAGGCGGTGATGTCACCACGAGCTTGGGTCAGTGGCTTGCCGGTATCGGCGCATTCCAGGGCTGCCAGGCGCTCGTGATCGGCCTCGATGATCACCGCGAAGGCCAGCAACCACTCGCTTCGTCGGCGAGCGCTCCAGCTCGACCAGTCTCCTAGCCGGCCGGCAAAGGCGTCACCGGCCGCCCTGACGGCCTCGTCGATCTCCTCAGCCTGGCCCCGCGCGATACGCGTGATAACCTCGCCCCGCGCGGGAGCCTCGACCGCCAGGGTCCCGCTGGTGGCAACCCATTCACCGCCGATCAATGCCTGGGGAGGGGGCATCTCGGGTAGTGCAGGCATCGGCTGGCCTCCGTGTCATGGTTGTCGTTCGTTGTTGTCATCAATAGAGCAGGTCAACCAGCCCCAGCGAGATCCAGGGCAGGTAGGTGATGGCGATCAGGCAGGCCAGCACCACCAGTACGAACCGCATAAGCCAGGGCAGCAGTTGGTCGACGGACAGCTTGGCCACGGCGCAGGCCGCGAAGAGGTTGACGCCGAGCGGCGGCGTGAACATGCCCAGCGCCAGGTTCACCACGACGATCAGACCGAAGTGCACCGGGTCAATGCCGTACTGGATGGCGATGGGGGTGAAGATCGGCGCCAGTACCAGGATCGCCGCGGAGGTCTCGATGAACATCCCGACCACCAGCAGCATGACATTGACGGCCAGCAGGAAGGCGATGGGGCTGTCGAAGACCTGGGTCACCCAGGCCGCCACCTCGCCCGGCAGCCCTGAACGGCTGATCAGGAAGCTGAACAGCGCCGCCGCCGCGATGATCAGCATCACCGCCGTCGTCGAGATCACGCTTTCCTTGAAGATCGGGAACAGCTCGGCCAGGGGCAGCTCCCGGTAGACCAGCCCCCCGACGATCAAGGCATAGACCACCGCCACGGCAGAGGCCTCGGTGGGGGTGAAGACCCCGCCATAGATCCCCCCGATCACCACCACCGGCATCAGCATGGCGGCCCAGGCTCGCTTGAAGGCGGTCTGGAAGTCGTAGCGATCTTCCCGGTCACGCAGCCCATAGCCCCGAACCTTGCAGAACAGGTAGAGGAACAGCAGCAGGGCGCCGCCGATCAGCAGCCCCGGGCCGATGCCGGCGATGAACAGCTTGCCGATCGAGGTATCGGTACTCACCCCGTAGAGGATCAGCGGGATGGAGGGCGGGATCAGCACCCCCAACTCGGCGGAGGAGGCCTGGATGGAAGCCGCCAGCGGGCGTGGGTAGTCGTGCTTGACCATGGCTGGTATCAGGATCGAGCCGATGGCGAAGGTGGTTGCCACACTCGAGCCCGAGACCGCGGCGAACATCATGCAGGTCAGTACGCAGCTCATGGCCAGCCCCCCCTGGAGGCCGCCGACCAGAGACTTGGCGAGGTCCACCAGGCGACGGGAGATGCCACCCGCCGCCATCAGATTGCCCGCCAGGATGAAGAACGGGATCGCCATGAGGGGAAAGTGGTCGATGCCCACGAACATCTGCTGGGGCACCAGCAGCAACGGCAGGCGCGAGAAGAACTCGATGCCGATGATCGACGCCAGCACGATCGAGACGGCAATGGGCACCCCGAGGCTGAACAGGATGATCAGCGAGAGGCCGATGGCGGCATTCATGGGCGTTCACTCCTGTTATCGGGCTTGACGGGGACAGCACCACTCTTCGAAGGATTGACGCTCATCTGCTCCATGTCGCTGCCGGTGATCGCCGGAGAGCCAGGGAGCGCATCCTCCAAGTCGGGCCCGATGATTTCCTGGCCGGCGGCCTGGGCGAGCAGGCGGGCCACCACCGCGATCAAAGCGAAACTGGCGCCCACTGGCATGGAGGCATAGGCCCAGGCGATCGAGACCTCGAGACCCGACAGCATCTGGGTCTGGACGCGCAGCGTCATGGCGGTGCCGAAGTAGATCAGCACCAGCAGCACCAGGGCGCAGCATGCGGCGATGAACCCTTCGAGCCAGATCAGGCGACGGCCCGGCACCAGCCTGTAGATGACCTCCACGGACATCATAAAGCCACCCCGGAAGCCCGCCGCGGCCCCGAGGAAGACACACCAGATCATGGCCGAACGTGAGATGACCTCGGACCAGGTCGAGGGAGCATCGAAGACGAATCGTGTCATCACCTGGTAGAAGCCCAGGGTGACCGACACGATCAGCATGAGGATGGCGCCGAGCAGGGCTAGACGCGTGGTCTGTCGCTCGACGCCAAGAAAGAGTTGCAGCATCGTGGCCACCATCAGTGAAGCAGTACCCCAGCACCCGAAGCGGGGTGCCGGGGAGTCGGTTCAGCGGATCAGCAGTCGCTGCCCCGCACGCGGTCAAGCATCTCGCTGCCGTACTGGTCGGTATAGATCTGGTAGGCGGGTTTGACGGCTTCCTGGAACGGACCCTTATCGATCTCCGTATTCACGGTCATGCCGTTCTCGCGCAACAGCGCCACGCCATCACGCTCGAGACGGGACACTTCCTCGCGGGTGGCCGCGGCGGAGGCCTGAGCGGCCTGGTCGAACCAGCTGCGCTCCTCTTCGGAGAGCCCGTCGATCAGGATCGGCGAACTCAGCACCACGGCGGGCGAGTAGACATGCCCGGTCAGCGAGAGGTGATCCTGCACTTCCCAGAACTTGGTGGCGACGATCACCGTGATGGGGTTCTCCTGGCCATCCACGGTGCCCTGCTGCAGGGCGGTGAACACCTCGGGAAAGGCCATCGGCGTCGGACTCACACCCATCTGTTCGAAGGCCTCCATGTGCACCTTGTTCTCCATGGTGCGAATCTTGAGACCCTCGGCGTCCGCCGGGGAGGTGACCGGCCGCCTGCTGTTGGTCATGTGGCGAAATCCGTTCTCGCTCCAGGCCAGGCCCACCAGGTTGTGTTCGCCCATCTTGTCGAGCAGATCCTGACCGACTTCACCGTCCAGCACGCAGCGAGCTTCGTCATAGTCCGCGAACAGGAACGGCAGGTCGAGCACATAGGTCCCCGGCACGAAGTTGCCCAGCGGGCCGGTGGACGTGATCACCACGTCCACGGTGCCGATCTGCAGGCCCTCGATCATGGCGCGCTCTCCGCCCAGGGCGCCGGAGGGATGTTCCACGACCTCGAACTCGCCGTCGCTGAGACGCTCAAGGGTCTCCTTGAAGGCATCGGCACCGACCGAGTAGTGGGAGCTGTCGGAGAGGGTATGGCCCAGGTTGACGGTCTGGGCCGCCTGGGCACTGAGCGCCCCCATGGCTAGTGCGGCGGTCGTGACACTGGTGATGGCAGTAACCAGGCTGCGGCGTGTGAAAGTGGCGTTCATTGTTGTTACCTCATTTTGCATTGACACGCTTGGGAAGAATCCCGGGCTAGGTCGTCCCGGGATCAGGCTCTTTCGCCGAGGAAGGCCTCGACGATCTCACGGAAATCCTTGTCGTTCTTGAACCCCAGCTGGCGGGCGCGTTCGTTGGTGAAACGAGCCGGCCAGCTGCCGACAATGGCTTCGATGCGAGGGTCCGGTTCATGGCGAACACGGGCCAGCGCCTCGTCACCGGCGACCTCGCGCAGCGCCTCGAGCATCTCGGCGACGCTGACGGTAATGCCCGGCAGCATGAAGGCGCGGAAGGTCCTCAGGGCCTCGCCCGACACCCCGGCGCCATGGATCAGGGCATCAACTACCCGGCCCGGAGACATTACGAACAGCTCTAGGTCGGTGGGCACCGGGCAGATGGCCTCCTCGCCGTTCAACGGCTCGCGCAGGATGCTGGAGGCGAAGCTCGAGGCCGCGGCATTGGGGCGTCCGGGGCGGATCACGATGGTGGGCAGCCGAAGCACCAGACCATCGACGAGGCCACGACGGCTGTAATCGTTGACCAGCAGCTCGCTCATGGCCTTCTGGGCGCCATAGGAGTTCTGGGGGTGCAGCGCAGTCATGTCGTCGAGCACCGCCGGCAGCTCACCCCCATAGGCCGCCACAGAACTGGCCATGATCAGGCGGGTCCGGGACAACCCGTGGGCGCGACAGCCCTCCAGCAAGGCCCGAGTGGCGTCGAAGTTGACCCGCATGCCCAGATCGAGGTCCGCCTCGGCCGCCGAACTGACCACCGCAGCCAGGTGATAGATGACATCGGGCCCAGCCTCCAGCACCGGGTCCAGGGCCCCCGGGGTGCTGATGTCCAGGGCCAGGGACCGGATCTCGACGCCTTCCTTGGCGACTACGGGCGGCTCGGCCTGGTCGACCAGGGTCAGGCGGCGGATCGCGTCGCCATCGAGCTCGCCGCGGTCGAGGAGTTGGGCGACGAGGCGCTGACCGAGAAAGCCGGCCGCGCCGGTGATCGCTATATGCATGGTGCTCTCGCTTGCGGGTTGGCGTTAGTGAATGGCGTTAGTGGATGACATGGGCGGCTCAGCTCACCAGGCCGTGGGGCTCTCCCCAACCCAGTCCCTCGCGGGTGCCATGGGCTGGGCGGTACTCGCAGCCGACCCAGCCGCGGTAGCCCAGGGCCTCGAGGCGCTCTAGCACCGCAGGGTAATGTACCTCGCCGATATCGGGCTCATGGCGCTCGGGCACCCCGGCAATCTGCACATGGCCGATGTGGGGCAACAGCCTCTCGAGGTGGCGAATCAGGTCACCTTCCATGATCTGGCAATGGTAGAGATCGAACTGCAGGCGAAGGTTGTCGGCGCCCACGCTCTCGAGCACCGCTACGGCCTGGTCCTGCCGGCACAGGAAGTAGCCCGGCATGTCACGTGTGTTGATCGGCTCGATCAGCAGTTCGCGTCCGGCCTTGGCCGCCTCCTCGGCGGCGAAGCGCAGGTTCGACAGGTAGGTGGCGTGGTGCGCCTCACGGGCTTCGGCCTGAATTCGGGCATCGGCATCCTGGGGCAGCAGCCCTGCCATGGCATGCACGCGGGGACAGCCCAGGACCTCGGCATAGTGCAGAGCCTCGACCATGGAATCCCGGAACTCGTCCTCGCGACCAGGCAGGCTGGCCAGGCCGCGCTCTCCGGCCTCCCAGTCGCCGGGCGGCAGGTTGAACAGCACCTGCTCGACGCCGTTCTCATCCAGTGCCGTGCGCAGCGCTTCGGCGGAGTAGGCATAGGGAAACAGATACTCGACACCGCGGAAGCCGGCGTCGGCCGCCGCCGCGAAGCGGTCGAGGAAGTCATGCTCGGTGAACAGCATGCTGAGGTTGGCGGCCAGTCGGATCATGATGGGTCCTCACTCGGTATCGGCTCAGTCGCGCGGAAAGCGCGCTTCGAGTTCAGCGACCTGCTCGGGCGTCAGGCCACGCGGATTCTGGCCCCGCAGCAACAGGAACAGCCTGGCGGTCTCCTCCAACTCCTCGGTCGCATAGACGGCCGCTTCCAGCGACTTTCCGGCGACCACCGGGCCGTGATTGGCCAACAGCACCGCACTGTGGCGGCCGGCCAATCCGCGCACGGCATCCCCCAGGCTCGGGTCGCCCGGGATGTGATACGGAATCAGCGGCAAGCGCCCCACGCGCATCACGTAGTAGGCGGTAAGCGGCGGAATGCAATCACAGGGGTCCACATCGGGCAGGCAGGACACGGCCACCGAGTGGGTGGAGTGCAGGTGGACGATGGCACCGGACTGGGGCCTCTCCTCGTACATCGCCGTGTGCAGGAAGTGCTCCTTGGTCGGCTTGTCGCCGTCGAGCACCCGCCCGTCACGGTCAAGTCGCGAGATGCGCGCCGGATCGAGGCGTCCCAGGCAGGCGTTGGTGGGCGTCATCAGCCATCCGCCATCCTCCAGGCGCACGCTGATGTTGCCGCTGGAGCCCATGGTCAGGCCGCGGTCGAACAGGGACTGGCCCAGGGTGGCGATCTGATCGCGCATCACATTGATGGCGTGAGCGCTCATGGCAGCACCTCGAAGGCTCGTGTGAAGAACTCGGGGCCACCGAAGTTGCCCGACTTGAGCGCCAGGGAAAGAGGAGGGCGGTCGCCCTCCAGCGGGACCTGGGTCCAGGGCACACCGGGGTCGATCTGCTCGCCGATGCGCAGGGTGCGGATGCCGAGCGCCGAGACCACGGCTCCGGAAGTCTCGCCGCCAGCCACCACCAGGCGACCCACGCCCTCGTCCACCAGCCGGGTGGCCAGATGCCCCAGCGCCTTCTCCACCAGCCGACCGGCGTGCTCAGTGCCAAGGGCCGCCTGGGCGGCCTTGACCCGTTCGGGGTCGGCCGAGGCATAGATCAGAACGGGTCCGCCGCCTGCCAGCCGCTCGCGTGCGAAATCCAAGGCCTGCTGCAGATGCGACGAGCCCTCGGCGAGGGACAGCGGGTCCAGGGCATAACCGGGATGATGCGCGAGGAAGCGATCGACCTGACCAAGCGTCGCCCGTGAGCAGCTGCCAGAGAGGACCAGGGCCTGGCCCCCCGAGGGGGCCAGGCGCCCCGCCTCAGCCACCTCGGAAAGCCAGCCTCGACGGCGATACTGCTCGGGCAGCGCCTGGCCGAGGCCGGAGCCCCCGGTCACCAGCGGCAGGTCGACCACGGCCTGGGCGATCACCTCGAGGTCCCGCTCGTCGATAGTGTCACAGATCACATGGCTCACCTTTTGGGCGCGTAGCGCATCGAGGTGGCGACGGGTCGTCTCGGCACCCTCGGCCAGCACCCCGCGGGCCGCCAGCCCGACCGTCAGGGGGGTCTGGCGAGACAGCACCCGCACCAGGTCGGCGTCGCGCATGGGATTGAGTGGGTGGTGCTGCATGCCGCTGTCGTTGAGCAGCCGGTCCCCGACAAAGAGATGGCCCTGGTAGACGGTGCGACCGTTGATCGGGAACGCCGGAACCATGACGGTCTGCGCCGCACCGAGGCGATCCAGCAGGGCGTCGCTGACCGGCCCGATGTTGCCCTCATCGGTGGAATCGAAGGTCGAGCAGTACTTGAAGAAGCACTGCCGGGCCCCCTGTTCCTGCAACCATTCCAGGGCCGCGAGGGACTCGCTGACGGCCTGGGACACCGGGCAGGAGCGGGACTTCAGCGCCACGACCACGGCATCCACGTTCTCCAGCGCCAGCGGCGAATCCGGTACGCCAATGACCTGCACGCAGCGCATGCCACTGCGCACCAGGTTATTGGCCAGATCGGTGGCCCCGGTGAAGTCGTCGGCGATGGCGCCCAGCACGATTCCCATGCTCACACCTCGTCGTCGTTGGCCGGCTCGGGCAGCACGATGCCAGACAGCCGCTCGTAGACCTTGATCACCGAGGAGTCATCCTCACGGCCGAAACCAGCCCCCTTGGCAGCCGTAAACTGCTGCAGGGCACTGGCCGCCACCGGGGTCGGCATGGCCAGTTCGCGACCGGTGTCATGGACGATGTTGAGATCCTTGACGAAGATGTCGACGGCGGAGAGCGGCGTGTAATCGCCCTTGAGGATATGGGGCACCCGGTTCTCGAACATCCAGGAGTTGCCCGCCGAGTGGGTGATCACCTCATAGACGGTATCCGGATCCAGCCCCATGCGGATGCCCAAGGCCATGGCCTCGGCGGCGGTGGCGATATGCACGCCGGCGAGCAGCTGGTTGACGAGCTTCATGCTCGAGCCGATACCGACCTCGTCACCCAGACGATAGACGGTGGCCGCCATGCCGTCGAGGGCCGCGGCGGCCTTGTCGAAAGTGGCCGGGGCTCCGGACGCCATCACCGACAGCTGGCCAGCCCGTGCCTTGGCCGCCCCACCGCTGATCGGCGAATCGAGCATCTCGATCCCGGCCTTGGCCAGCCGCTCTCCGAGCCGACGAGCGATGCTGGGGGCGACGGTGGCGCACTGCAGCACCACGCTGCCTTCGGCAAGGTGGCCTACCAGGCCCTGATCACCGAACAGGACCTGCTCGACCTGGTCGGCATTGACGACCACCAGGAGCACGATGTCGCAGTGCGCCGCCAGCTCCGCAGGGGTGGCGGCGCACTGACCGCCCGCGTGCTCGAAGGCACGGCGGACCGAAGGGGAGACGTCACAGCCCGTTACCGTCATGCCCTGCTCGAGCAGCGCGGTGGCCGTGCCCATGCCCATGGCCCCCAGGCCGATGACCCCGATGCGAGGCGTGCTTGCGGAAATGTCGCTCACCTTTCGATCTCCCGATGGCCCTGTAAATCGTGATGGTAGCGCTGTCATGTTAGCGCTAACATAGTTCTATACGAGTGATTTCCCAGCGGCAAGCCCAGTGGACAAGGACGAGACCAATGTCTAATCAGGAAACCTCAAGGACACGGCACAGGCGTGGCTCGGCAAAACCCACCCTAAAGGATGTCGCCGAGGCGGCCGGGGTCTCCTCCATCACGGTCTCCCGTGCCTTGAATACGCCCGAACGGGTCAACGGGGTGACGCGCCAGCGGGTCTTCGACGCGGTCGACAAGGTCGGTTACGTGCCCAACCTCGTCGCCGGCAGCCTGGCCACCTCCAGTTCCCGATTCATCGCGGTGATCGTCCCGTCCCTGTCCAACGTGGTGTTCATCGAGGTGATCAAGGGCCTTCAAGAAACCTTCGAGGCCCGGGGCTACCAGATGCTGCTTGGCAACACCGATTACGATCTGCAACGGGAACACCAGCTGGTCAGGACGTTCCTCGGCTGGTCCTGCTCGGCGCTGGTCACGGCAGGGCTGCGTCACAGCGAGGCCTGCCGCACCCTGCTGAGCCACTGGGACAAGCCGATCATGGAAGTGATGGAGCTGGGGGAGGCCCTGGACCTCAACGTCGGGCTCGACCATCATGAAGCCGGGCGCTGCATGGCCCGCCACCTGCTGGAACGGGACTATCGCTCGATCGTCTACGTGGGGGCCTGCATGGACGGCGATTACCGAGCCGACATGCGCTTCTCGGGGCATCGCCATGAACTGGAAGCGGCCGGTCTGGAGGCTCCCCTGATCGAGCTCGACCAGCTGGGCAGCCTGGCAGCGGGGACCGCCGGACTCGACCGAGTCCTGAAGGAGTTTCCCGACGCACGGGCCATCCATTTCGCCAACGACGACCTGGCGACCGGCGCCCTGCTCCATGCGCAGCGCCTTGGCCTGCGGGTGCCCAAGGATATCGCCATCGCCGGCTTCAACGGTCTGCCGTTAGGGCAGCACGTCACACCGCGCCTGACTACCATTCAGTCACCCCGTGAGGCCATGGGAAGGCGGGCGGCGGAACAGGTACTGAGACGTCTGGACCATCAGCCGGTGACGCGACGCCAGCACGACGTGGGTTTCAAGCTCCTGGTCGGCCAGAGCACCTGAAGACGCGGCGGCCCCTCAGACGAGGCCGTGACCCGTGGCAGCCGGGCCCTCAGGGGCCATGGCAAGCGCTTCGTCCGCTCGGCTCAGGCGGCAGGCGGCGTACTTGAACTCGGGGATCTTGCCATAGGGGTCCAACGCCGGGTTGGTCAGCAGGTTGGCCGCGGCCTCCGCGTAGCAAAAAGGCACGAACACCATGCCGTCCGGCATCGCCGGGTCGCTCAGGCTCCTCAGGGTGATGGTCCCGCGCCGGGTGGTGATGGTCAGCGGCGCGCCGGGCGCCACGCCCAACCGGTCGAGCTCACCCGGCGAGAGGCTGGCCACCGCCTCCGGCTCCAGGGCATCGAGCACCCGGCTGCGCCGGGTCATCGAGCCGGTATGCCAGTGTTCCAGCTGCCGCCCGGTGGTCAGCACCGTCGGATAGGCCGCGTCGACGGGCTCGTCCGGCGGCAGCGGCCGGGTCGGCGAGAAGCGGGCGCGGCCGCCCTGGCGCGGGAACGCATCATGAAACACCACGTCCGCCCCTGGGGTGTCGTCGGCGGGACAGGGATAGGTCACCGAGCCCTCGCGTTCCAGGCGCGCCCAGGAGATGTGATCCAGCGAGGCCATGCCGAGCTTCATCTCGGCGAAGACCTCGCGGGGGTGGGCATAGTCCCAGGCCAGCCCGAAGCGCCGGGCGATCTCCTGGAGGATCCACCAGTCGGGCCTGGCATCAAAGGGCAGCGCCACGGCGGCACGGCCGAGCTGCACCTGACGATTGGTGTTGGTTACCGTGCCGTCCTTCTCCGGCCAGGCAGAGGCCGGCAGGATGACGTCGGCGAACTGGGCGGTCTCGGTGACGAACAGGTCCTGCACCACCAGGTGCTCGAGCCTGGCCAGCGCCCCACGGGCGTGGTGGAGGTCCGGGTCAGACATCGCCGGGTTCTCGCCCTGGATCAGCATGCCGCGGATCTCGCCGGCGTGGATGGCGCCCATGATCTCGACCACGGTGAGCCCCGGCTGATCGTCAAGCGGCGTGGCCCAGAGCTCCTCGAAGGCGGCGCGCAGCTGGGCGTCGCCCACTGGCTGGTAGTCCGGCAGCACCATGGGGATCAGACCAGCATCGGAGGCGCCCTGAACGTTATTCTGGCCGCGCAGCGGGTGCAGGCCGGTGCCCGGGCGACCGGTCTGGCCGCAGGCCAGCGCCAGGGATATCAGGCAACGGGCGTTGTCGGTGCCGTGGGTGTGCTGGGAGATGCCCATGCCCCAGAAGATCATCGCCCGCTCGGCGGTGGCATAGCGCCGGGCGATGTCGCGGATCGTCTCAGGCGCCACCCCGCACAGCTCGCTCATCGCCTCGGGGGTCATGTCCACGACGCTCGCCTTGAGGGCCTCGAAGCCCTCGGTGTGTTCGGCGATGTAGGCGTCGTCATACAGTTCTTCCGCGACAATCACGTTGAGCATGGCGTTGAACAATGCCACGTCGGCCCCCGGCGTGAAGCGAACGCTGAGGCTGGCGTAGGCATCCAGCACCTGGCCGCGCGGGTCGAGGATGATCAGCCGGGTGCCCCGGCGCGCCGCCTGCTTGAAGTAGGTGGCCGCCACCGGATGGTTCACCGCCGGGTTGCAACCGGTGAGGATCACCACGTCGGCCTCGAGCGCCTGCATGAAGGACGCGGTCACCGCCCCGGAACCGAGGCACTCCATCAGCGCCGCCACGGAGCTTGCGTGGCAGAGCCGCGTGCAGTGGTCGACGTTGTTGCTGCCGAAGCCGGTACGCACCAGCTTCTGGAACAGCCAGGCCTCCTCATTGGAGCACTTGGCACTGCCGAAGCCGGCCAGCGCCTTGGGGCCATGGGCGGCCTTGAGCGCGGTAAGCCCACCGGCGGCGGCGTCCAGCGCCTCCTCCCAGCTGGCCTCGCGGAAATGGGTGCTCGGGTCGGCCGGATCGAAGTCGGGGTCGAGCCCCTTGGGCACCCCGGGCCGGCGGATCAGCGGGGCGGTCAGCCGCGCGGCATGGCGCGGGTAGTCGAAGCCGAAGCGACCCTTCACGCACAACCGGTTCTGGTTCGACGGCCCGTCGCGGCCGGAGACGTGCAGGATAGCGTCGTCCTTGACGTGATAAGTGAGCTGGCAGCCGACCCCACAATAGGGGCAGACGGAGTCGACGGTGCGATCGGCCGCCGCCGAGTCGCCACGGCCGGCCTCGTCGACCAGGGTGGCCGGCATCAGCGCGCCTGTCGGGCAGGCCTGGACGCACTCGCCGCAGGCCACGCAGGTGCTGTCGCCCATGGGGTCATCGAAGTCGAAGACGATCTTGGCCGCCGCCCCCCGGTGGGCCAGGCCGATGACGTCGTTGCCCTGCACCTCGCGGCAGGCCCGCACGCAGAGGCCGCAGGCGATGCAGGCGTCGAGGTTGACGTGCATCGCCGAATGACTGGCGTCATGGCGGGGGGACGCCCGATGGGCGTGCTCGGGAGGATGAACATGGTGAACCGTCGGAGCCGCTCGCGCCGGCCAACGCTCGCGGGCCGCGGTGGCATCGATGGCAAGCTGATCGGCCATCGCCCAGAAGTGGCTCGAGCGGTCGGGCCCGTCGTCGCGGCCGGGCTGGTCGGCGGCCAGCAGCTCCATGACGCCTTCGCGGGCGACCCGGACACGTTCGGAGCTGGCGCTGTTCACCACCATCCCCGGGCGGGCCTCGCGCAGGCAGCTCGCCGCCAGCACGCGCTCGCCCTCGATCTCCACCATGCAGGCGCGGCAGTTGCCGTCACTGCGGTAGCCGGGGGCGTCACGGAAACACAGATGGGGGATGGTCTCGCCGGCGCGCTTCGCCACCTGCCAGAGGGTTTCGCCCGAGTGGGCAGTCACGTCCACGCCATCCAGGGTCAGGGTGAAGCTCTCGTTGACTCGCTCGTCGCTCATGGTCCTCTCCCCTATCCCTTGACGATCACTTGCTGGCTGGCGAGCTCGTCGCGGAAGTCCTTGAGCAGCCCCAGCACCGGGTTGGGCGCCGCCTGGCCCAGCCCGCAGATGGAGGCGTCCATCATCACCCGGGAGAGCCGCTCAAGCTCCTCGACCCGCCATTCGTCGCGCTCGACCAGGGCCAGCATCTTCTCGGTGCCGACCCGGCACGGGGTGCACTGGCCGCAGGATTCGTCACTGAAGAAGGCCAGCAGGTTGGTGGCCACGGCGCGCAGGTCGTCCTGGTCGGAGAGCACGATGACGGCCGCCGAGCCGATGAAGCAGCCTTCCTCCTGAAGGGTGTCGAAATCCAGCGGGATATCGGCCTTGCTCGCCGGCAGGATGCCACCGGACGCCCCGCCCGGCAGGTAGCCGGCGAGTCGGTGGCCCTCGGCCATGCCGCCGCCGTACTCCTCGACGAGCTCAGCCAGGGTGATGCCGGCGGGCGCCAGGTGCACGCCGGGCCGCCGGACACGCCCGGAGAGCGAGAAGCTCCTCAGGCCCGTCCGGCCGTGCCGGCCGTGGCCGGAGAACCACTCGGCGCCCTTCTCGTGGATCAGCGGGAGCCAGGTGACCGTCTCGACGTTGTTGACCAGGGTCGGGCGGCCGAAGAGGCCCACCTGGGCCACCAGAGGCGGACGGTGGCGTGGCTTGCCGGGCTTGCCCTCCAGCGACTCGATCATCGCCGACTCCTCGCCGCAGATGTAGGCGCCGGCCCCGCGACGCAGCACGATGTAGCCCGGCGGAGTGAGGCCTTCGGCCTCGAGCTCGGCAATCGCCTCATGCAGCACCCGGTGCAAGCCGGGGTACTCGTCACGCAGGTAGATATAGAGGGCGCAGGCCTCCACCGCCCAGGCGCTGACCAGAGCACCCTCCAGGAAGCGGTGCGGCGACCCCTCGAGATAGTGGCGATCCTTGAAGGTGCCGGGTTCGCCCTCGTCGGCGTTGATCGCGCAGTAGCGCGGGCCCGGGGCCTCACGCACCGACTGCCACTTCTTGAAGGTCGGGAAGCCCGCCCCGCCCAGGCCGCGCAGCCCGGCCCTCTCGAGCTCGTCGATCAACGCCTCGACCGTGATGCGTCCCTCGCGACAGTCGGCGAGCAGCTCGTAGCCGCCCTGGGCGCAATAATCCGTCAGGCGCTGCCAAACGATCGCCTCGGGGTGATGGTGGCCGGTATCCACCACCGCCTCCACGCCCTCTGCGGTGGCGAACAGCACGTGATGGTGCCCCACCTCGACGACCGGCGCGGTATCGCAACGCCCCATGCAGGGCGCACGCAACACCCGCACAGCCTGCGGGTCGAGTCCCGCTTCCAGTTGCGCCTTGAGCGTCGCCGCCCCGGCCAGTTGGCAGGAGAGCGAATCACAGACCCGCACCGTGATCTCTGGCGGCGGCGACTGGTCGTCATGCACCACGTCGAAGTGGGCATAGAAGGTCGCGGTCTCGTAGACCGCCGCCATGGGCAGGTTCATGTAGGCGGCCAGCGCACGAAGCTCCACCATCGACAGGTAGCCATGGGTGTCCTGGAGCGCGTGGAGGTGCTCGATGAGCAGGTCGCGCCGCCGGAGTCCCGGGTCGAGGCGCTCGTCCCCGAGCAGCAGGCGAAGGGCCGCCAGCGCCACCGGGGGAAGACCGCGGCCACGGGGCCTGCCGCGAAATCGGCGCGGGGGAGTAACGGTCTCGACGGTCATGGCAGGCTCGTTGTGGTGGCTATCGGTATTCTCATCCGCATGGTGTCACCACCCCCCTACCGGGGCAATCACCCGGCGAGGTAAGGCCCGCCCGGGCGGCTTCCGGGCTCGACCTCGAGCACTCGAACAGGCATGGTTGTGCTCTCGTTTCGGGATTCTCGCCATCGCAGGTGCGCCTGCTTCCCTGCGCGGCGACGAAGACCCGGGAGCCAAGACTCACCGAGCGTTCATGGCCATCGAGGCCGAGGAGAAAACACCGATGTCGAACCGTCTCACCAGACGCCTGTGCATGACCGCCCTGCTGTCGCTGCTGGCCATCGCCCCCATGGCCTTCGCCCAGCAGGCAACCACGGGCGCCGCCGGAGCCGATGTCAGGGTGGAGCAGTTCCGTGACTGGCAGGTGCTCTGCCCGCCCGCGGGCCGCCAGGGCCCCTGCACCATGAGCCAGCTGGTCACCAACCCGGACAGCAACGACCCGCTGATGCGGTTGATCATGGGCTATCCGCCCGAGCTCGAGGGCCGGCCGGCGATGACCTTCCTGCTACCGCTGGGCGTGCGCCTCGCCGCGGGCCTGCAACTGAGCGTGGGGGGCGGTGAGCCGGCCCAGTTCCCCTACCAGGTCTGCATGCAGCAGGGCTGCCGCGCTGACCTGGCGGTACCGCCATCGCTGCTGAGCGAGCTGCGCGGCGGCACCAGCGCGACTCTGAGCCTGGTCGGCCCCCGCGGCAACCGCATGGATGTGGACATCTCCCTGATGGGCTTCACTGATGCCAGCCAGAGCATCGCGCCCTGAGCGGGGACAGCCCTGAGCGGGGACAGCCCTGAGCGGGGACAGCCCTGAGCGGTTGATGGCCCGGACACGAGAACGCCCCGGCATCAGGCCGGGGCGTTTCGTTGTCGCACTGGACGGCGGCACGAGGCGGCACCCCTGGTAAGGGCCCTGGCATGTTCGCCCGGCTCGGGCCGGGGCCTCAGGCCTCGGCGGTGACGGCCCAGGTCAGGATGACTTGGCAGTTCATATTCGGCCTCGTGTGGTTCGATGAGAACATGACGGCATATGTGCGGCCATCCCCCGCCATCGATTCGACACAGAGTGTCATCAACTATACATAAAGCGACATTCCTTCCCCGAACGGGCCTCCCGGGCACACCATCCCGAGAGGCGGGGGAAGCGACCGAGGGGGCTCGCACAGGGCTCAGGACGTGCGACATCGACGATCACCACCACGGAGCGCCGCATGGCAGCAAGGAAAGGCCCAAAGTTCTACGTCGTCTGGGTCGGACGGCAGACCGGGATCTTCAGCACCTGGGACGAGTGCAACCGCCAGGTCAAGGGCTATCCCAAGGCCCGCTACAAGTCATACCCCTCCCGAGAGGAAGCCGAAGGCGCGTTTGCCGAGGGTCCAAGGGGACCCGCGCCAGCCAAGCAGCCCAAGGCATCGGACAAGGCAGGCTCGGGGGCCTCGGAGGGCGGCACGACTCGTCGCCCGACGTCGCGGGCAAGGGGCACCCCTGGCGAACCGGCCCAGCGCTTCGATATCGAGATCTACTGTGACGGAGCCTGTGAGCCCAATCCCGGCGATGCCGGCTCGGGCATGGCCATCTACCGCCAGGGGGCCCTCGCCGAGCTCTGGTATGGGCTCCACACCTCCCGGGGGACCAACAACACGGCCGAATTGAACGCCTTCCTCCAGGCACTGCAGGTGGCCAGGGACGAGGTCGCGAAGGGTGCCTCCGTGCGCATCCACTGCGACTCCACCTACACCATCAACGCCATCACCAAATGGGCCGGCGGGTGGAAGAAACGTGGCTGGAAGAAGGCCGATGGCGGGCCGATCAAGAACCCGGAGATCATCCAGCCCACCCATGAGCTCTACGAAAGCCTGAAATCGGCGGTCACCATCGCCCACGTAAAGGGCCACGCCGGAGTTGAAGGCAATGAACTCGCCGACCGGATGGCCATGTACGGCGCCGACCAACGGGAAGTCGAGTTCACGCTCTACCGAGGCAGCTACCGCGTGGCCGAGGTCCTCAAGCTCAAGCGGGGCTGAGGCCGGGTCTAGAGCGACGCTTAGACGGCCAACGACATCAGGGCGAGGGAGGCATGCCGAGACATTCCAGGGCGTTGCCCAGCTCGTGCTCGATGGCGCGCCCGATGGCCAGCAGCCGCGCGTCCTGCCAGGGCCCGGCGAGCACCTGCAGGCCCACCGGCATGCCGGCATCATCCTTGCCAACGGGCAATGTCAGCCCGCAGAGGCCCATGAAATTGCCCACAACGGTATTACGCAGGGCCTGCATGTTGGCCTTGGCATAGGCCCCCTCCGGCTCGAGACTCTCCAGGGTAGGCGGCGTCAACGTGACGGTCGGGGTCAACAGGGCATCGACGCGGGTCAGGCACTCGGCGGCACTTGCCGACAGTGACTTGAGCACGTCACAGCGACGCACATATTCCCAGCCGGGGATGCTGTCGGCTGCCTTGACCCGCGCCGCCACATTGGGATCCAGACCGTCGATGGCCTCGGGTAACTGGGTCTTGAGGAAGGCGGCCAATTCGACCGCCGCCAGCCCGCCCTGCTGAAATAGGGTAAAAAGCTCATCGGTTCGGGGCAGATCAAGCGTCACGATGCGCGCCCCTGCGGCCTCGAGCTGGCGAATGGCGGCCTGAACGCACTCGGCGATGCCAGGGCTGCACTCTTCCCAGAAATAGGCCTCCGGAACCCCGAAGGTCAGGTCGGCAAGTGAGGGGCGCGCCAGTACGCGGTGGGATCGCGACGTCAGGGCACCATCCAGCGCATCGAAGGCAAAGGCCAGATCGTCGACGCTGCGGGCAAGCAAGCCCGGCGTGTCCAGCGTGGCTGACAATGGCACGATCTGCGCCGTCGACCAGCGCCCGACCGTCGTCTTGAGACCCGCCACGCCGGTCATCGCGGCAGGCACACGCACCGAGCCTGCCGTGTCCGTTCCCAGGGCCAGACTGGCCGTGCCGTTGACCAGCGACACCCCGGCACCGGCACTGGACCCACCGGGTGTCCGATGATGAAGCGCATCCCAGGGATTGCGGGGCGCCCCCCAGTGCGCATTGGTGCCCAGACCGCCGAAGGCGAACTCCACGGTATGGGTCTTGCCCATCACGCTGGGCAACTGCCGCAGCAGCGCCGAGACCATGGGACCGGGCGCTTCCCAGTCTCGCGGCAACCGCCGCGCGGATCCGGCATAGGTCGGCAGCCCCGGTACCGCATAGATGTCCTTGATCGACACCGGCACCCCCATCAGCGGCCCCGTGTCACCGCCACTGGCCAGCACGCGATCGGTGGCCCTGGCCGTCTCCATGGCGACCTCGCCGTTCCAAGTCAGGTAGGCATGATCCCGCTGGCCGCGGGTTCGGTTGGCCTCCACGGAGGCCTCGGCCAGGGCGGTGGCGGTGAGCTTGCCGCTGCGAAGCCCGGCATGCTGTTCGCGCAGCGGGCGCGTCAGGGGTAAATCCGTCATGGCGTGACTCCTAGTATCAGTCGCGAATCTCGAAGATCGCTTCGACTTCGACGGCGGCGTTTCCGGGCAGCGTGGCGACACCGATCGCCGTGCGGGCATGGCGTCCCTTCTCTCCGAACAGGGCAATGAAGAGCTCCGATGCACCATTGATCACCAGCGGCACGTCGTGGAAGCCGGGCGCCACGTTGACGAACCCGTTCATGCGCACACAGCGCACGACACGGCTCATGTCGCCTGCCACGGCATCACTGAGGGAGGCGAGAAGATTGAGCGCACAGGCCTGGGCGGCCAGCTTGCCGGTCGCCAGATCGAACTCGGCGCCCACCTGACCCGGATAGAGGACCTCGCCATCTCGCTCACAGATCTGGCCCGCCAGGAACAGCTGGCTGCCCAGCCGTGACCAGGGCAGGAAGGCGCCACGGGGGCGCGGGATGGCGGGGAGGGTGAGACCCTGGGCGGCGACGGCCGCGTCAATGGTCTGAGTCATGGGCGTTATTCCTTGTTATCAGTAGTGTCTCCGCGGCGTGCGCCAGGGCTCGCACTGCGATGTCGGCATCCTGGCGCTCGATATGCTCGTCGGGGTGATGGCTGATACCTGCTCGGCAGGGTGTGAAGAACATGGCCGTCGGACAGACATGCGCCAGATGGATGGCATCATGGAAGGCACCCGAGACCAGTTCAGGCGCCTCTTTACAGACACTGTCGGCACTCTCGCGAAGCACGGCCAACAGAGTCTCGGGAAATGCCACCGGCGCCACCCGGGAGGTCACCTCGAGGGTGACATCACAGCCGCTCCACTGGTTTCGTGCCAGCTCATGGAACTGGGCATCGAGATCATCCAGCACGGCCTGTCGTGGATGGCGCATGTCGATGGTGAAGGTGGCCTGCTGCGCGATGGTGTTGACGGCATCGGGCCACAGGGAAAACTTGCCGATGGTGAAGCGCAGGTCGTCATCGTCCTGTTCTCGTGTCGCCTCCTTGAGCGCAGACACCAATTCATGCGCACCATCGAAGGCGTCCCGACGCGCCTGTAGCGGGGTGGTGCCGGCATGGTTGGCCACGCCTTCGACCTGGATGCGATACCAGTTGACTCCCTGGATTCCGCTGACGACCCCCACCGGTTTGCCCAACTGCTCCAGTACCGGCCCTTGCTCGATGTGAAGCTCGAGAAAAGCGTGCGGTACAAAGGGGGCCGGACGGTACTCGAGCCCTGTGTCCTTAAGCAGGGTCAGGCACGCCTGGAGGGCATCTCCGAAGCGCACGCCCTCGCCGTCCAAGGCGGACACGATATCCTCATATTCCCGCTGCCCAACGTACCAGGAGGAACCTGAGGCACCTGGTGCAAAGCGCGCGCCCTCCTCGTTCGTCCAGGCGACAACCTCCAGCGGGCGACGGTGCTCGATGCCCTGCTCCTGCAAGGTCCTGAGGACGGCCAGGCCAGCCAGAACGCCCAGGGCCCCATCATGCGCACCGGCCTGGGGCTGACTGTCCATGTGGCTACCGATCAACAGCGGGGCCAGGGAGGCATCCTGCCCCTCGCGACGCAGAAAGAGATTGCCCAGGGCATCGAAATAGACCTGACAGCCGAGCGACCTACCCTGCTCGGCGAGCCACAGTCGGGCACGATTGTCCTCGTCATCCAGGGCCAGTCGGCGAATCCCCTTCGGCTCGAGAGCACCGATGGCCGCCAGCGACTGGACATCGTCCCAGAGGCGCTGCCCATCCAACGCTTCATGAAGATGCACTATCTGTGTCATGACGCCCCCTCAGCGATAGATCAGGTCAGGCAGAACGGTGCTGAACCAGGGGACATAGGTAATGATCACCAGAGACAACAGCATCAGGCCGATCAAGGGCAGACATGCCTTGAATACTTCGGGCAATGTCATTTTGGAGATAGCCATGGCCACGAAAAGGTTGAGGCCCACCGGTGGGGTAATCATGCCGACGGAGAAGTTGATCAGCGTGATGACGCCAAAATGGGTCGGGTCCACACCGACCTGAGCGGCAATGGGCTGCAGCAGCGGCGCCAGCACGATGATGGCCGAGGCACTGTCGAGGAAGAAGCCGGCGACGATCATGACTACATTGAACAGCGCCATGACCTGAATGGGGTCTTCGGTCCAGGAGAGCACCTCACCCGCCAGTTGTGTCGGTGCCCCGGTGATGGCCAGCAACCAGGAGAAGGCAGATGCGCCCGCGGTGATCAGCAGAAGGGTCGCCGACATCAGTCCCGCGCTGTTCAGCGTCGACAGCAGGTTCTTCAGGTCGATTTTCCGATAGACCAACATCCCCACGAACAGGCCATACATGCAGGCCACGGCGGCGGACTCGGTGGGGGTAAACACCCCGCTGTAGATCCCGCCGAGCAGGATGACCGGCAAGCCCAGGCCCCAGGCCGCCGCCTTGAAGGCCGAACCGATCTCTCGCAGCGACGGGAAGGCACTGCGGCCATAGCCCTTGAAGGACGCATACACGATGCAGTATGCGATGAGGATCGAGGCAATCAGGATGGCAGGCAGCAGGCCGGCGGCGAAAAGACGCCCCACCGAGGTGCCGGTGACCGACCCATAGATGATCAGCGCGATACTGGGTGGGACGATGGGCCCCAGGGTGCCGGCCGTGGCGATCACCCCGATAGCGAAGCGCTTGTCATAACCGGCCGCCACCAGGGCGGGAAACATGATACTGCCGATGGCCACCACCGTGGCCGGGCTCGACCCCGAGATGGAGCCGAAGAAGAGGCAGGACAGCACCGTCGCCGCCGCCAGCCCACCGGGCACCCAGCCGACGAGCGCCTTGGCGAGATCGATGAGGCGATCCGACAGGCCCCCGATGCGCATCAGCTCGGCGGCAAGGATGAAGAAGGGAATCGCCATCAGCGAGAAGTTGTTCATGCCCGAGAACATGCGCATCGGCACGATGATCGGGTCGGTACTGCCAAAGAACTGGATGGCCAGCATCACGGAAAAGGCCAGCGCCGCAAAGATCGGCAACCCCAGCAGCAGCACCGCGAAGAAGATGGGCAACAAGGCCGTAATCATGGGGAATCCTCGTGGTTGTCACGTAGCGTGGCATGAGCCCATCACACCAGGTTTTCTTTCTCGGCAGCGAGCTCTTCCGTCATGCTGACGGGGGGCTTACGCCAGACCTCACGAATCAACCAGCAGTAACGAATGATCAGCAATACCCCAGAGAGACCGATCGGCAGGTATACCCAGGCCATGGGCATGCGCATCGCCGGGGACAACATGCCCCGCTCAAGAGTGAGTGAGAAAAGCTGAAAGCCGAGGTAGGCCAGCATCATGGCGAAGACGATGCCGAGCACCGCGGTGAGGATGTGCAACCAGCGATTGACGGCTGGTGGCGCGAAGGCATTCAGCACGTCCACCGAGATGTGGGCCCCCTGACGGACGCCCATGCTGGCACCGACGAAGCTCATACAGACAATGGAATAGATCACGACCTCTTCCGCCCAGGAGAGTGAGCTGTTGAAGCCGTAGCGATAAACGACCTGGAAGGTGGTGATGATGGTCGCAATCGACATGAAAGCGACCATCGCCACCTTTTCCAAGCGATCAATGAGATTATTGAGCGCTTCGAGCATGGCTCAGTACTCGATGCCGACTTCGTCGTAGACCTTGTGCAGGAGCTCCGGCGTCACGATCTCCGTGTACTCGTCATGCACCGGCATGCTGGCCTCGATGAACGCGGCCCTGGCCTCGTCGGTGATCTCATTGATCGCGATCTCGCTCTCGATCTCCTCGAGAATTCGTCCCTCATCCTGCAGCGTCAGCTCGCGTGATGCGTCGCGACCATTGTCAAACGCCTCGACCATAACCTGCTGCAGATCCTCCGGTAGAGAATCCCAGGAATTCTGGTTAATGACTGCGGCATAGGCATGGTAGGCATGGTTGGTCAGGGACAGATAGTCCTGAACTTCGTAGAAGCGCATGGTGTAGATGTTGGCCAGCGGATTCTCCTGCCCCTCGACGACACCCTGCTGCAGGCCGTTGTAGACCTCGGTAAAGGCCATCGCGGTGGCGTTGGCGCCCAGGTTCTCATAGGTCGAGATGATGATCGGAGCCTGCATGGTGCGCATGCGCACCTCGGCGAGGTCCTCAGGGGTCTCGACCGGACGGATGTTGTTGGTGATGTGGCGGAAGCCGGCACCCCAGAAATTCACGCCATACATGTTGTCGTCGTCAAGGGTATCCAGGATCTCGCGCCCCACATCGCCATCCAGCACCTTGACCATGGTGTCGTAGTCCGGCAGCAGGAAGGGAAGGTCGAGAATCTGCATGCGAGGCTCGAAGTTACCCAGGGTCGCCGTCGGCGGAATACCGATGTCGACCAGGCCCATCTGGATCTGCTCGATGATCTCGACATCGCCGCCCACCTGGGCCGCGGGCAGCACCTCGATGCTGATGCGACCGTCGGACTTCTCCTCGACCTCTTCCTTGAAGCGCAGTGCGGCCTGTCCGTTGGGCGTTTCCTCGATCAGCACATGGGCGAAGGTGAAGTTGTAATCCGCCGCCTGGGCCTGGCCGATCCCGAAGGAGGCTGCCGCGATGGCGGCTGCCAGTGAAACCTTGGTCAACTTATTGTTCATTATTTGCACCTATTTGTGGTGGTGGTGGTGCCAAGCGCTGGCTTGGCGTTAAGTACCTGTCAAATCGGAACACCCGACTTAACAGAATCAAGACATCGTTTGTTCGAAGCGGGCCGCCACGTCCTCCGGGCTAACTGAGGAAAGCAAGATAGCCAGGGTCAGACGCGCCTTTCGCGCACTTAAGTCGCGAACAGGGATGGCCCCATGGGCCTGGAGACTTGCCAGACTCCCGGGGAACTCGTAGCGAGTGTTGACCGGTCCTTCATGGCAGCCGGTCACCACGGCAACTGGAATCCCCCCACGCGTAGTCTCACCGATGGTCTCCAACCATGTCGGCGGGACATGCCCGCGGCCAAGGCCCTCCACAACCAGCGCCTGCGCGCCGCTGGCCACCGCGGCCTCGATGAGTTGCGGGCTGGCGTCCAGATAGCTTGCGAGAATATCGATACGCGGCAGGCTATCGCCAATGGACAGCGGCGCGGACCGCCGCGGGAGTTGAGCGAGGTGGACCCGTTGGCCATCCACGTAACCCAACGCCCCAACATCCGGGGCACCGAAGCCGTTCACCCGATAACTATTGAGCTTGCGGACACTACGTGCGGCGAAAATCGACTCATTGAAGACGACCGTCACGCCAATGCCTCTTGCTCGGGGGTCAGCGGCAACGGTGATGGCATTGGCAAGATTGCGAAAGGCGTCGGTGCCCTCCTCGTGCGGGGCACGTTGCGAGCCGGTCATGACCAGGGCGCAGGCGTCGAGCGAGAGCGTGATGTCGAGGAAATGGGCGGTCTCTTCCAGTGTATCGGTGCCATGCGTGATGACGATGCCGATCACGTCCGGCTCCTGCTCCAGGGCCTGACATTGGCGACAGAGCGTGACCAGGTCATCCAGGCTAATGGCATTACTGGGTTTTTGCAGTATCGAGCGAACCTCGACTTCGAGGTCGGGAGTCTGTGGCACGGCCACACGCTCCAGCAGCGACTCGCCGGACATGGCCCCGGAGACATTGCGTCCGTTGCAGCCGGGTTTGCTGGCAATCGTGCCACCTGTAGTGAGCACGATGACGCGCTGTCTGGTCATGGCATAGCACCGAATCTGTTGTTTTTACGCCCAGATGGACTTCTTCCATGCAGGCCATCTCGACGATCTTCTCGTCCCTGAGATTGCCTACTGATGAGACATCTGACGTCTGACGTCCTGGGTCATGCTAGACTCAGCTCATGTCGAGATGCAAGCGCCGTTTGTCACGCTCCACCTTGCGTAGAGTGATCTCTCGCCACAAACGACCGGGCTCAGCACGCCAGCGACCCCTGCTCTCGTGACTCAACGACAGCAAGAGACCGACACATGAACACCTTGTCCCATGCGGCCACATCGCCGGAGCAGCAGGAACTCGGCGGCTCCATCGAACGCAGCTCTATTGCCTTTCAGATACTGGAGCGGATCAAGTCCGCGCTGATTCGCGGTGACCTCAAGCCAGGCGACTACCTGCCATCCGAGACAGAACTGACCCAGAGCCTGGGCATCGGCAAATCGAGCGTTCGCGAAGCCATCAAGATGCTCCAGGCGATCGGTATCGTAGAGGTCCGGCGAGGTCATGGCACGGTCATCCGGCGCGAGCCGGGGGATCCCCTGGTCGATCCCATGGCCTTCGGCATGATCCTGGCCCGCGGCATGACACGCGACGTGCTCGAGTTCCGGGCCATGTTCGAGCCCGCCTATACCCTTCAGGCGATGGCCAACGCCACCGATGAGGACCATCAGCGCATTCAGCAGGCCATCGACGACATGGCTAAGGCGATCGCCAACGGCGAGCAGACATCGCGTCACGATGTCAGCTTCCATCGCGCCATCCTGCATGCCACCCACAACCCCATGACTATCCGGGTCGGCCGGACGCTACTCGAACTTATCGAGGCGGCCCTCGAGACGTCGATGCAGACACTCCCGGAAACCGCCCTCAAAGATCACAAGGCGATCTATGCCGCCTTACGGGCGGGTGATGCCGAGGGGGTAAGGCGCGCGATCGAGGAAAGCACGAAGAGCTGGGAAACCAACCTCACCTACCGGGACGAGGCCTGACGGTGAGGGCAGGCCAAGTCAGTAAGGCCAGAAGCATGAAAAAAAAGGGCTCACGACAATGTCGTGAGCCCTTTCCGTGGTGGGTCGCCGGTCGTGGATCCGGCGGTGCCCGGTCGGGCGGCGGTTCGGCGCCGCTCGACCGGGCGTGCGGACCTACTCGGCCGTCGCCAGCAGGCTGGCGTTGCCACCCGCGGCGGTGGTGTCGATGCAGAGATGACGCTCCACCGCGTAGCGTTCCGGCGAGATGGTCTGGGTCTCGAGCGGTACGATGGCTCCGTCGCGCTTGGCGAGCGCGATGCGCAGGTCGCGGGTCCAGTCGCTGGCACCGGCGGCCGCCACAGCCGCGATACCCTTGACCTCGGTCAGCGCATCGGCCTCGATGCTGCCGTCCAGCGCGGCGACCGGGGCCCCGGCACCCCGCATCTGCTGCACGGCCTGGGTCGCGCCGGGCGCCACGAGCACCGCCGGGCAGCCGGCCCCGAGGGCCTGGACCGCCTGGGCAATGGCGATATCCAGCGTCGGTCCGAGGCAGAGCACCGGGCCCTTCGGATACATCGCCAGCCGGTTGCTCTCGCCCGTCGGTCCCGGCAGCGTCTGAGGGGTCATGTCCAGGGCCGCGGCCTCGGCGAGTGCCTTACGCACCACGCCGCCCTTGCCGCTCATCGCCTTGCGAAGCACTTCGACCCGATCGGGCCGTGCCGCCCAGTTGCGCGAATCCAGGCCGTCGATGGCCGACTGCAGTTCCTTGAGGGTCACGGACTTGCCCTGGGGGGCCTCGTGACTCTCAGCCTTGGCGGTCCGACGGAAGCGGGTGACATAGAGCGGCCCACCGGCCTTGGGTCCGGTGCCCGAAAGCCCCTCGCCGCCGAAGGGCTGGGAGCCGACGATGGCGCCGATCTGGTTGCGGTTGACGTAGACGTTACCGACGTGGATGCGCTCGACGATCTGCTGGACACGGTCGTCGATCCGGGTATGCAGGCCGAAGGTCAGCCCGTAGCCCCGGTCGTTGATCGAATCCACCACCTTGTCGATGTCGCGCGCCTTGAAGGTGGCCACGTGCAGGACCGGACCGAAGATCTCGCGCTCGAGGTCCTCGATGCCTCCGACTTCGACCACGGCCGGGGTGACGAAGGTCCCGACATCCGGCGCGGGCAGCTTCTTCAGCACCTTGCCGGCCTTTTCCTGCGCTGCCACATAGGCACCGATGTCGGACTTGGCCTCGGCATCGATCACCGGCGAGACGTCGGTGTCGGTGTTCCACGGGTCGCCGATGACCAGCGCATCCATTGCGCCGTCGAGCATCGTCAGCAGCCGCTCTCGGGCCTCTTCCTGGACGTAGAGCATACGCAGCGCCGAGCAGCGCTGGCCGGCCGACTGGAAGGACGAGATCAGGATGTCGCGCACCGCCTGTTCGGTCAGCGCGCTCGAGTCCACGATCATGGCGTTGAGCCCGCCGGTCTCGGCGATCAGTACCGCATCCGGGCCGGCATTCTGCGACAGGGCCTTGTTGATGATCTGCGCCACCTCGGTCGAACCGGTGAAGCAGACGCCGGCGATGCGCGGATCGCTGGTCAGCGGTCCGCCCACCGTCGGCCCGTCACCGGGCAGCAGTTGCAGCGCCGCCTCCGGCAGGCCTGCCTCGCGCATCAGCTCGACGCCACGGGCGGCGATCATGGGCGTCTGCTCGGCGGGCTTGGCGAGCACGGCGTTGCCCGCCGCCAGCGCCGCCGCGATCTGCCCGGTGAAGATGGCCAGCGGGAAGTTCCATGGGCTGATGCAGACGAAGATGCCGCGCGCACTGCCGGGATCCTCCGCCTCGAGACGCTCGCACTCGTTGGCATAGTAGCGCAGGAAATCCACTGCCTCGCGCACCTCGGCGATGCCATCGAACATCATCTTCCCGGCCTCGCGTGTGGTAATCACGGTCAGCTCGGCGATGTGTTCCTCGTAGAGGTCGGCGGTCCGGCGCAGCACCTCGGCTCGCTCGGCCGCAGGACGCGCCGACCAGTCGCGGAATCCATCCTCGGCGGCGTCGAGGGCGGCCGTCACCTCGGCCGGGGTCGCCTCATGCACCTTGCCCACCACGCGGGAAGTGTCGGCAGGCGACAGGGCATCGCGCGCCGGGCCTTGCGGTGCCGGGCTGCCGGCGAGCATCGGCCCGGCCGTCCAGGTAGTATCAGCGAACTTCTGGCGCGCCGCGATCAGCGGCTCGATCGAGGCCGGCTCGTTTATCCGGAAGCCGCGGGAGTTCTTGCGCTCGGGGGCGAAGAGTTCGCCGGGCTGGCGGATCGACGGGCTGGAAATGACGTCCAGGCTCTGCATCTCGGCCACCGGATCCTTCGAGACCTCACTGGCGGGAATCGAGTCGTCCACCACCTGGTTCACGAAGGAGGAGTTCGCACCGTTCTCGAGCAGGCGGCGTACCAGGTAGGCCAGCAGGTCACGGTGCGCGCCGACCGGGGCATAGATCCGGCAATGCGAGCCCTCGGTCTGCTTGACGATGTGGTGCAGCGACTCGCCCATGCCATGCAGGCGCTGGAACTCGTAGCTGTCCTTGTCGTCGCCGGCCATGGCGACAATGGCAGCACAGGTATGGGCGTTGTGGGTGGCGAACTGCGGGTAGATGCGGTCGCGCCGGTCGAGCAGCATCTGGGCGCAAGCCATGTAGCTGACGTCGGTGTTGACCTTGCGGGTGAACACCGGGAAGGTCTCGACGCCCATCTCCTGGGCCAGCTTGATCTCGGTGTCCCAGTAGGCGCCCTTCACCAGTCGCACCATGATCTTGCGATTGTACCGTTCGGCCATCTCGTGGAGGGCCTCGATCGTCGGTGCGGCGCGACGTCCGTAGGCCTGCACCACGATCCCGAATCCGTCCCAACCGTCGAGGCTGGGATCGGACATCAGTTCCTCGATCACGTCGAGCGACAGATCCAGGCGGTCCTGCTCCTCGGCGTCGATGTTAAAACCGATGTTGGCCTTGGCCGCCTGCTTGACCAGCTCCCTGGCGCGCGGCAGGAGCTCGGACATCACCGTTTCGCGGTGGGTGTATTCGTAACGCGGATGCAGCGCCGACAGCTTCACCGAGATGCCCGGGCTTCCACGAACGTCGCCCTTGGCCTGCTTGGCGATAGAGGCGATTGCCTTGGCATAGGCCTCGTGATAGCGCACCGCATCTTCATCGGTCCGCGCGGCCTCGCCGAGCATGTCGTAGGAATAGGTGTAGCCCTTCTTCTCGAGCTCTCGGGCATTCTTCATGCCCTCCTCGATGGTCTGGCCGAGGACGAACTGGCGTCCGAGGATCTTCATCGACTGGCCGACCGCGGTACGCACCACCGGCTCGCCCATGCGGCGCACCAGGCCGCGCAGGGCGCGCACCGGCCCCTTGGGGTCGTCATCCAGTACCTTTCCTGTCAGCAGCAGCGCCCAGGTCGAGGCGTTGACCATCGACGACGAGGACTTGCCGAGGTGGGAACCCCAATCGGACGGCTCGATCTTGTCGTGGATGAGGTCGTCGATCGTCTCCGCATCGGGCACGCGCAGCAGGGCTTCTGCCAGACACATAAGGCCTACGCCCTCGGCGGTGGAGAGGCCGTATTCGGCCAGGAACGACTCCATCATGCTGGGCGACGTTTCCTTGCGCACACGATCCACGTACTTGGCGCCGACCGCAGCCACCTTCTGCCGACCCTCCTCCGACAGGCTGATTCTCTCGACAAGCCCTCGCAGCACGTCTGCCTCATTGGCCGCATAGTTGGCGCGGATACGCGCGCGAAGCTCGCTCACGGTGCCATGGAGGCCCATTGTTGCATCATTCAAAATCGATACTCCCTGCTACTCGAATGCATTGCCGGTACCCCGGCTCGGATGTTGTCACTATTGTCGAAAGCCATTCATCTAGGGCAGGCGTCCTGAATCAGGTTGCATAAGCCCCCTGGAGAAGGATAGTGGCAACTTGCCAACGCTCGCGATGCCGCGGTGCAGCACCCACGGGCCAGGCCGAAGGCCGACAAGGGCCAGCGAACCGAAAAAGGCCAAGCGCTGGTCCTGGTCGCGCATGAGTCCTAGCCTGCTCACTGACGAGCACCTCGGAGTAGGCTCATGACCGTTCCTGATCAGGACACCATCAATAAAAGTGATTATCAAGAGCATGGCCTGCAGATAGATTTCTTATCAAGGCCAGATTAGGGACACCCGAACGAAAAAAGGCCTACGACGGTATCGTAGGCCCTTGGGATCCTGTCGCACCGAGAGTGTCGCTAGACTCGATGACGGATCATCATCCGCAACGCCGGGTTCGCATCCGACGCGTCACGGGGCGAAGCTGCCCAGGGCCACTTCGTAGGATCGCTTGATATGGTCATCCATCAGCTCCCTTGCCCCCTGGACGTTTCTGGCCAGAGCCAACTCCACTAGCTCACCATGCTGGGCATCCAGCAGGCGCCTGACCTCCGGATTCCCGGGAGCCAATCGCCGATAGCGATCAAACTGGTCGTGCAGCTGTTCTATGAAACGCAGCAGCCACGTGGAACCGCAGGGGGCGACGAGGGTGCGATGGAACCTCAGGTGCAACCGCTCCCATTCCTCCTCCATCTCCGGCGACTCGTCGGCGCGTTTCAAGCGATGTGCCGCCGCCAGCAGTTCCGACTCCCATTCGGCGTCACCTCGCTGTATGGCCCGCTCCAGTGCCATCCCCTCCAGCTCGCGCCGCATATCGGCGATATCACCTAGCTCTTCACGCGCCAGGCGCGGCACGCGGAAACCGCGCTGGTTCTCCTGTATGAGGAGACCGTAGGCCGCCAGGCGATTGAGGGCCTCACGCAACGGGCTCAAACCGACCCCATAGCGCTCCTTCAGTGCGCTGATCGCCAGCTTCTCGCCAGCGGTGAATCGCCCATTGACCAGATCCTGTCTCAGGGTGTCGTAGATCCAGCTGGACGCCGTCACCCCACCCTTGCGTTCGAAGATTCCCATACTGCCTCCCTGTGGCCCCCAGAGATTGAAGGTTGACGCTGGCTTCTGGTGCAAACTATATTCTAGACCGAATAATCGATTTTATAATCAAAAAACAATGATCCACAAAAACTCCATCACCTATTCCATGACCTATTCTATTACCGATGCTGGGATCGACCAGGCAGAGGCATGTTCATGAGTGCCCGGTCTCCCGCCCCGCTGAGCAAGATCTTCTGGGCCTTCACCCGCATCGGCCTGCTCGGCTTCGGCGGTGGTCCGGCCATGATTCCCCTGGTCCGAGAAGAGGTCGTCACCCGTCATCGCTGGCTCGATGACGATGCCTTCGCCGACGTGCTCGCCATCGCCAACACACTTCCCGGCCCCATCGCCACCAAGATGCCGGGCTACATCGGCTATCGCGTCGGCGGTATCGCCGGCTGCGTCATCGCCGTCGCCGCCGTCATCGTCCCCATGATGCTTGCCATGATCCTGTTGCTGGGCCTGTTCAGCCGCTATCGCGACGTCGCCTGGATCCGCGGCATGGGCCATGCCGTCGTGCCCGTGGTCATGGTCATGATGGCTCAGCTGACGCTGGATTTCTGGAACAAGTCTCGCGTTGCCCTGGGCCCCTGGACAAGCCTTGTCATGAGCGCCAGCGCCGGAGTGCTTATCTATCTGCTTGGCCTGCACCCTGGCTGGGTCATCGTTGCCCTGCTGGCGACGGCGATGGTTGCACCAGTGCCGCGACCGACAGAGGCCGGCGAATGATTCACTGGGAACTGTTTCTCGCCTTCTTCATACCCAACATCATCGGTTACGGCGGAGGCCCGGCGATCATTCCGTTGATCGAGGCGGAGGTCGTCGGCCGTTACGGGTGGATGACGTCCCAGGAATTCGCCGAGACCCTGGCCCTGGGCAACACTCTGCCGAGTCCCATCGCCACCAAGATGGCCGGCCAGATCGGCTTTGACGTCGCCGGCGCAAGTGGCGCTCTGGTAGCAGGGCTGGCCACGGTGGTGCCTTCCCTGCTGTTGATGCTGGGCGCTCTGGGCCTTCTCTATCGCTACCGTGACTCGCCACGCGTCAAGCGTATGAGCCAGTGGGTACGCCCGGTCATCGCCATGATGATGGCATGGCTGACCTGGAGCTTCTTCAGTGAAGGTTTGGAAACGTCGGGACTCTTCCACACCCTGCTGATCGGTTCACTGGCGGCCCTGGCGCTGCTGCGGCTGCGAATCCACCCCGCCTTCATCGTGATGGCCGCCCTGGCCTATGGAGGGCTCTTTCTCGGTTGAAGGCTCCATAACAATAACCGACACGGAACGCGCGCTCACACCGGTTCGGGATCGCCCGAACTTCACGAAGAAATCCAACATATCCGAGGTGCTACACCATGATGCGCAACAAGCTGACTCCCATCATTGCCGTTCTTGGCCTGGCCATCGCCGGCAATGCTCAGGCCGAGTATCCCGAGAAGGACATCCGCCTGATCATCCCCTACGGCCCAGGCGGCGCCACCGACATCATCTTCCGACTGATCTCGAAGGAGGCCGAAGAGCATCTGGGCGAATCGGTCGTGCCAGTGAACATGGCCGGTGCCGGGGCGACGCTCGGTTCACGCAACGTCAAGGATGCCAATCCCGATGGCTACACCTTGCTGGGCAGTCATGACACTATTGCACTCTCCAAGCTGGCCGGCACCGTTGACTACTCCTACGATGCCTTCGAGCCCATTACCCTGCTGACCCAGACCATTAACCTGCCGGTTGCCCATGCCAACCACCCCGTCAAGAGTGCCGAGGAGATCGCCGACTACGTCAGCGAGAACCCGGGTGAAGTTCGCTTCGGCATGATTCCGAGCTCCACGGACCACTTCTTCTGGGTGCAGTTCTTCGATGCCGCAGGCATCGACATGGCTGACGTACGCCTGGTCGGCTATCCCGATACCGGCCAACAGGTATCCGCCCTGCTCGCTGAAGAGATCCACTTCGCGATGTTCAACCTGCCTTCCGCAGGGGCCTTCTTCGAGGACGGTACCTTTACCCCGCTGGGCGTGGCGCACCCTGAACGGCTGGACAGCCTCCCCGATATCGCGACGCTGCGCGAGCAAGGGATCGAAATGGACCACTCCACCAGTCGTGGCCTGTTCGCCCCCAAAGGCACACCGCAGGAGATCCTCGATACGCTGGCAGACGCCTATGGCAAGGCGGTGGAAGATGAGGAGATTCGCAGCCGAATCGAGAACGACTTCGGCTCCGTGGTGCGCTACTTGCCGGGTGAAGAGTACCAGGCCTTCCTCAAGGAGAACGAGGCCGCACTCTCCGCCGCTGCCGCCAACATCGACTTCCAAAACTGAGACGTGGCTGGCCCCCGGCAAACCACCTTGCCGGGGGCGGCTCGGAGAGTAGACCATGTTGACCCTGACCAAGGATCGCGCCCTGGCGCTTTCCATGCTGGTCATGAGCGGCATCCTGCTGGTGGAGACGCGCGACATTTCGCCACCAACCAGCTGGCAGCCCTATGGCTCAGCACTTTTCCCGCAGATCCTGCTGGGGATCATCGGCGCCTTGTCACTCCTGCTGTTGCTTCGCACCTTCTGGGTGCCATCCGCTGACCGCAAGACCCGACCGGACCGGCCGCGTCGGTCCCTGACGTCATGGATCAAGCACAACAGCACCGTGCTATCCCTGTTCGGCCTGTTCGCCCTCTATGCTCTGCTGCTGCCACTGATCGGCTACCTGCCCGCCACGCTGACCTTTCTGGTGACGTCACTGGCCCTGCTGCTGGGCATCGATACGCGTCGCAAGTGGATCATCAACCTGGCGGTCTCGTGCACTCTCGCCCCGCTGGTCTACGTGATCTTCCGTTTCGGCCTCAACGTCTGGCTACCCTGACGACGGAGTGACCCATGGCTGACTTCTTCCTACAAGCGCTTGTTCAGGTTGGCACTCCCTCGGTGCTGTTGCTGATCCTGATAGGCGTGCTGTTCGGCATCATCGGCGGCAGCATACCCGGCTTCACTGTGACCATGGCAATCCTGGTGGTGTTTCCCTTCACCTTTGCCATGGATCCTGTGAGTGGCGTGTCGCTGATGGTCGGTGTGTTCGTCGGGGGGTACTCGGGCGGCATTGTGTCCGGCGTGATGTTGGGCATCCCCGGCACACCCTCCTCCATCACCACCGTCTACGATGGTTACCCCATGGCCCAGCGCGGGGAACCCGGGCGCGCACTTGGCATCGGCGTGGCCGCCTCTTTCATCGGTACCCTGATCAGCGTGGCCGTGCTGGTCTATTTCGGTCCCCTGCTGGCCAGTTTCAGCATGAACTTCCGCCCCTGGGAGATCACGGCATTGATCCTCTTTGCCCTGACGCTGGTCGCCGGTCTCTCGCATGGTGCCCTGCTCAAGGGCCTGCTGGCCGCCGCCCTTGGCCTGCTGATCACCACCGTAGGCTATGACCGCAACAGCAACCTGCGTTTCGACTTCGGTTTCGATGCCCTTGGCGCCGGTTTCGAGATGCTGCCGGTGATGATCGGCATCTTTGCCTTCTCTCAACTGATGGGGAACCTGGAGAAGTTGCGTGACGACCCGCAATCCGCCAAGGGCGCCAATACCAATGTCGCCATACCCTATAGCCTCATCCTGCGAGACATGGCCAGCCAGAAGCTCAACACGCTTCGCTCGTCGCTGATCGGCAGCCTGATCGGCGCACTGCCGGGTACCGGTGGCACCGTGGCCAACTTCGTCAGCTACGACCAGGCAAAGAAGTTCTCGCGCCACCCCGAGCGCTTCGGAACCGGCATACCGGACGGCATCGTGGCCTCCGAAGCCTCCAACAGCGCCGTGGCGGGCGGAGCCTTCGTGCCAACCCTGGCGCTGGGCATTCCGGGCGACCTGCCCATGGCCATCATGATGGGCGTGCTCATCCTGCACGGCATCACGCCAGGGCCGCTGATGTTCGAGCAGAATCCGGTGCTGGTGGGAGCCATCTATGCCAGCCTGCTGATCGGCGCGGTGGTCATGGTGGTGTGTCAGCTGCTACTGGTGCGCTGGTTCGCCAAGATCTCGCTGATCCCGCAACAGGTCCTGGTACCGGTCGTGCTGATGCTCTGCGCCATCGGCTCCTATGCCCTCAACAACAACCTGTTCGACGTCTGGGTACTGTTCGCCTTCGGCATCCTCGGCTACCTGCTCTGGAAGGCCTCGGTGCCCCTGACCCCGCTGATTCTCGGTGTGGTGCTGGGTGAAAATCTGGAGCGTCAGCTGTTCCGCGCCCTGGAACTCGACAGCAGCTGGCTGACCTTCCTGACGCGGCCGCTCTCGGCCCTCTTCCTGTCCATGGCCATTGCCTCCGTCATCTTCTCGCTCTACCAGAACCGCAAGATTCAACGCCATCAGGACGATGGGGCCAAGTCCCGCAACGCCTGACATCCACAGAGGAACCCCGTATGCAATTCGATGCGCGTTATTACCCCAGCCCCTCCCGTCGCATGACGACGTTTGGACGCCGCGGCATGGTCGCCACCTCACAGGCCCTGGGCGCCGAGGCAGGCATGCAGATGCTGCGCCAGGGGGGCAATGCCGTGGACGCCGCCATCGCCACCGCAGCGGCGCTCACCGTGGTGGAGCCAACCTCGAATGGGCTGGGCAGCGACGCTTTCGCCATCGTCTGGATGAATGGCGAGCTGCATGGCCTGAACGCCAGTGGCCCCGCGCCCCAGGCTGCCACCATCGAGGCCGTCAAGGCACTGGGTCACGAGGCGGTGCCCGAGCACGGCCTCATTCCCGTGACCGTTCCGGGCGCCCCTGCCGCCTGGGCCACGCTGTCGGAACGCTTCGGTCGACTGCCCTTCGCCGACCTGCTGGCGCCCGCCATCACCCTGGCAGAAGAAGGCTTTCCGGTTTCACCCTTGGTCAGTCAGCTGTGGGAGGAGGCCTTCGAAAGCTATAGCCGCCATGATGACAATACCTTCCAGCCCTGGTTCGAGACCTTCGCGCCTAGAGGGCATGCTCCACGCCCCGGCGAGATGTGGTCCTCCCCTGATCATGCGCACAGCCTGCGACTGATCGCCGACACCCGTGCCCGCTCATTCTATGACGGCGAGCTGGCCGACAGTATCGATGCCTTCTTCCGCGAACACGGCGGACTGCTGCGTCGAGAGGATCTCGCTGCCTTCACACCGGAGTGGGTTGAACCGATCGGCACCCGCTACCGCGATCACGAGATATGGGAGATTCCCCCCAACGGCTGCGGCCTCATCGCTCTTCAGGCACTGGGGATGCTGGAACAGCTTGGCGAAGAGGGGCGCGACCCGGTCGAGACACTCCATCGGCGTATCGAAGCCACCAAACTGGCCTATGTGGACGGCCTGCACCACATCACCGACCGTGATGACATGCGGCCGAGTGTCGAGCAGATGCTGGACACACAATATCTCAAGGGACGTGCCGCCATGATCGGCGAAAAGGCACTGGACCCGGTCCACGGCAACCCCATCACCGGCGGCACCGTCTACCTCGCCACGGCGGATGCCGAGGGCAACATGGTCTCCCTCATCCAGAGCAACTTCAAAGGCTTCGGTTCCGGCATCGTGGTGCCCGGTACGGGCATCAGCCTTCAGAACCGCGGCTGGTCGTTCAAGCTGGATGAGGGTCACGCCAACGCCCTGGCCCCCGGGAAGCGCACCTATCACACGATCATTCCCGGCTTCATCACTCGAAACGGCCAGGCGGTGGGCCCTTTCGGGGTCATGGGCGGCTTCATGCAGCCCCAGGGCCATGTCCAGGTAATCACCGGCATGCTCGACGACGCTCTGAACCCGCAGGCCGCACTGGACATGCCACGCTGGAAGTGGACGAAAGGACGTACCGTCGAGGTCGAGCCCCACTTCCCCGACCATCTGGCACAGGCACTCGCGCGCCGCGGTCACCACATCGTCAAGCAGGCAGACTCCGTGAGTTTCGGTCGTGGGCAGATCATCCTGCGCGACTCGGAAACCGGGGTGCTGTGCGGCGGCACAGAGCCCCGCACCGATGCAGCGGTACTGCCCTGGTAGCTTGGGTCGGGACCCGGGTAGTGAATCACCCAGGACCCGACAAGTACGCCTTGCCAGACTCACCCAGAGGCACGGCTTGCAGTGGATCACCAAACCATTGTTGACGCAGGCCGCGCTGCTCACGAAGCAGGATGACGAGGTAGTCGGCCAGCGGGTGGCCAACGGGCAGGCGGGCGGCGTGGTCGCGCAGGGCCGGCTGGTAGCTCTGCTGCCCAGGCGGCAGGTGCGCGGCGTTGGCGCGCTCGGCAAGGTTCTCATGCGGCGGCAGCAGCAGGTGTGTGGCGCTACTGGCGAGGGCGATGCTCAGCCCCTTGGCGTCGAAGTCGCCGAGATAGAGGTGGGGCCTGGCGCTCTCCGCCCAGGCCTCGGCCACCCTGGCGAAGGCGCCTCCGTAGTGGCGGTCGCCACGGTAAAGCACCAGCGGTCGTGACCCGTTGGCCAACGCCGACATGGTCGGCTCGAAGGCGTAGAAGCCGTCGAGGTTCTCGACCTGAACCAGCACGTCGAAGGCGTCGAGGTCGAGGCCACGCCAGTCGAGGTCGAGGAAATCTCGGGGGTGTCTGGCCAGGCCCGGCCGCTGCTCCAGAGCAGCAGAAAAGCTCGCCAGCACGCGCCGGTCTCGAGGCTTCTCGCGGACGCTCTTCTCCTCCCGGTTACCCAGGTGAGCCTGCTCGGCGGTGGTCAGGCCGCTGAGCTCGGCCGCGATGGCGGGCTCGCCCAGAGCGGCCAGGGTCTCGTCGATGCGGGAGATCAGCTCAGAGTCGAACTGCAGACGGGCGTGGGTGAGGCGCGGGCCGAGCTCGATATCGTGCGCCTCGCACCATGCCACGACCTCGTTCACCACCTGGCTGCGGCGCTTCTCCACGCTGGGAGTGCTACGCAGCGCCTGGCCAGCGTCGCGGAGCAGGTGGCGCGCACGCGACGAGAGGTTCATGCCCCCGCCCTCAGCTCCAGGCTGACGTCATGGATCAGCCGCAGGTGGTTGAAGGGGCTGGCCTGGCTCTCCTGCTGATGCAGACAGAAGGCGCGCTGCTCGCCTCTGGGGAGGCCCTGGAATTCGGCAATCACCTGGAAGAGCCAGATCTCCTCGTCCCACGCAAGCTCGCCCTCCTGTAGGAACTCCAGGGCGCTGAGCCCCTCACCGCCGCGGTCCACCACCGAGAGATAGAAGCGCTCCACGTCCTCCTTGAGCGCCTGCTGGCGAGCGGCGACTAGCGTGTCTTGCTGAGGAGCGGCGGCGCCGGCGGCGGTCACCGGTTCCGGGCGATGGGTAGGCCGCGGCAGCTGATGCAGCAGCTCGGTGAGCACTCGAGTATCGGGGTGGTGATCCAGGGACGCCGCGCCAGCGGCGATCAGCGGAGCGGCGCGATTGACCAGTGCCGGCACCTCGCCGCGCCGGGCATAGTTGCCGGGCACGAAGCCCGAATGTTCACGAAGGAAGCCTGCCATCCCGGCCACCAGACGGCTGCGTGACTGCTGCTGGCGGAAGCGCGCCATCAGCTCGACCATGCGCCGCTGCACCTCGCGCAGACTGGTGTAGTGCTGGGTGAGCTGGTGCTGCAGGCCGCTGACCAGCAGCTTGCGCAGGACGCCATCACTGCCCACCAGCTCGATCAGCTCGTGGAAGTCGATCAGTTCCAGGCCATCGAGCAGGCGGACGATCTGCTTCTGGGCGCGCTCGTTCTCGCGAATCTTGTCGCCCAGGCGGCTGACGAAGCCGAAGTCGCTGTTGAGACGCCGCCAAAGGCTGTCGATGGCGTCGGCGAAGCGGCCGTTGAGGTCATCCACCTCCTGGCGCAGGCGCAGCAACAGCTGTTCCTGGCGCCAGTATTCCCCGGCATCGCGGGCCTCGCGATAGCTCTGCACCAAGGTGCGCGTCAGCTCCAGGGTCTCGGCCACGTCGGCGTTGACGTGGCGCCGAGTCTCGTCGGCAAGCATCTCGGCGATCAGCTCGCGCACCTTGGGGGCGAGCTTCACCCCGCTCTGCTCATCCGGCCGCCACAGGATGCGCGCCGCCAGCAGCCGGTTGAGTGCCGTGGTGCTCAGCCCCTCCAGGGGCACCTCGTCCCTGGCATAGCCGGCCATCAGCGCCTCGGCGTGCTTGCCGAGCAGCGCCAGGCGCTCGACGCCGGTGCCGATCAGGCGGCTCTCCAGGGCGTGTGGGTCGCTGTCACTCACAGCAGGCTCTCCTGGCTAGCCGGGGGCTGATCATCCAAGGGCAGGTTCTCCTCGTCGCGGATGAAGCGCACCAGGTCGACCAGGTAGTCGATCTTGGCGGTGACCACAAAGTACTGGCGATCGGCGTGAGGCTGGAGCAGGTAGCCGTGCTCCTTCAGGCGCTTGAAGACCTGCTTGAGCTGGGCGTCGAGCTGGTCGCTCTGAGAGCCGAAGAAGGGGTCGGTGGCCAGCCGCTCGAGACGCTCGCGCAGGCCCTGGTTGTCCTCGCAACGCGAGCTGAAATCGGCGGGCTTGAGCACGTCACCGGGAGCGGCCAGGCCGTCGCGACCCAGCGTCTCCTGCACCAGCTGCAGCCACTCCAGCATCGGCAGCAGGCTGTTGACGGTGTCCGCCAGCTGGCGCGAGAGCTGCTCGCGAGCGCCCTCGTCGAGCTGGCGCCAGGCCAGAAAATAGACGCTGCCCTCGTCGTTGGTGGCCAGGCGGCGGTTGAGCGGGAGCAGGTAGGTATCAAGCTGCTCGCGAACCTCGTCCTCCTGCAGACGGCGGAAGGCGCTCTCGTCGCTCACCGCACAGATGAACTCGCCGGCCAGCAGGCGTTCGATCAGTGGGCCATGCTCCACCATGGAGCGCTCGAACACTGAGGGTTCGATCATGAGGCAGCCTCCTCGGCGCGGGCCTGCAGGCGCTGAGCCAGCCGGCTCAGGCGCGGTTCGATGCGCTTGAGGCGACGCTGGCTGGGGGCGGCCTCATCGCGGTCAATCAGGTAACGGTTGTGGAACAGCAGCAACACGTCCGACTCCGGGTTGGGAAAGGCGCCGACGATATGGATGCGGTTGTTGTCGCAGGCCTCGAACAGCTTCTCGACGTTGTGATAGGCCAGGGTGCCGATCTCGTCGATGGGCCAGTGGATGGCCACCTCGGCCTGGCCGCGCAGCAGTCGGGTGAAGGCGAGCAGAAACTTGCACAGGATCAGGTAGGCCATGCCGTGGCTTGAGGATTCCAGCAGCTGGCGGTCGTTCCTGATGACCAGATCCGTGCCACCCTCGTTGAGGTGGAGCTCCAGGCGCAGGAGGCTCTCGAAGCTGTATTGCTGATCACTGCGCAAGAGCTCCACCACGTCGGCCAAGGCATCGAGGTAGTCGTCACCGGGCAACGGCTGACCCGAGTCGCGCCATTCGTGGTAACGCTGGGCGAAACGCTTGAGCGGCTCCCAGAACCCGAGCTCGTCGATGGTCGACTGGATCTTCACTTCGGCGCGGCCGATACCCTCGAGCCTGAGATCGTCGGCCACCTCGTCGGAGAGACGCCGGCTCTGGGCATTGATGCGCCGGTTGAGGTCGCGGAACACGGTGAAGAACTTGTCGAGGTCGTCGCTGAGGTTGCGTCCCTCCTGCAGCAGCTGCTGCTGTTGTCCCTCGAGCAGCTGGAGCATGCCGGCTATCACCGGCAAGAGTCGGCGCGGGCTCTCGCCCTCTAGCTTGGCGCGCTCGGCCCCGAGCATGTCCTGGAAGTCGGCGCTGGCGCCCTTGATCAGCTCGGACTCGATCTTCTCGCAGCCGCGGCGCAGGGCGTCGATCTCGCGGGCGTGGTCGGCAAGCCCCTGGCGAACGCGCTCGATGCGCTCATCGGCATCACCCAAGGCCTCGCCGATGGGCTCCGGGGCGGGGTCGAGGCTCAGGGCCTCGAGTGTGACGAGTAGCGGGGCAAGGGTCTCGACCAGCGCCCTGGCCGCGTCGCGGCGGGCCTTCAGCGCGCTCTCCGCCGCCTGGTGCTCGCTGCGGGCGGTGCGGAAGTCGACCCTGTGCCGTTCGCGTTCGCGCTCGAGCTGCTGACTCTCGCGGGAGAGTTCGGCCTCCTTCTCTACCAGGTGCGGCTTGCGCTCGCCCCAGTCGACACGCATGAAGCGGCGATAGGCATCCAACTCGTCCTGCCGATCCATGGTCTGGCGGATGCGCTGGCCCAGATCCTCGAGGCGTGAGCGGGTCTCGCGCACGGTGACCGGATCTACGCCCTGCTCGGACAGCTCGCGGTCGAAGGCGGCCTGCAGTTCGTCTCGCTGGCGGCGGTTCTCCTCCCTGTGATCGTCCAGCTGGCGGCGATGCTGGGCGATCTGCTGATCGAAGCTGGCCAGTTGCCCCTGGAAATCGGCGGTCAGCTCCAGGCGCTGGGCGCGGTGTCCGTCGGCCAGGGCATCCAGGGCCTGACGCTGCTCATCGCGTAGCGTCTGCTGCACAGCCTCCTGCTCCTTTAGGGCCTCTCGGCAGGCAGCCTGACGGGCCTTCTGCGCAGCGGCGTGGCGCTGCTGGCAATGGCTGCGCGCCTGCAGGGCATAATCGACCTCCTCGGCGGCGCGGCGCCGAGTGCCACGGGCACGGTCGAGGCGTGCATCGGTTTCCTGCACCCTGAGGTGGCAGGCACGGAGTGTCTTCTCGGCGGCCTTCTCTGCCTCCTGTGCCTCACTCAGTGCCGCGTCCGCGGCCTCGATCTCGGCCAGCAGGCTGGCCTCGTCCTGGGCATAGTCGGGCAGCGCGATGGCGGCCAGGTCCAGCGCCAGCCCGAAGAGGTCGTCGCTGGCGTCCTCGTTGAGCTGAGGCGCCAGGTCGCGGCGTTCGAGGAGCTCGGGAGCGATCACCTTGCCCAAGCCCTTCTCCCAGCCCGGGCGATGGTGGCGAAGGAAATGGCGCAGGCTGCCCTGGGTGGGGTCGCGCTGAATCAGCAGGGCTTCTCGGTGCGCCTCGGCGCGGGAGCGCTGCGCTCGAGCCCTTTCCAGCTCGCGCTCGGCGGCCTCGCGCTCCTGCTTATGCTCATCGAGCTCGGTTCGAACGCTCTCCATGGCGGCGGAAGCAGCACCCTGCTCGCTCTGGGCCTGGTCGACCCGGGCCTGCGCCTGCTCGACCTCACGGGCCTCCTCCGTGGTCTGGGCGCTATGGGAAAGCTGCGCCTTTAGCTCGGAGAGCCGAGCGGTACCCTGCTCCAGGCGGGTGCGGTAGTCGTCGTCCAGGGCCTGGCGGCGAGCCTGGTAGTCGGCGTCAAGGCGGCCCTCGGCATCGCTTTGCTTGTCGCGACAGGCTTCCTTCTCCTCGCCCAGTGCATCGATCAGCGCCTGGTACTCATCGCGGCGCTGCTCGAGGGAGTCGCCCAGTTCCACCAGACGCGCCTCAAGCCTGGCCTTGCTCTCCTTTACCGCCTGCTGCATCAGCTCCAGGTGGTCACGCAACTGCTGCTGCTGGTCGCGCCACTGGGATAGCATCTTGAGGTCCTGTTCGAGGCCCGGCATGTCGGCCTCCTCGAAGGCCTCGAACTGGCGCTGCAGGTCGTCGAGGTCGGCTCGCGTCTTGCTCAGCTCGCTGTCGAGCGCGCTGAGCCTGTCGTTGAGCACCTGACTGTGTTCCTGGTAAGTCTCTTCCCGAGCCTGAAACGCACGCTGTTGACTCTGGATCTGCGCCTCAAGGTCTGCACTCTCGCGGTCGGCGCGGTGGCGGTCGGCCTCGAGTTGGGGGCCCAGCTGCCAAAGTGAGGTCTCGATATCGGCGATCTCGCGATCGAGACTCTCCAGGGCAGCCAGCGAGCGCTGAAGGGGCTCCAGACGCATCGACTGACGCATGCGGTCGATCCATTCCCGCGCCTTGGTGTTGCGGATGCGGGTCACCGGCAGCTCGACACCGTCCTCCTCGAAGATCGCCGCCAGCATGGTCTTGAGGGTGTCCATCTTGCCTTCCTTGGCGTGCACCGCGGAGACCAGCTTCTCCATATGCCGGATGCGCTGTCCGGGGCGCACCAGGCTGAAACGGGCCGCCACCTGGCGCAGCCGCAGCCCCTCCTTGCTATTCCCCCTGGGCTGGGAAACGCCAAGCTGGGTGAAGTCGTTCTGGATCACCGAACGGAATTCGGAGGTGGCGCCTAACTTGGGCGAGACCGAGACACCCTGCAGGCGAAGGCCATTGGCCCACTGGGCGTAATCCAGACCGGCGACACCGCCCTCGCTTTTAACCAGGTAATCCTCGGGGCGATAGGGAGACCCGACGAAGCGATACTCCACGCCGCCATCGCTCTTGCGTGTCAGCACGGCCTGACAGACGTCGCCCTCCTCGCGGAGATACTCGTAGACGAGGTAGCTATTGCGGTGCGGCAGATAGAAGGCGTCGAACTTGAGTCGAGTCTTCGGCACTACCTTGTTGGGCTGCTCGCCATAGAACACTGGCACGAGGCGCTGCAGGGTGGTCTTGCCCGATGCGTTGGTGCCGCAAATGTTGGTGTGGCCGTCCACACTGAGCTCAACCACGCCCTCGAGGTGGCCGTGGATCATCACGATGCGTAGCAGGTGAGCCATGTCGCGTCCTTGTTCGTTGGCGATCCATGCTGCCCGTAGGCGAAACCAGAATGGTGCCCGAGTCGATCATCTGGATCAAAACGCGGATATGAAGGTAGCGGTTTCCGGACAGGACGCCAGATTGACAGACGCATGAAAAAGGGCCTGCGACAATGTCGCAGGCCCTTGAATTCGTGGCGCGCCCGGCAGGATTCGAACCTGCGACCCTCGGCTTCGGAGGCCGATACTCTATCCAACTGAGCTACGGGCGCACATGCCTGGCGGTGTGGCGCGAGGCGGCCGCCATCCTACCCGCCCGTCCCGGCGCTGTCCAGCGGACATCCTCCTGCCCCGGCGATGGTATGAGCCTGTGGCATTTTCCAGGCGTTGGCGATGCCGGTATACTGCCGAGCAGTTATGCGCGCCGTGGCGACCAACGGCTGCCGTGATGCCGAGCGTGATTCCGATTACAGGACCGTCGAGAGGTGGTGAGAGTGAAATCCAGCAAGCTGATCATGGGGTGTCTGGCCACCCTGGGCCTGACTGCAGGCCTGACCGCAGGCATAGCCGTTGCACAGGACGATGCGGAGCGCGATGCCATCGCAGAACGATTGAAGCCGGTGGGTGAGCTTTGCCTGCAGGGCGAGGACTGTGGCACCGCGATGGCGGCGGCCAGCGGCGGCAGCGCCTCCGGTGGCGGCGCCATCGACGGTGAGGGCATCTACAACAATGTCTGCATGGCCTGCCACGAGACCGGTGCCGCCGGAGCACCGGTGCGCGGTGACGAAGCCGCCTGGGCCGGACGAACCGACAAGGGCTTCGAGACCCTGGTGAGCCATGCCATCAACGGCTTCAACGCCATGCCAGCCAAGGGCGGCAACCCCAGCCTGTCCGACGATGAGGTCCAGGCCGCGGTTGCCCATCTGATGGATCCGGTCATGGACGTGCCCGCCCAGGAGAGCAGCAGCGAAAGCGCTGATAGTGGCGAGGCAGCCGCCGAGGCCGCTACGGCCGGCATCGATGGCGAGGCGATCTACAACTCCGTCTGCATGGCCTGCCATGAGACCGGTGCCGCCGGCGCTCCGGTACGCGGGAACGCCGACCAGTGGTCCGCGCGCCTGGAAAAGGGCACCGAGACCCTCTATAGCCATGCCATCAATGGCTTCAATGCCATGCCCGCCAAGGGCGGCAACCCTAACCTGTCCGATGCCGAGGTCCAGGCGTCGGTCGATCACCTGCTCGCGCCCGTGCAGTAAGCTCAGGGCTACGGAAAGGCAGCGGGGCGCCTATGGGCGCCCCGCTTGCGTTTCCGCCTCCCGGCAGTCAATCCAGTAACGAGCGTAGCCCGGCGATGGCGTTCTGCCCTCGTGCCTGCTTTTTCTCAGGGTCCTCGCGGTCGGCGCGGCCTTCCCACTCGAGATCACCCTCCGGCAGCTCGTCGAGGAAACGGCTGGGGGTGCAGTCCATCAGCTCGCCATAGGTCTTGCGCTGGCGGGCCAGCGTCAGGGTCAGGGTGCGCCGCGCCCGGGTAATGCCCACATAGGCCAGGCGCCGCTCCTCCTCCACGGTGCCCGCTTCCACGGCATTGCGGTGGGGCAGAAGTTCCTCCTCAAGGCCCATCAGGTAGACGTGGGGAAACTCCAGCCCCTTGGAAGCGTGCATGGTCAGCAGTTGCACCCGGTCGGAGTCATCCTCCTCGGCCTGCTGCTCGAGGATGTCGCGCAGTACCAGCCGGGAGATTGCCGCTTCCACGTCATCGGTCTCGGTTTCCTCACTGACCGAACTCTCGTCGGGATCCTGCTGCATCGACTTCTCGAGCTGGTCCACCAGGATCCAGACATTGGCCATGCGGCGCTCGGCGATGGTCGGGGCGCTGGCGTTCTGGTAGAGCCAGGCCTCGTAGTCCATCTCGTGCAGCATGCCGCGGATGGCCTCGATGGCATCGCCCTGGTCCATGCGCCGCCGTACGCCGTCGATGAAATGGGTGAAGCGGCCGAGGCGTTCGACGGCACGCGTGGGCAGTTGCTCGGCGAGCCCCAGCTCATGGCAGGCAGCAAACAGCGAGATACCTCTCTCGTTGGCATAGTTGGCCAGCTTCTCCAGGGTGCTTGGGCCGACCTCGCGCCGCGGCACATTGACGATGCGCAGGAAGGCATTGTCGTCGGCCGGATTGATCAGCAGTCGCAGGTAGGCCATGGCATCCTTGATCTCGCCCCGGGAGAAGAAGGAAGTGCCGCCGGAGAGCTTGTAAGGCACCTGGTAGTGCTGCAGCTTCAGCTCCAGCAGCCGGGCCTGGAAGTTGCCACGGTAGAGAACCGCGAAGTCGCGCCACTCGGCACGTTCCTTGATGCGCCGCGTGAGGATCTCGCTGGCGACCCGCTCGGCCTCGGCCTCCTCGTGACGATTGACCACCACGCGGATCGCCTCGCCCTGGCCCATGTTCGACCACAGGGTCTTCTCGTAGACGTGGGGGTTATGGCTGATCAGGGTGTTGGCGGCGCGCAGGATGGTGCCGGTGGAGCGGTAGTTCTGCTCGAGCTTGATGACATTGAGTCGCGGGAAATCCTCACCCAGGGTCACCAGGTTCTCGGGGCGCGCCCCGCGCCAGGCATAGATCGACTGATCGTCGTCCCCCACAACGGTGAAGGTCGAGCGCTCGCCCATCAGTAGCCTGACCAGCAGGTACTGGCTGATGTTGGTGTCCTGATACTCGTCCACCAGCATGTAGTGGATCTTGCGACGCCAGCGGGCCAGCGCCTCGGGGTCGTCGCGCAGCAATACCACCGGAAGCAGGATCAGGTCATCGAAGTCCACGGCGTTATAGGCCTTCAGGTGGCGCACATAGGCCTCGAAGACCCGCGCGGCATATTGCTCGTCGTCGTCCGCGGCATGGGAGAGCGCCTGCCCGGGCAACACCAGGTCGTTCTTCCACTGGGAGATCTGATGCTGCACGGCGTTGATCTGGTCGGCGTCGACCTGGGCATCCTTGTTCATCAGGTCACGCAGCAGCGCCTTGGCATCCTCCGGGTCGAACAGCGAGAAGCCCGGCCGGTAACCCAGCGCCTTGAGCTCGCTGCGGATGATGTTGAGCCCGAGGGTGTGGAAGGTGGAGACGGTCAGGCCGTGTCCCTCCTTGCCCTTGAGCATGGTGCCCACCCGCTCCTTCATCTCCCGAGCGGCCTTGTTGGTGAAGGTAACGGCGGCGATGCGCCGGGCGCTCATGCCACACTCCTGCACCAGGTAAGCGATCTTGGTGGTGATCACGCTGGTCTTGCCCGAGCCCGCCCCGGCCAGCACAAGACAGGGCCCGTCGATGTAGCGCACGGCCTCCTGCTGGCGGGGGTTGAGGCCGGCGAGCCGGCTGGCGATGGACGTGGACATCAGGGGTTCCTCACAGACTCGTGGGATTCGGCCAGGGCTGGGCCAGAACCCGGCTGGCCGGCCCCCACGAATGCCAGCTGACGCCAGGCCTCGAAGACCACCACCGCGCAGGCATTGGAGAGGTTCAGGCTGCGGCTGTCGGGCAGCATGGGAATGCGCAGGCGCTGGGTCTCGGGCAGGGCATCGAGCAGCGCCTGAGGCAGCCCGCGGGTCTCGGGGCCGAAGACCAGGGCGTCGCCCTCGCGATAGGAAGGCTCGTGGTAACCGGTACGTCCCCGGGTGGAGACGGCGAAGAGCCGCGTCGGCGCCACGGCAGTGAGGAAGGCCGCCCAGTCCGCATGGACCCGGACCCGGGCCCACTCGTGGTAGTCGAGCCCGGCGCGCCGCAGGCGCTTGTCGTCCAGCGTGAAGCCCAGCGGTTCGATCAGGTGCAGCCGGAAACCGGTGTTGGCGCACAGCCGGATCAGGTTGCCGGTATTGGGCGGTATCTCGGGCTGGTAGAGCACCACGTCAAGCATCAACGACTCCTGATATGAAGGGCTCGCAAAGCGCTCGGGCCCCGTGAGGGGCCCGAGGGACGATCGGCTGGCGCGAGTATCATGCCCCTCGGCGCTCAGTCGCCTCGCACGCCGTAGCGGTCGCGGTAGGTGCGGATCGCCTCGGCATGGCCCTTGAGCGCCTCGCCGGCGTGCTCCTCGAGGTACTCGAGCACCAGGTCCAGGGTGACGATGCTGACCACCGGCATGCCATAGGTGGCCTCCACCTCCTGGATGGCGCTGCGCGGGTCGTCCTCGTCACGGCCGCGCTCCTGACGGTCCAGGGCGATCACCACCCCCGCCGCCCGGGCGCCCGCGCCCTCGATCAGGCCCATCACCTCGCGGATTGCGGTACCGGCGGTGATTACGTCATCGATGATCAGGATGCGTCCAGCGAGCTCGGCGCCGACGATATTGCCGCCCTCGCCGTGATCCTTGGCCTCCTTGCGATTGAACGCATAGGGCAGGTCGCGGCCATGGTGGTCGGCAAGGGCCACGGCGGCGGCGGCGGCCAGCGGGATGCCCTTGTAAGCCGGACCGAAAAGTACGTCGAGCTCGAGGCCGCTGGCCTCGATGGCCCGGGCATAGAAACGTCCCAGCCGCGCCAGGGCACCACCGGTCCGGAACAGGCCGGCGTTGAAGAAATAGGGACTGACGCGCCCGGACTTCAGGGTGAACTCGCCGAAGCTCAGCACGCCCTGCTCGATGGCGAACTCGATGAACTCCCGCTGGTAGGCTTGCATGCGCTGCGCGCCAGGCTGATCCGCCACGGGGCCTCCTCATCTACACGGTCAAGGGCCTTTATCACGTCTATAGAACGGGGCCATTTACCCAAACGTCGAAACGTCGGGTATCATACACGCGCGAAGAAAAAGGGACCACGTATGAAAATCGCCACCATCAATGTCAACGGCATCCGCGAGGCCGTCGGTCGGGGCTTCCTCGACTGGCTGGCCAACCAGGATGCCGATGTCGTCTGCGTGCAGAACCTCAAGGCCAAGAGCTTCGAGCTGGACGATAGCATCCTCTACCCGGAGGGGTACGAGGGCTACTTCCTCGATGCGGAGCAGGACGGCTTCTCGGGGGTCGGCCTTTACTGCCGCCAGATCCCCAAGGCGATCATGTACGGCCTGGGCTTCGCCCAGTGCGACCACGAGGCCCGCTTCCTGCAGGCCGACTACGACCGCTTCAGCATCGCCAGCTTCCTGATGCCCGACGGCAGCGACTATGCCGCCAAGCAGGCCTTCATGGCCCAATATCAGGAATACCTGTCGAAGATGGCCCGCAAGCGCCGCGAATACATCATCTGCGGGACCTGGCACGTCGCTCACAAGACCATCGACCTGGCGAACTGGGCCGACAACCAGACCACCCCCGGCTTCAAGCCCGAGGAGCGTGCCTGGATGGACCAGGTCTTCGGCCCCACCGGCTTCATCGACACCTTCCGCGAGATCAACCGCGACGCCGGTGAGTACACCTGGTGGCCGAAGCTCGACCAGGAGGAGCCGCGCTCCCGCCAGGAAGGCTGGCGCATCGACTACCAGATCGTCGGCCCCAACTTCCGTCGCCATGTGGTGGACGCCTGGATCGACTATGACGCGACCTTCTCGGAGTTCGCGCCGCTGATTGTCGAGTACGACCTGACGCTCTGATCATGCAAGCCCTTCGTCTCCGTTCCGGCCCGCCCGGAACGCAACGCGCCGGCCCGAGGGCCGGCGCGTTGCGTTGTGGTATCCCCTCAAGGCTGATCCACCGATAGCCCTTCGTCTCGGGGGACCCCCTCAGCCGCGAATGCCCAGCGCCTCGCGCTGATGGGCAAACAGCTCGCCGCCGGCCTTCTCGGCCAGGTCGAGCATGGCATCGAGCTCGGCACGGCTGAAGGTACCTGCCTCGGCGGTGCCCTGCACCTCGATCAGCCCGCCGCCCTCGGCCATCACCACGTTCATGTCGGTGTCGGCGCTCGAGTCCTCGGGGTAGTCCAGGTCGACCACCGGCATGCCCTTGAACAGTCCCACCGAGACGGAACTGACCAGCTGGTGGAAAGGGTCGCCCTTGATCAGCTTCTCGCGCTGCAGATAGCGAATAGCGTCCATCAGCGCCACGCAACCACCAGTGATGGAAGCGGTACGGGTGCCGCCATCGGCCTGAATGACGTCGCAGTCGACGGTGATGGTGAACTCGCCCAGCTTCTTGAGGTTCACCACCGCCCGCAACGAACGACCGATCAGCCGCTGAATCTCGAGGGTCCGGCCGCCCTGCTTGCCGCGGGTGGCCTCGCGACCGCCGCGGGTATGGGTGGCGCGGGGCAGCATGCCGTACTCCGCGGTCACCCAGCCCTGCTTCTTGCCGCGCAGCCAGCGCGGTACCCCGGCCTCGACGCTGGCGTTGCACAGCACCTTGGTATCACCGAACTCCACCAGCACCGAGCCCTCGGCGTGGCGAGTGTAGTCGCGGGTGATGCGGATATCGCGGGACTGGTCGGGGGCGCGTCCGCTGGGACGCCGGATCTCCGAGGACATGGCACCTCTCTTGAATCGTGATGAACACGGGAAGACACCCGTGGAATGGCGTCCATTCTACACGCTCTGGTCTACACGGTCTGGCCGGGGAATCGGTTACACTGCGACCCCAGAGACATCACGGGTCATCGGGAGGCACCATGGTTCACAGCATGACCGCCTTTTCACGCCAGGATCGCGACACCGAGGCCGGCCGCCTGCAGCTCGAGCTGCGCTCGGTGAACCAGCGCTACCTGGAGCCCCACTTCCGCCTCCCCGAGGCGCTGCGCGACCTGGAGCCGACGTTCCGCGAGGCGCTGCGCGCCCGCCTGGCCCGGGGCAAGGTCGAGTGCACACTGCGCTTCGAGCCCAGCGGCGAGGAGGCCACTCCGGCCGTCGACCGCGCGCGCCTGGCAGCCCTGGCCGCGGCGCTGGAGGAGGTCCGCGACAGCGTGCCCGGCGCCGCCATGCCCGATGCCCTCAGCCTGCTCGGGCATCCGGGCGTGCTCGACCGTCGCGGCCCGGACATGGAGGCAGTCAAGCAGAAGGCCCTGGCCCTGTTCCAGGCCGCCCTGGACGATCTGGTGGCCGGACGGGCCCGGGAGGGCGAGAAGCTCGCCGCGCTGATTCGCGAGCGGCTGGCCGCGGTGAACGACCAGGTCGCCGAGGTGCGTCGGCTGATGCCCCAGATCCTCGAGCGCCAGCGGACCCAGCTGCTGGAGCGGCTCGAGGCGATCCGCGCCGAGCTGGATGCCCAGAGGCTCGAGGCCGAACTGGTACTGCTCGCCCAGAAGGCCGACGTCGACGAGGAGCTCGACCGGCTGGCCACCCATGTCACCGAGGTGGAGCGACAGCTCGGTCAGCAGGGCCCGGTGGGCCGTCGTCTAGACTTCCTGATGCAGGAACTCAACCGCGAGGCCAACACCCTGTCATCCAAGTCGGTGGTGGCTGCCACCACCCGCTGTGCCGTGGAGCTCAAGGTGCTGATCGAACAGATGCGCGAGCAGATCCAGAACATTGAGTAAATCCCACAGACTTCCACCAATATCTATATCCTATTGTTTTAGCTCAATAATAAGGCATCGATTGTCTACCCAAGTCTAGCTTAAGCCTGCGCCAAGTGGGGAGTACAATGGGGAGTAAACTGCCTTACTCCCCACCGAAAGGCTCGATCACCCTATGAATACTCCCCACTTCAAACGCTCACCCCTCAGCACGGCCATCCCATCTCGGGCTCCCTCCTCCCTGGCTATCTGGAAAATTTTGTCCTTCAAACATGCCGATGAGATAGTGTCCCGAGAGAATTATTTTCAGAGCCAGGGCCAAACGGAGACCGCATGACTTCACGCCGCCTCATGCGTCGGTTAGGGAACCGCTGATCAATTCGATACTGAGCACCTTCTGCTTCTCAGCGGTGAATTTCTGGACCCCTCAGGCGGCCTATTTCCCTGGCAGCCGGGTTATCCGGCTGCCAGGCAGCTGTGGTGGGATTTGTGCAGCGTTTCCCTAAGGCGACCGAACCGAACCGAAGCGGGGTTAGGGCATTGTCTTGACGGAAAACAGGTGGGAAGGCGCCGGGGTGGAGACCATTAGCGCCTTCCCAATGCTTAACACTTTTTCGTGACGCAGTGTCCGAGCGTTTCAGCGACTCGGACAACGTTCACGGTGACCCTTTGCGCAGGTTATGGAGCACGTACCACAGGTGATGCCGTTGTTGATGGTGCCATCCTGACCGGTCCGTTTGATCAGTGTCGTATGAAGTTCGCGCATGGCAGTCATTTGCCACTCCAAAATGCTGCGAGATGCACGAACGGCAGGTCTGGTGAAGCTGCGCCGCGGCGCTTGACTACATCGGAAATGGCAGGTTTGGGCCGTGATTGACTTTGAAAGCGACCTGCGGCCTACTCTCATCACGGACGCCATGTAATTGCGTGATCAAAGCCACGCATCCACCAAACCCTTGGCCCACCATGAAATGACCGGACGGATTTCGGGTGTTTCCTCGGGGTGGTCATTTCTTGAAAGGTTAATCATGAAATCTCGAGTTCTTATTCTGGGCGCTGGCTTTGGCGGCATGGAACTGGCAACACTCTTGTCGCAGGCATTGGGCGAGGACGCCAATGTCACCGTGATCGACAAAAGAGACAGCTTTGTCTTTGGCTATTCCAGAATTGACGTGATGTTCGGCAAGACGACGCTCGACGAAGTTGGAATGCCTTACGCCTCATTCGTAAAGCCGGGCATAACCCTTGTCAGGGAAACGATCACTTCGATTGATGCCACCGCCAAACGCGTGACCACGGACGGCGGCATCTATGAGGCGGATTTTCTCGTGATCGCGCTGGGTGCGGACTACGACATGGCGGCGACGCCAGGCCTGGCCGAGCATGGTAACGAGTTTTATTCAGACGCCGGAGCGGACCGACTACGCGATGTCCTGCCAGAGTTTTCTTCAGGACCGCTGATCGTCGGCATTTGCGGTTTCCCTTACAAATGTCCTCCCGGTCCCAGCGAATGCGCTCTGACACTTCACCACTACCTGACCGAACGCGGTATACGCGAGGATTGCGACATCACCTTTGTTTCGCCGCTGTCGAGCCCTATGCCTGCCTCGGCCGAGATGGCGCAGGCGTTGATGGATTCATTCGAAGAATTCGGTATCCGCCTGTTGCGGCAGCGAACAGTCGTCAGGCTCGAACCGGGAGTGGCGGTTCTGGATGACGGGACCGAATTGCCCTTTGCCCTGTTCCTTGGCGTCCCGAAACATCAGCCGCCGCAGGTCGTTTTTGACAGCGGTCTGACCGAAGACGGCTGGGTTCCCATTGACCTGCCGACCCTGGAAACAAGTTTCCCTGGTGTCTATGCCATCGGCGATATGGCCGCGACGGGATTGCCTAAATCAGGGACATTTGCTGAAAGCGCGGCCCGATCCGTGTCGACTTCCATTCTGGCAAGAATTGCGGGCAATAAGGCCGAACGTAACACTGGCACGGGCACTTGTATCGTCGAATACGGCGATGGCCGCGTGAGCTATGCACAGCTTGATTTCTTGACAGGTCCGAAACTTGAAGCGATTTATCATCCGCCCTCAATTGCCGGCAAGAACTTCAAACAGGCTTTCGATGACACGCGGCGGGCACGTTGGTTCGGCCAATAACAGTTTGGAAGTTAGGGAACCGCTGATCAATTCGATACTGAGCACCTTTGGCACTCAGCACAGCACCTTCTGCTTCTCAGCGGTGAATTTCTGGCCCCCTCAGGCGGCCTATTTCCCTGGCAGCCGGGTTATCCGGCTGCCAGGCCAAATTCAAGGCGCACTGGCCCCATCACCTTGGCCCTCGCATCGTGTCGCCAGCACCAGGTTGGCCAGCCCGCCGCTTTAGGTCATGCAGGCCTTGAAGTCCTCACCCCCTCGCCCCGCGGCGCCTAATCCATACGAGACTCGCAAGCGAGGCGCCCGCCAGCAGCGCGACGCCGCCGGCGAAGGCCATGCCGGCGGTTGCCAGGCCGAAGGTGCTAACCGCCAGCCCGATGCCCACCACCGGAATCGACAGGGCGATGTAGGCCACTATGAAGAAGGTCGCGGCGACGCCGCCACGCTGGTTGGCGGGACTGGCCTGCAGGACGGCCCCCAGGCCTGCACGAAAGGCCATGCCCTGGCCGATGCCTGCGACCAAGGCGCCGAGCAGGAAGAGCGCCAGTGAGGCAAGCCCGATGCCGACGCCCACCAGCGAGGCGCCGAGAATCACCCCGACGCAGCCCAACGGCAGCCGCCAGGGTGCCGGGAAGCGCTCCTGGAGCAGTTGCCCGAGGGTAGAGGCGAAGAACGCGGAGCCCGCGAGCAGTCCGCCAAGCGCCAGGTTGTCATGGCCAAGCACGCCGATCATGAAAGCCGGTGCCGTGGCGGTGAAGAAGCCCAGTTGGGCGAAGCCCGCGAAGCCGGCGATTGCCGCGGGCAGGAAGATCTCGCGGACTTCCTGTGGCACCTGCAGCCGCTGTAGCCGGAGCCTCGGCCTCGCCGGCCGGGTCACGGTCTCCGGCGCCTTGAGCACCACCATCACCGCCAGTGCGGTCAGCGCCAGATGCACCCCATAGACCAGGCGCAGCGGCCAGGGAAGATATTCGACCGACAGACCGGCCAGGATCGGGCCGAGCCCCAACCCGCCCATGTTGACCGCGGTGGCCAGGAAGGCCGCCCGCCGCGGCCAGTCCGAAGGCGCCAGTTCCATCACCGCCACCGTGGCGGTCGCCGTGAAGATGCCGGCGGACACCCCCGAGATGAAGCGGCCGACCAGCAGGCTCGAGAGGCCTTCGCTGGACAGGAAGATCAGGTCGCTGATGACCACCGCCGCCAGCCCGGCCGCCAGCATCGGGCGTCGCCCGAGCTGATCCGACCAGCGCCCAGTAGCCACCAGGGCCCCCATCACCCCCAGCGCATAGACGGCGAAGATCACCGTGATGGTCAGCTGAGAGAAGTCGAAGCGTGTCTGATAGACCGGGTACAGGGGCGTGGGCAGGGTGGTGCCCATCATGGTGATCAGAAACGCAAGCGCCACCCCCAGGAAAGGCAGCGCCGATTCCGGGGAGCGGCGATCGCCGGCAGTGGTCATGGGCTCTCCTTGGATGGACAGTATCGACGATGCATCAGGCAGGCACCTGCGCCACGCGCTCCTGCGCCAGCGCAATGAGGAAGATCGACAGGCCAGCCAGCGCCATGGTCATGCCCACCAACCCGGTGGCCGACCAGCCGAGGCCCACCGTCACCGACAGCCCGCCCAGCCAGGCACCGAGGGCATTGGCGATGTTGAAGGCGGCGTGGTTAAGGGTCGCGGCCATGGTCTGGGCATCACCGGCGACATCCATCAGCCGGGTCTGCAGCACCGGCGCCAAGGCGCCACCGGTACCCACAAGACCGACGAACAGAATACCGCTCCAGACCTGATCGGCGGCAAAGTAGAAACCGAGCTGCACCAGCGAACACCAGGCAAGGATAAAGGCAACCCCGCGGATGGGATGGGCATCGGCCGCGCGGCCTCCCGCGAAGTTGCCGATGACGGCTCCCACTCCGAACACCGCCAGCACCAGCGGCCCCAATGCCTCGGGCATGCCGGCCTGATGGGTCAAGGTCGGCATCGCATAGCTGAACACGCTGAACATGCCGGCGAAGCCGACACAGGCGACGGCCAACGTGAAGAGCACCCGCGGCTTGGTCATCGCCGAGATCTCGGAGCGCAGAGATGCGCCTTCATTGGCCGGCTGCACCGGCACCCACAGCCGCACCAGCAGCGCGGTGGCAAGCGCCAGCGCCCCCACCAGCACGAAGGCGGCCTTCCAGCCCAGCAGGCCGCCGATCCAGGTGGCCAGCGGCGCCCCGGCCAGTATCGCCAGGGTCAGGCCCACCAGCACCCGGCCGACGGCGCGGCCCCGCTCGTGGGGCTCGGCGACATTGGCGGCCACCAGCGCCGCCACGCCCAGATAGACCCCGTGGGGCAGGCCGGCAAAGAAGCGCAGGGCGACAAAGCCATGGAAGGAAGGCGCCAGCAGGGTCAGCAGGTTGCTGGCGGCGAACACCACCATCAGGCCGATCAGCAGGCGACGGCGAGGAACCCGTGCGCCGATTGCCGAGATCAGCGGCGCACCGACCACCACCCCCAGGGCATAGGCGCTGATCGCCAGGCCCACGTTCTGGACCGCGATACCGTAATCATCGGCGATGCGCTGCATCAGGCCCATGATCACGAATTCGGTGGTGCCGATGGCGAAGCCCCCCAGCGCCAGGGCTTTCTCGGCCAGACGGGGATTCACAGATGGGTGGGTAGAGTCCGTTGGCATGTCACGCTCCCTGGGACAATGGCGACACTACCGCCGGGCGGTGCGAAAGGTTGGTGCGAAAAAAGGCGATGCAAAAGAAAAAGGGGCGCCATTATTCCAGAGACGAGCCCGCGATGCGCGAACCGTTCATCGAGGGGGGGCGGATGAGGGCAGGGGCAGGGGCAGCTACAGCCGCGCCATGATTCTGTGCGATACTCCGCCCCCTCCGCAGCCGACCACTCTCCGTTTCAACGTCAGGGACCACCGCTCATGGCCCAAGGTACGCTCTTCATCGTTTCCGCTCCCTCCGGCGCCGGCAAGACCAGCCTGGTGCGCGAACTGATCGAAAGCCTCGACGGCATCCAGGTCTCGGTCTCGCACACCACCCGCGCGCGCCGCGACGGCGAGGTTGACGGCGTCAACTACCACTTCGTGGATGTCCCGGCCTTCGAGGCGATGGTCGAGCAGGGTGACTTCTTCGAGTATGCCCGGGTGTTCGACAACTACTACGGCACCTCGCGCAGCGCCGTGCAGGCAATGCTCGTCGCCGGCCAGGACGTGATCCTGGAGATCGACTGGCAAGGCGCCCGCCAGGTGCGCGCGCAGCTTCCCGAGGCGGTCTCGGTGTTTATCCTGCCCCCCTCCAGGGAGGAGCTGGAGCGCCGCCTCTCCGGCCGAGGCACCGACGAGCATGCGGTGATCGCACGCCGCATGCGCGACGCGGTGGACGAAATGACCCACCACGACGAATACGACTACCTGGTGATCAACGACGACTTCACCACGGCCCTGCGCGAATTGCAGTCGCTGGTCATCTCTCGGCGTCTGACCCTCGAGCGGGTGAGCGAGCACCATGCCTCCCTGCTTGCGGCGCTAATGGCCTGACCCCCCCCCCAGCCGCAGCGCTTGTCAGGGTAGCAGGGCGTCGAGTAATCTATCCGGTCTACCTGACGGTGGAATCCCCGGGGCGCTTCTCGACGCCGTCCGGGTTTTTCCGTCGGTACTCTATTATTTCATTTCAGGAAGGCGTCCATGGCACGTGTCACCGTCGAAGATTGTCTCGAAAACGTCGAAAATCGCTTCAAGCTGGTGATGATCTCAACTCACCGTGCCCGTCAGCTGGCCCGGGGCTCCCGCGACGCCCTGTTGCCGTGGGAGAACGACAAGCCCACCGTGATGGCCCTGCGCGAGATCGCCGAAGGAAAGGTCGATGCCAGCGTGCTCGACGAGCCCATCGAGGCGGCGCCGGTGCGCGTGCGTCCTGAGTTCGAGCCGGGCAGCCACCCAGAGGAGTGATCCTGCCTTCCCGGCGCAGGAGCGCCTTTCCCTCTGGTCGTAGAGCCATCACGCAGCATTCAGGGCGCGCCGCATGTTCACCATCGATGACCTGGCCGACAGACTCGGCGGCTATCTTCCCAGGGACGAGATCCAGCAGGTCAAGCGCGCCTTCTACTATGCCGAGCAGGCCCACGACGGTCAGCGCCGTCGTTCCGGCGAGCCCTATGTGACCCACCCCCTGGCGGTCGCCAATATCCTCGCTAACATGCACATGGATCACCAGAGCCTCATGGCCGCCATGCTGCACGATGTCATCGAGGATACCGGCATCTCCAAGCAGGCCCTGGCCCAGCAGTTCGGGCAGCCCGTCGCCGAGCTGGTCGACGGCGTCTCCAAGCTGACCCAGATCACCTTCGAGGATAAGGCGGTCGCCCAGGCCGAGAACTTCCAGAAGATGGTACTGGCGATGTCTCGGGACATCCGGGTGATCATCGTCAAGCTCGCCGACCGGCTGCACAACATGCGCACCCTCGGGGCCCTGCGTCCCGAGAAGAAGCGCCGTATCGCGCGCGAGACCCTGGAGATATATGCCCGCATCGCCAGCCGGCTGGGCATCAACACCATCCGTGTCGAGCTCGAGGATCTCTCCTTCCAGGCCCTGTACCCGATGCGGGCCGAGCGCATCAAGCACGCGGTGTCCAGAGCACGGGGCCATCGCCGTTCGACGATCCGCCAGCTCCAGAACAACCTCCAGCAGAGCCTAGACGACGAGGGCCTGACGGGAACGGTGATCGGCCGCCAGAAACACCTGCTGTCGATCTATCGCAAGATGCGCGACCAGCGGAAGTCCTTCGCCGAGATCATGGATGTCTTCGGCTTTCGCATCATCACCGAGGACGTCGACAGTTGCTATCGCATCCTCGGCGTGGTGCACAACCTCTACAAGCCGGTGCCGGGACGCTTCAAGGACTACATCGCCATCCCCAAGGCCAACGGTTACCAGAGCCTGCACACCACCCTGTTCGGCCGCGGCGGCATGCCCATCGAAGTGCAGATCCGCACCCGCGAGATGGAGGCCCTGGCCAACAACGGCGTCGCCGCCCACTGGCTCTACAAGGCCGGCCAGACCGACCACCCCATCGCCCAGGGCAGCCATGCCAGAGCCCGCGCCTGGGTCAGGGGCCTGCTGGAGATGCAGCGCCACGCCGGGGATTCGCTGGAATTCATCGAACACGTCAAGAACGACCTCTTCCCCGACGACATCTACGTCTTCACACCCAAGGGCGACATCATGGAGCTGCCCCAGGGCGCCACGGTGATCGACTTCGCCTACAGCGTGCATACCGACATCGGCAACAGCTGCATCGCCTGCCGCATCGACCGCCATCTGGCCCCGCTCTCCACCCGACTCGACAGTGGCCAGACCCTGGAGATCATCACCGCTCCCGGGGCGCGGCCCAACCTGGCCTGGCTGAATTTCGTGATCACTGCCAAGGCCCGTTCGGCGATCCGCCATGCCCTCAAGCACCAGCAGCAGACCGAGGCGGTCCAACTCGGCCGTCGACTGCTGAACAAGGCACTTGCACAGTTCGAGACCAGCCTGGAAGAGCTGCCCGAAGGTGTGCTCGACAGCCTGCTCGAGGAGCACTCGCTGACCCAGGAAGTGACGCTGCTGGAGTCCATCGGGCTGGGCACCCGAGTCGCCCATGTGGTGGCTCGCCGACTGGTGGGCCTACTGCAGGGCGAACCCGGCGCGCCCACGGGGCAACCGCCGGGTGGCCAGGGGCCGATCGTGATCAACGGCGCAGAGGGCATGGTGATCAAGTTCGCGCGCTGCTGCCGACCGCTGCCCGGCGATCCGGTGATCGGCCATCTCTCGGTGGGCAAGGGCATCGTGGTGCACCGGGTCGAATGCCGCAATCTCGGTGAGTTGAATAACGACCCGGACAAGCTGTTCGTCCTGGAGTGGTCCAGCGACATCAACGAGGACTTCCCCTCGGCCCTGCGCCTGGAAATGGAGACCCGCCGCGGCCTGGTGGCAGAGCTCGCGGCCCTGGTCACCGACGCCGGCGCCAACATCGAGCGCATCGACATCGAGGAACGTGATGCTCGGCTGTCGATCGTCAATCTGATCCTCTCGGTACGCAACCGGGTACACCTGGCGCGCATCATCAAGCGCCTGCGCAACCTGTCCCATGTAGGTCGCATCAACCGTCTCAGCAATTGACCCTTCAAGGTCCCACCTGACGCCACCGCCGGCGTGTGGGTCGTGCCCTTTTTTGAATAGCAGGACGTCAACCAGGAGAACCACCATGAGCAACAAGGCTGTGATCAACACCGACCAGGCGCCCTCCGCCATCGGGCCTTACTCCCAGGCCATCAAGGCCGGCAACACCGTCTACATCTCCGGCCAGATTCCCCTGGACCCGGCCAGCATGGAGATCGTCTCCGATGACTTCGAGGCCCAGGCGCGCCAGGTCTTCGCCAACCTGAGAGCCGTCTGCGAGGAAGCCGCCGGCACCCTGCAGGACGTGGTCAAGCTCAACCTCTACCTGGTCGATCTGGACAACTTCGCCGTGGTCAACAGGGTGATGGAGGAGGTCTTCAAGGCTCCCTTTCCGGCGCGTGCCGCGGTGGGCGTGAAGGCACTGCCGAAGGGCGCACAGGTCGAGGCGGAAGCCGTGATGATCATCGGCGACTGAATCTCTCCGTCATGCGCCTATTCCTGGCCCTGGTGCCGCCACCGGCCCTGCGTCGGCGGCTCGGGGAGCTTACCGAGTGGGCCCAAGCCCGCTGCGGCGGGCGGCGCATGCCCGATGAGAGCCTGCACCTGACACTGGCCTTCCTCGGCGAGGTCGACGAGGCAGGGGTGGAAGCGCTGACGACGTGGGTGGAGGGGTTGAACGTCCCCGCAGGGGAGTGGCGCTTGGACGCCTGGGGATGCTTCTGCCATCCGGGCATCCTCTGGGTGGGCGGCCGGACACCCGACACGGCCCTGGTGAACCTCCAGGCGTCGCTGTGGCACGACCTGGAGACACTGGGATTCGGCCGCAGGCCATCACGCTTCGTCCCTCATGTGACGCTGCTGCGTCGCGCTCCGCGCCTTGAGACCCAGGGACTGCCGCCGATAGACCTGTCCTGGCCCTATGGGCGGCTGGCACTGATGCGCTCCTTCACCGAGAGCGACAGGGCCCGCTACGAGACCCTTGCCCGTTCGCCGACGACCTGATCAGGCCATCGTTCCATCAGGCCTTGGCGGGCAGGAACCCCCCCGCCTTCAGCACCTGGGCATAGCCCTCACGGAAGCTCGGGTAGCGGAAGCGATAGCCGCTCTCCAGCAGCCGTGCATTGCTGCAGCGCTTGCTGGCCCGGCGGCGCAGCGGGGACTGGATGGTTTCGGTGGCATCGACCTTGAGTTGTTTCGCCAGCCAGGCCATCACCTCATGAAGTGGCGCCGGCTCACAGTCGCTGCCGAGATAGAGCGTCTCGAGCGGCTCGCCGGCCAGCGCCAGGCCGATCAGGTGCGCGAGCGCCCCGGCACAGTCGTCCCGGTGAATCCGATTGGAATACATGACCGGGCTGGGCGGCGCGATGCGCCCCTCGCCGACCTGGCGGATCAGGCGGTCGCGGCCGGGGCCGTAGATGCCCGAGAACCGCACCACGGTGCCGGGCAGCTCATGGTCAAGCAGCGCCTGTTCGGCCTCGCACATCAGCGTCCCCGAGAAGCCGGACGGCTCGGCGGGACTCGTCTCATCGACCTCCTCGCGGTCTCGCTGGGCATAGACGCTGGTCGAGGAGACGAAGAACACGCGCCTGGGTGGCCTGTCGCGACCGGAAAACTCCTGAAGTACCGCCTTCAGGCCATCGGGATAGGCGGCGCGATAGGCCTCCTCGTCGAAGCGGTCGGCGCTGACCACATAGACCAGAATATCGGCGTCTGGCAGTTCGGTGAGGGTGGCCGGGTCGGCGAGGTCCACCGCGACGGCCTCGAGTCCGCTGCCTTCCAGGGCACGCACATTCCGGCGAGCCCCCACCACGCGGTGGCCCGCCTCGAGAAGTTCGCGACCCAGCGCCATGCCGATGTCACCGCAACCGAGAATCAGTGTCGTCGTCTTCACCTTTCCCTCACCCCCTGATAAAAAGTCCCTATTGGCATTATTCTGTCCCTTGGTATTGGGCGTGAGTGCCTGTCACCGTCACCCGCTTTGGAAGAGGATGCCTGCCGGCACCACAATGACTCTAACAGAACTCCGCTACATCGTGACACTGGCCCAGGAACGCCACTTCGGACGCGCGGCGGAGCGCTGCTTCGTCTCCCAGCCGACCCTGTCGGTGGCCGTCAAGAAGCTCGAGGAGGAGCTGGGCGTCGCGCTGTTCGAACGCTCGAAATCCACCGTGCAGGTCACCCCGATGGGGGAAAGGATCGTCGAACAGGCCCAGCGTGTGCTGGAACAGAGCAGCGTGATCAAGGAGCTCGCCACGGCCGGCCGCGACCAGCTGGCAAGCCCCCTGCGCATCGGCGCCATCTACACCATCGGGCCCTACCTGTTCCCGCACCTGATCCCGGAACTCTCCCGACAGGCGCCCCAGATGCCTCTCTATATCGAGGAGGGCTTCACCGGGAACCTGCGCCGCAAGCTGAGAAGCGGTGAGCTGGACGCCATCATCATAGCGCTGCCCTTCACCGAGACCGACGTGGTCACCAAGCCTCTCTACGAGGAGGCCTTCGAGGTGCTGCTGCCAGCCGACCACCGCTGGGCCGGGCGCGAGAGCATCGACAAGGAAGACCTGCTGGAAGAACGCCTGCTGCTGCTCGGTGAGGGGCACTGCTTCCGTGACCAGATTCTCGAGGCCTGCCCGGCCATCAGCCACCAGCTCAACAGCCCCTCCAACACGCTCACCGCCGAGGGAGGGTCGCTCGAGACCATCCGCCACATGGTGGCATCGAGGCTCGGCATCACCGTGCTGCCGCACTCCGCCATCGGCACCGGCCACTATGAGAGCGGAATGCTGATCAGCCGTCCCTTTACCTCCCCGGCTCCCTCGAGGACAGTGGCCATCGCCTGGCGCGCCAGTTTCCCCCGGCCCCGGGCCATTGATGTCGTCACCGACGCCATCGAGCGCTGCCGACAGGAAGAGCTCGCCCCGGCATGAGCGCCAATGCGACGACCCTGGACGCCCCCGTGACGGACCTCAAGGGCGTCGGCGAGGCCCTGGCCGGGAAGCTTTCCCGGCTCGGTATAGAGCGCGTCGCCGACCTGCTTTTCCACCTGCCGCTGCGCTACCAGGACCGCACCCGCATCACTCCCATCGCCACCCTGAGCGCCGGGCACGAGGCCGTCGTGGAGGGTGAGGTGGTGGCCGGCGAGGTAGTGCGCGGGCGGCGGCGCAGCCTGCTGGTTCGGCTGCGCGACGGCTCCGGCATCCTCAGCCTGCGCTTTTTCCACTTTTCCCCCGCCCAGCAGCAGCAGTTCCAGCCCGGGGCCCGAGTGCGCGCCTTCGGCGAGGCCCGCGCCGGCGCCACCGGGCTCGAGATCTACCATCCGGAATATCGCCTGCTGGGCGGTGGCGACGCCCCGGTAGAAGACCACCTGACGCCCATCTACCCGGCGACCGAGGGCCTCCACCAGACCCGCTTGCGTGCCCTGATCGACCAGGCCCTGGCGCGACTGGACGCCGACCCGGACGCCCTGCCGGACGGCATTCCCGCCGCCCTGCGTGGTCGCTTCGCGCTGCCCGAGCTTCACCACTGCCTGGATACCCTGCACCGGCCGCCGCCGGAGGCCGACGCGGAACAACTGGCCGCCGGCCGTCATCCGGCCAGGCAGCGCCTGGCCTTGGAGGAGCTGCTCGCGCATCGGCTCAGCCTTCAGGAGGTGCGCCTGCGCATCCAGGAGGACGGCGCCCCTGCGCTGCATGGTGGGCGAGGCCTGCAGGCACGCTTCCTGACTCAGCTGCCCTTCTCACTGACCGGTGCCCAGCGTCGGGTCCTCGACGAGATCGCCGCCGACCTTGCCCGGGAAGTGCCGATGCTGCGACTCGTGCAGGGTGACGTGGGCTCGGGCAAGACCGTGGTCGCCGCCATGGCGGCCCTCTCGGCCATCGCGACCGACTGCCAGGCGGCGATGATGGCCCCCACCGAGATCCTCGCCGAACAGCACTACCGCACCTTCAGCGCCTGGTTCGAGCCGCTGGGCATCGAGGTGGCCTGGCTGTCGGGCAAGCTCAAGGGCAAGGCGCGCCTGGACACCAAGGCGGCGATCAGCGACGGCAGGGCCCGCATGGTGGTGGGCACCCATGCACTCTTCCAGGGCGACGTGCACTTCCAGCGCCTGGGGCTCGCGATCATCGACGAGCAGCACCGCTTCGGCGTCCACCAGCGGCTGGCGCTGCGCGAGAAGGGCGAGGCCGGCGGCCTGACACCCCACCAGCTGGTGATGACCGCGACCCCGATCCCCCGCACCCTGGCCATGAGCGCCTATGCCGACCTGGACGTCTCGGTGATCGACGAGCTGCCCCCCGGCCGCACCCCGGTGAAGACGGTGGTGATGCCCGACGAACGCCGTCCCGAGGTGATGGCGCGCATCCGCCATGCCTGTGCCGAGGGGCGCCAGGCCTACTGGGTCTGCACCCTGATCGAGGAATCCGAGGCGCTGCAGTGCCAGGCGGCCGAGGCCACCCGGGACGAACTCGTCGAGACCCTCCCGGAACTGGCCATCGGCCTGGTCCATGGACGCATGAAGGCGAGCGACAAGGCCGCGGTGATGGCAGACTTCAAGGCCGGGGAGCTGGACCTGCTGGTCGCCACCACGGTGATCGAGGTGGGGGTCGACGTACCCAACGCCAGCCTGATGATCATCGAAAATCCCGAGCGGCTTGGGCTCTCGCAGCTTCACCAGCTGCGCGGCCGCGTGGGGCGTGGAGCGGTCGAGAGCTTCTGCGTACTGCTCTACCATCCACCGTTGTCGGCGCACTCCCGGGAACGGCTCGCCGTGATGCGCGAGACCACCGACGGCTTTCGCATCGCCGAGAAGGACCTGGAGATCCGCGGCCCCGGGGAGGTCCTGGGCACCCGCCAGACGGGGCTCGCCCAGATGAAGGTGGCCGACCTGGAACGCGACGCCGACCTGCTGGAGCGTGTTGCCCCTCTGGCCGAGGCGCTGCTGACCGACCATCCTGAGGCCAGCCGGCCGCTCATCCGCCGCTGGCTGGGAGAGCAAGCGGCTCGCTACGGGCAGGTATGAAAGCTGGAAGCTGTTTCCAGGTGCTTGTTACAGGTGCTTGAGGAGTCTCTGCAGCTTCTGCAGGTCGCCGGAATCGCCGACCAGGCGAACGGTGCCGGCCATCATGCCGTCGAGGAAGGCCTGCTGGGTGGGCTTCTTGAGGACCCGGATCGCCGTGGCCGCATCCTCGAAACGCAACTCGAGGTCAAGATCCACCGGCAGGCCATTGCCCACGCGGATGCCTTGAGACGACATGCGGTAGTGACGGGCGATGGTGAGGTCCTCGGTGGCGATGCCCCAGTCCAGGCCGCGCATCTCGCCGAGCAGTTCGCGGAAACGCGCCTTGCGGCGCAAGGCGCGCTTGAGCATCACCCCGAGCAGCCACAGCATCAATCGCAGCTTCATATCGGTTCCGCCACGGGAAGATGATGAGACGCGACCCGCGCCTGGGCGGGCCGCAGCGCCTTACTTGCCGACGGCGTCCTTGAGGCCCTTGCCTGGCTTGAAGGCGACGGTCTTGCTGGCCGGAATGGACAACGGCTTGCCGGTCTGGGGGTTCTTGCCTGTGCGCGCGGCCCGCTCACGCACGGTGAAGGTGCCAAAGCCGATCAGCGAGACATCCTGCCCCTGAGAAACGCTACCGGTGATCTCGTCGAGAATGACGTTGAGCACCTGGCTGGCCTTGTCCTTGGAAAGATCGGCACGATCGGCAATCGCCGCGGCGAGTTCTGGCTTGCGCATACAGCCCTCCTGGTATTGGCATCACGTTGCCGGCGTTCATCGCCGGCAGTGTTGTTATGTCACACGACCTGTCATTGCATCACTCGACTGCCGCCTGGAACGACTGTCGCGTAGCGAACGGAACGAGTCCTGTGGAAGCGACATGCGAATGATTCCAATCGACAAGACCTCTGGCTTCGCGTTCCGATGAGGGCGGTACGCCCCGTCGTTGACGTCACTAGCCTAGCAACGGCGGAGCGATTCGCGCCAGTTCGACTTTCCGACGGACACTGCCTCCTGTCAACGCAAAGCCGATCAACCGTCCGTCCTCGTCCTCGGCCAGCGCCGTCAGGTCACGTCCTTCTCCCTCGATCCGCCAGCGGGATGGGGATCGGGCAGGGGGGAGGGCCACCACCGGCAGCAGGGGGGTCTTGACCAGCACCGGCCAGGGGCCATAGACCACCGACGTGGGAGTGCCAGTCAGCGTCCGGGCCAGGGCCTTGGCGCTGGCCAGCAACGGCTGGACATACATGGCATTGACCCCATCGACGCAGGCCACGTCGCCCAGGGCATGAATGCCGGGCGCCGAGGTCGCCAGCCGGCGGTCGGTGTGGATGCCCGCCTCGCTGACCGCGAGCCCGGCCGACTCGGCCAGCGCCGTGCGAGGCGCGAGCCCCGTGGCCACCAGCACCAGATCGGCCGCGAGCGACGAGCCGTCATCGAGCCCCACGGACACCCGTGAGCCCTCGGCCTCCAGGGTCGCCAGGCGGCGCCCGGTGTGCAGTGCCATCCCGGCATCGCGAAAGGCCTCGCCCAGGGCGTGCCCCAGCGGCTCGGGAACCAGCCGCGGCAAAAGGGCCGGTTCCGGAGCCAACATCTCCACGGCATGGCCACCGGCGGCGAGGTCGTTGGCAAACTCGCAGCCCACCAGGCCGATGCCGATCACCGCCACCCGTGCCGGCCGGCCCAGCGCCGCCAGGGCAGCGTGGAAGGCACGGTAGTCATCCAGATCATTGACGCTGAAGACCCGGTCGGCGACGGCCTCTGGCACCGCGAAGGGACGCACCGGCGCCGCGCCGGTGGCCAGCACCAGCTCCCCCCAGGGCAGGGTCTCGGCGCCGATCGTCAGGGTCCGGGCCACCGCGTCGATGGCCTCCACTCGGGTGTGGGTGCGCACCACGGCGTCGAGCTCGTCGGCCACCTCGAGGGCCGAGCGAGCCGCCAGGCGAGACGGGGGCAGGCGCTTGGCAACGCCGGTGGAGAGCAGCGGCTTGGCGTAGTCATCACCGCTGTCGGCAGTGATCAGGGTCATCGGTCGCGTGGAGTCACGCTGGCGCAACTGGCGCAGAAGTCCGAGACCCGCCATGCCGGAACCGATGATGGTCAGGGGTGCGGTCATGGGAATCCTTGATGCACGGCGGGCGTGGCGGCCCGTCTCGAGAAAGCGTGTCGAGCCGACATGTTACACTAGCCGCCCTCGAAATCGACGCGGAGAGACATGGTGAGCAACGGCCCGGGAAGCGATCCACGCTGGCGTCCCCTGACGGCGGCACGCCCCGCCATGAGCCCCGAATGGTGGCGCTGGGTCGCGTCCCGGGACTCCCTCACTACCCGGCTGGTCGATGCCGGCGGCCACCGCGACTTCCGGGTCCGCCTGCTGGACCAGCGCCTCGGCCGCCCGCGCCGCGACGAGGCCCTGACCCTGGGGCTTCCCCTGGGCCGCCTGGCCTGGCTGCGCGAGGTGGCGCTGTGCCTGGACGAGCAGCCCTGGGTCATGGCCCGTTCGGTGGTGCCCCTGGACGGCCTGCATGGCCAGCGACTCGACCACCTGGGCGAGCGCTCCCTGGGCAGTTGGCTGTTCCGACAGCCCGACCTGTTGCGCGGGCCCATCGAGGTCACGGCAGACCCACCCCCCTTTCACGCCTCCAGCGGCCCCTGGGCGCGCCGCTCGGTGTTCCGCCACCGGCGCTTTTCCGTGCTGGTCCAGGAGTGCTTCCTGGATACCATGACGGATGACCTCGGGCTGCCTTCACGCTAGGCTCTGCCGGCAAGCTTCCACATGCGAGAGAGCGAGATGGATCGATCCCTGATGCACCCCAGTGGCCTGGCCCGGGTGCCCGACTTCCTGCACCTGACCCGGCTTGACCGCCCCATCGGCACCTGGCTATTGATGTGGCCTACCCTCTGGGCGTTGTGGGTCGCCGCCGAGGGGGTTCCCGGCCGCAAGGTGCTGCTGATCTTCGTCGCCGGGGTCTACCTGATGCGTGCCGCCGGCTGCGTAGTTAACGACTACGCCGACCGCCACTTCGACGGCCACGTCAAGCGCACCAGGAACCGTCCCCTGGCCAATGGCCGCATCGCCGAGGGCGAGGCACAGGGGCTGTTCGCCATCCTGGTGATGGCGGCCTTCGCGCTGGTCTGGTTCACCAACCTCTTCACGGTGATGCTCTCGGTGGTGGGCGTGGTTCTGGCCGCCATCTACCCCTTCATGAAGCGCTACACCCACCTGCCCCAGGCGTTTCTCGGTGCGGCCTTCTCCTGGGCGATCCCCATGGCCTTCGGTGCCGTATTGGGCACGCTGCCGCCGGTGGCCTGGCTGCTGTTCGCCGCCAACCTGGCCTGGACGGTGGCCTATGACACCGAATACGCCATGGTCGACCGCGACGACGACCTGAAGATCGGCATCAAGTCCACCGCGGTGCTGTTCGGCCACGCCGACCGGCTGATGATCGGCCTGCTGCAGGGCCTGACCCTTGGGCTACTGGCCTGGGCCGGATGGCTGCTCGAACTGGGAGGCTTCTTCTGGCTCGGACTGGCCGCCATGGCGGCGACCTTCATGCACCAGCAGGTGCTGATCCGCGAGCGTGACCGCGACCGCTGCTTCCAGGCCTTCCTCAACAACCACTGGTCAGGCCTGCTGGTCTTCGCGGGCATCGCGCTATCCCTGTGGCCGGCAGTGAACGGGGGCTGAACGGGCGACAGACAAAGGCTGTCACGCTATTGTCATCATGACATGCTGTCATCGTCATCGACCTTACATTGACCATGAGGCTCCGGGATGACCGCCAAGACCGTTCTGATCGTCGACGATGAGGCCCCGATCCGTGAGATGATCGCGGTGGCGCTGGAGATGGCCGACTATCGCGTCCTCGAGGCGAACAATGCCCAGCAGGCCCACGCCATGGTGGTCGATCATCAGCCCGACCTTGTGCTGCTCGACTGGATGATGCCCGGGACCAGTGGCATCGAGCTGGCCCGTCGCCTGAAACGCGAGGAGGCCACCGCCGAGCTGCCGATCATCATGCTCACCGCCAAGGGTGAGGAGGACAACAAGATTCAGGGTCTCGAGGCCGGAGCCGACGACTACATTACCAAGCCCTTCTCGCCGCGGGAGCTGGTGGCTCGCCTCAAGGCAGTGCTGCGCCGCGCCACCCCCCAGGGCGTCGAGGACCCGGTGGAAATAGATGGCCTGGTGCTCGACCCGGTCAGCCACCGGGTCAGCATCGACGGTCGCTCGCTGGAGATGGGCCCCACCGAGTATCGGCTGTTGCAGTTCTTCATGACCCATCAGGAGCGGGCCTACACCCGCGGCCAGCTGCTCGACCAGGTGTGGGGCGGCAATGTCTATGTCGAGGAGCGTACCGTGGACGTGCATATCCGCCGCCTGCGCAAGGCGCTGGGCGAGCCTCACCACCAGTTGATCCAGACCGTACGTGGCACCGGCTACCGGTTCTCCGCCAAGGGCTGACGTGGGTCGCCTATGGAGACGTGAGTTCTGGCGCCTGGCGACCCTGGTCGCCGCCGGGGTCCTGGTCGGCTGGCCCTTCGCCGCCATCCCAACCGGCATCGCCGCCGCCCTGCTGCTCTGCCTGGCCTTCCACCTGCGCCAGCTGCACGCGCTATACCAATGGTTGACCCAACGCGCCCAGGAGGAGCCCCCCGCCGCCAGCGGCCTGTGGGGCGAGCTGTTCGACCGCCTTTACCGTTACCAGAAGAGCCAGCGACTCACCCAGCAGCGCCTGCGCTCGACGCTGCTGCGCATACAGGAATCCTCGGAGGCGATGCGCGACAGCGTGGTGATGCTGGACCGCCACGGTGCGTTGGAGTGGTGGAACAGTGCCGCCGAGCAGATGCTCGGCTTCAAGCCCCACCAGGACCGCGGCCAGCACATCACCAACCTGATGCGCGACCCGCGCTTCGTCGACTATTTCCATGGACGCGACTACCGTGAGCCGCTGACCCTGCCCTCACCCATCGACGACTCGAGGATCCTGCAGTTCCAGATCACCCTCTATGGTGTCGACGAACGCCTGGTGATGGCCCGTGACATCACGCGACTGCACCGCCTGGAACAGATGCGCCGCGACTTCGTGGCCAACGTCTCCCACGAGCTGAGGACCCCACTGACCGTGCTGGCTGGCTACCTGGAGACCTATTCGGACATGGCCGACCAGCTGCCGCCCCGCCTGAGCCGAGGCCTGTCACAGATGCAGGCCCAGACCGATCGCATGCAGAATCTGGTCAATGACCTGCTGCTGCTCTCGCGTCTGGAGATCGACCAGGGCGGCCGGGATGATGGCCCCCTGGACATGGCGGCACTGCTCGAGGCCGTGCGCCGAGATGCCGCGGCACTCTCCGACGGAAGGCACGTCATCACGGTGGAGTGCGAGGATCCCAGGGCCCTGGTGGGCAGCGAGCAGGAGATCCGCAGTGCGCTCTCCAACCTGGCCTTCAATGCCGTGCGCTATGCCGGCGAGGGGCGCCATATCGTGTTGCGCTGGCGCCTGCGTGGGGACGGCGCCTGCCTGGAGGTGCAGGACGACGGTGAGGGCATCGACCCGGTGCACCTGCCGCGCCTCACCGAGCGCTTCTATCGGGTCGACAAGGGTCGAAGCACCGAAACCGGCGGCACCGGCCTGGGGCTCGCCATCGTCAAGCACGTGCTGCTGCGACACGACGCAAGGCTGCAGATCGACTCCCGTCCCGGACGGGGAGCCACCTTCCGCTGCGTCTTCCCCGCCGGACGCCTGCGGGAGATACAGAGCGCTCAGCGCGCCTGAGGCGGCACCCCAGACGCCAGCCCACGGTAGTGGCGTTCCCACATCAGCACCGCGGCGGCCACGGCGCCGGGCAGCAGGAAGAGGTTGGCCAACGGCAACCAGGTGATCAGGGTTACCCAGCCGCCGTAGGTCAGGGTCGGCCACCGGCGCGAGCCCAGCCGACGGCGCATGTCGCGAAAGCTGACCTTGTTGTTGTCCATGGGGTAGTCGAGGTAGGTGATCGCCATGATCCAGGCCGAGAAGAGCGCCCACAGCAATGGCGCCACCAGGTTGACCACCGGGATCCAGCTCACCACGAAGAGCAGCGCCATGCGCGGCAGGATGTAGGCCAGCTTGACCAGCTCGCGCCCAAGGGCGTCAACCCCGGTCCTGAGCAGGCCGCGGTCGTCCAGGGGTGGCCGGCCGCTCACCTGCTCCTCCACGCGGGCCGCCAGGAAGCCATAGAAGGGCGCGGCGATCAGGTGGGTCACCAGGGTGAAGGTGAAGAAGACCATCAGCACCAGGCTCACCACGAACAGCGGCCAGATCAGCCAGGAGAGCCAGGACAGCCACTCGGGCACCATGGCCATCCAGCCGTCGAGCCAGGCGCCGAAATTCCCCACCACATAGCCCAGCATGGCGCCGTAGACCAGCAGGTTGACGAGTATCGGCAGGAACACGTAGCGGCGCAGGCCGCGAGAGTAGACCAGGCGGGTCCCGCGGGTCAGCGCGGTGAAGGCATCGAGCATGCAGGAGTCCTCATCATCACGTCGCAGGCCGCCGCCCGAGGGGCGGCGGCCTGCGCATCGAGGGTCAATCGGGGTTCGGGGTCAAGTCCTGGGCTCGAACATGTCCTTGTCCAGGTCGCCGGGAGCGGTATGACGGATGTCGAGCCCCTTGACCAGGTAGACGACGTACTCGGCCAGGTTGTTCGCATGGTCGCCGATGCGCTCCAGGGCACGCAGGATCCACATCACGCTGAGGATCGGCGAGATCGCGCGGGCATCCTCCATCATGAAGGTCATCAGTGAGCGCATGGCGCTGCCGTACTCGTTGTCGACCTCGTCGTCCTCGTGCACCAGCTTGAGCGCCAGCTCGGTATCGAGGCGGGCGAAGGAGGTCAGGGCGTCTCGCACCATGCGGCGCACGTGCTCGCTGATCATGCGCACCTCGACGAAACCGCGGTTACCGCTGTCGGCCTCGATCAGGTCGATGGCATTGCGAGCGATCTTGCTGGCCTCGTCGCCGATCCGCTCCAGATCCGAGGCGGCGCGGATCACCGCCAGCACCAGGCGCAGGTCCGAGGCGGTGGGCTGGCGACGCGCCAGCACCTGGGTGCATTCCTCATCGATCTTGATCTGCATGTCGTTCACGGCGCGGTCGTTGTCGACCACTCGCTGGCCAAGGGCCGAGTCCCTGTCGAGCAGGGCCGACACGGCGTCCTGGACCTGCTTCTCGACCAGGCCGCCCATGGCCATCAGGTGAGTCTTGAGCTCATCGAGTTCCTGGTTGAACTGCCGCGAGATATGCTGGCTGTGGATATCGCTGGTAATGTCCATCGGATTCTCCTTGGGGGCAGGGCCCGCTTGTCGGTAAAGGCCGTCGCTCAGGCCATGCGCCCGGTGATGTAATTCTCTGTACGCGCAAGGCGCGGGTTGGTGAACAGGGTCTCGGTGGGTCCATATTCCACGAGCTCACCGTCCTGCAGGAAGGCGGTGTAGTCGGAGACCCTCGCCGCCTGCTGCATGTTGTGGGTGACCAGCACCAGGGTCAGATGCGACTTCAGGTTACGAATCAGTTCCTCGATCTTCAGTGTGGAGATCGGATCCAGCGCCGAGGCCGGCTCGTCGAGCAGCAGCACCTCAGGGCCCACCGCCAGGGTCCGCGCGATCACCAGACGCTGCTGCTGGCCGCCGGAGAGCGACCAGGCCGAGGTCCGCAAGCGGTCCTTCACCTCGTCCCACAGCGCCGCCGAGCGCAGCGCCCACTCGATGATATCGTCTCGCTTGCGCTTGCTAAGACCGCCCTGCAGGCGCAACCCGAAGGCCACGTTGTCATGGATCGACATGGGAAAGGGATTGGGTGCCTGGAACACCATGCCCACCCGCCGACGCAGTTCCGCCACCGCCACCTCGGGGGCATGTATGTCCTCGCCCTCGAGCCGCACCTCACCCCCACGCACCACCTCGTCGTTGAGGTCGTGGAGGCGATTGAGCACGCGCAGCAGGGTCGACTTGCCGCAGCCAGAGGGTCCGATGAAGGCAGTGACGCGATGCCTCGGCACCCTCAGCGTGAGATTGTTGAGTGCCTGCTTGTCACCATAGGCAAGACTCAGGCCCCGGATGGCCAGACTGCTGGCCTCGGGGGGGAAGTCGATGAATGGCGAGTGGCGCTGGTCCTTCACGAGTGGCATCGAGGCTCCCGGGTGGCGCAACGGTGCTGGGCTCATCGACGCGTGAGCGCCCCGTGGCGTGTACTCAGATGATGACGCAGAAATATTGCAGTCAGGTTAAGCACCAGGATCACCAGCACCAGCAGCAGCGCCGTGGCATAGACCAGTGGCATCGCGGCCTGGACATCGCCCCCGTGGAAGGCGGCATCGAAGATATGGTAGCCGAGGTGCATGAACTTGCGTTCAAGATGCAGGAAGGGGAAGTCAGCGTCCACCGGCACCTGAGGCGCCAGCTTGGCGACCCCCACCAGCATCAGCGGGGCGACCTCTCCGGCGGCCCTGGCCACGGCCAGGATCATCCCGGTCAGCATGGCCGGGGCAGCCATGGGCAGCACCACCCGGGACAGCATTTCCAGCCGGGTCGCCCCCAGCGCCAGGGCCCCCTCGCGCTGCTGGTCGGGAATCCGCGCCAGCCCCTCCTCGGTGGCCACGATCACCACCGGCAGGGTCAGCAGGGCCAGGGTCAGGGAGGCCCACAACAACCCGCCGGTGCCGAAGGTCGGCGAGGGCAGGGTCTCATCGAAGAACCACTCGTCCATGCGACCACCGACCCCGTAGACGAAGACCCCGAGGCCGAAGACGCCATAGACGATGGAGGGTACCCCGGCGAGGTTGCGCACGGCGATGCGCACCAGACGCGTCATTCGTCCCTGATGGGCCACCTCGTTGAGATAGATCGCCGCCAGCACGCCGAAGGGCATCACCAGGATCGACATCAGCATGACCATCAGCACGGTACCGAAGATCGCCGGCCAGACGCCGCCGGCGGTATTGGCTGCCCTTGGCCCCTCGGAGAGGAAACGCCAGACACCACTCCCCCAGGCGGTGAGCTTGTCGAGTGGCGACATGGCGTTGGGGCGACGGGCGCTCAGCAGCTGCTCCAGCGGGACCACCAGCGTCTCGCCCTCGGCGGTATCCAGGATCAGACGCCCTCCCTCCATGGCCGCCTGCAGCTCGCGCAGTCGGGCATTGGCCGAGGCGAAATCAGGGTCCAACCGGCCTTCGACCTCGAACACCCCGACGCGAGGCAGGATGACCTCCTTGCGCAGGGTGTCGCGGGCCCGTCGTAGCGAGGTCAGCTCGGCCAGCCGGGCCTCGAGGGCCGCCCAGGCGGCCTCCCCCTCGATACGCTGCCCGGCGTCGTCCTCCACCGCGGCCAGTCGGCCGATCGCCTCCCCCCAGCGGCGCCGCTCTAGCACCACCAGCTCCGCCGGATGGCTCACCGCGTCGATGGCCGAGACCCTCACCCAGTCCCAGCGAGCGCCATCGAGGTCGCGGTTGCCGGTGCGATAGAGCCGCTCGAGCCCCTCGCCGTGGGCGAGCGGCACCTCGCGGACCCGCTCGCCGGCAAGCTGTCGGCCATCATCGAGCACTACCAGGGCGACGGGCGACGGCCAGAAGTGCCCCAGGCCACGCATCGCCAGGAGTCCCAGCAGGGCCAGCAGGGCCAGCAGCGAGAGCGCAACGCTGCCGGCGGACAGCCAGGCCCCGGCGCCTTCTCCCCGTGGCAGGCGAAGCCGGCGTGTCGTCGCCACCCTCATGATCCACCTCTCATGAACCACCCCCCAGGCGCTGGTAGCGCCGGCGCAGGCGAGTTCGCACCAGCTCGGCCAGGGTGTTGACCAGGAAGGTGAAGACGAACAGCAACAACGCCGCCAGCAGCAGCAGCTGATAATGAACGCTTCCGGGGCCGGCTTCCGGCAGCTCAATGGCGATGGTCGCTGCCATGGAGCGCAGGCCGTCGAGGGGGTTAAGGGTCATCAGGGCGGTATTGCCGCTGGCCATCAGCACGATCATGGTCTCGCCCACGGCCCGGCCGGCGCCGATCATCACCGCCGAGAAGATCCCCGGCGACGCCGCCGGCAGGAGCACCCGCCACAGGGTCTGCCAGCGGGTCGCGCCCAGCGCCTGGGCACCCTCCACGAGGCTTCTCGGCACTCCCGAGAGGGCATCCTCGGCCAGCGCGTAGACGGTGGGCATCACGGCGAAGCCCATGGCCATGCCGACGATCATGGCATTGCGCACGGCGATGTCGAGCCCCAGGCGCAGCTCCAGCCAGCGTCGCAGATCGCCGCCGAACCCCACGGCCTCTAGCCAGGGGGCAAGCCAGTTCGCCGCGACCAGCAAGAGCACCAGCCAGGGCATCAGCCACAGGCCGGCCCAGCCCAGCGGCACCGCCTGCTGCCAGCGAGGCGGGAGCCCCGAGCGGATACCGCCTGCCAGCAGAAGCCCCGGCACCAGCAACACCAGAAAGGTGAAGACCTCAGCCAGATGGCGCTCCACCCAGGGTGCCAGCACCAGGCCCGCGACGAACCCCACGACCACTCCGGGCAACGCCTCCATCAGTTCCAGCGTCGGCTTCAGTCGGTTGCGCAGAGGCCGGGACATGAACAGCGAGGAGTGGGCGGCCGCGCCCAGTGCCAGGGGCAAGGCCATCAACAGGGCCCAGGCCGCCGCCTCCAGGGTGCCCCAGGCCAGAGGCACCAGGCTGATCCGCGGCGCCTCGTCCGACATCAAGGTCGCCGTGGGTGCCCAGCGATAGCGAGTGCCGTCATCCGCCGCCTCGCCGGGCAGCCAGAGTGCCTCGGGGCTGACCGCTTGCGTCGACCCGGCAGGCCAGAACAGCGGAAGCACCTCAACCACCAGGAAGACCCCGATGGCCAGCAGCGCGGCAATCACGCCGATGCCACCCGCGGTGATCAGCGCGGTGGCCAGGCGGTCGCGCCCCTGACGCAGGCGGCGTCGCACGGCAGTCGGCGGGGAGGAGTCGGGCATGACCGGACCTGTGGAAGACGGGGTGCTAACGGAATAGTACGACAAACTGATGACAGGCGGATGACAGCGTCAGCGGCCGGACACGTCAAGCGCCAGCTCGCGACGCTGACGACGCCGCTGTTCCTCAGTCAGGGCGACGAAGCCCAGTTCCTCGACGATGGCCTGGCCGACGGGCGATAGCACCAGGTCGATGAAAGCGCGCTCCGGGGCCGGTAGCGATTCTCCGGGCGGCAGGTTGAGATAGAGGTAGAGGTCCCGCGACAGGGCATAGTCACCGCGACGCACCGCATCGGGATCAGGGGTGTTGAGCGTCCCGTCGTCGTCGCGACGGGCCACGGCCTTCACGCCCGGGGTTAGGTGATTGAGGCCGGCATAGCCGATGGCACGGGGATCCTCCGCCACGGCGGCCACCACGGCGGCAGACCCTGGATGCTCGTTGACCGCCGGAAGGAAGAGCCCCCCGCATAGCGCGACTCGCCGGAATAATGCCTGAGTACCGGAGGCGGCATTGCGGCCGTGGAGGCGGATGCGTCCCTCGGGTCGGTCGAGTTCGAGCTGTCCCCAGTCACGTATCCCTTCCGGCGCGCCGCAGCGCAGCGAGTCGGAAAACACGGCATCCAGCTCGCGGCGTCCCAGGCCCTCGAGGGGGTTGTGACGATGGACCACGACCACCAGGGCGTCGCGGGCCACCGCGAGCTCCCGCGGCGGATAGCCATGGCGCTCGGTGAAGGCTCGACGCTCGGCCTCCTTCATGGGGCGGGACATCGGCCCCAGCCGGTTGGTCCCGGCCACCAGTGCCGGCGGGGCGCTGGCAGAACCACTGGCCTGCAACTGCAGCCGAATGCCGGGATACCGGCGAGCCAGTGCCTCCCCCCAGCGCAGCATCAATCCCGCCATGGTGTCGGACCCTACCGCCCCCAGGGTCCCGGCGATCTCCTCGGCCTGACTCTGGGCCTGAGCCTCGACCTGAGGCACGCAGAGCGTGACCAGCAGCAGCCAGGAGGCCAGGAAGCGGCAGAGGACGGCAGACATGACGGTTCCTCCAGGATCGAGGGTGAAGGGTGCTCGCGGCCGGCGACGGGACATCGTGTCGCAGCGGTGGTGAACGCATGGCCTCGGCGTATACCATGAAGGGCCGGTGAAAGCCCCACGACATCGGCCCCCACAACAACAACGCGAGTCGCTCAGGCTGCCATGACAGACATCGACGACACCCCCGCCCCCCAGGGTCGGCTGACCCTGAAACTGGTAGCCAGCCGCCAGGATACCAATCTGCACGGCGACATTCCCGCTGGCTGGCTGGTCGCCCGGATGGACCAGGCCGCCGAGGAAGCCGCCGGCCGCGAGGCGCTGGGCCGCACGGCCAACGTGGCCATCGAGGCCATGGATTTCCTGTGTCCGGTCCGCGTGGGCTCCATGGTGAACATTTTCACCCGGGTCAGCGAGATAGGGCACAGCTCGATCAGGGTCGACGTGGAGGTGTGGATCCGCGCGCCCCAAGAGCGGGATCCCGACGAGCTGCACAAGGTCACCGAGGCGCGTTTCGTGATGGTCGCCCTGGACGACAACGGGCGGATACGCGGTGTGCGCCAGCACGACTGAGGGTCGCCGCGGCAGCCGGCACGTCCGGACAGCAGATGGGCGCCGCAAGGGCGCCCATGACGGTATCCGGTGCGGTCGGATGCGCTGTCAGGCGTCGACCTTCTCCCGGGTCTTCAGGTAGGCGAACTCGCCCACGTCGGTGAATCGACGCACCTTCTGCTGGAAGGCGGTGTAGGACTCGTAGACCCGGCGCGACTCCTCGTCCTTCTCGACTTGTTCCTCCAGGACCTGCCGGGAGGCGTCGTGCAGCGCCGACAGGACCTCGTCCGGGAAGGTGCGCAGCTGCACATCATGCTCGTCGACCAGGGTCTGGAGCGCCTCGGCGTTGCGCACGGCGAACTCGCTGATCATCGCCAGGTTGGAGGCCCTCGCCGCCTCGCTCACCACGGCCTTGAGGTCGTCAGGCAGGGCGTTCCAGGCATCCAGATTGACGGTACCCTCAAGGATGGCGCTAGGCTCGTTCCAGGCCGAGGTGTAGTAGTACTTAGCCACCTGGTGCAGGCCGAACGCCAGGTCGTTGTAGGGACCGACCCAGTCGGCCGCATCCAGCACACCGGTCTGCAGGGAGGTGAATATCTCGGACCCGGGGGTGTTCACGGTCGTCACGCCGATGCGGTTCATTGCCTCGCCCGCCAGCCCCGGCAGGCGCAGCTTGAGGCCCTGCATGTCGTCCAGCGAGTTGATCTCCTTCTTGAACCAGCCGGCCATCTGGGCGCCGGTGTTGCCCACCGGGAAGGGCTTGAGGTTGTGCCTTTCGTACACCTCGTCCCAGAGTTCCTGACCGCCGCCGTAGTAGAGCCAGGCATTGGTCTCGGTGGTGTTCATGCCGAAGGGTACGGCGGTGAAGAACTGGGCGGCCAGGGTCTTGCCGCGCCAGTAGTAGGAGGCGGAGTGGCCCATCTCGGCGGTTCCCTGGCCCACCGCATCGAACACTTCCAGGGCTGGTACCAGTTCGCCGGCGCCATGCACGCGGACCTTCATGCGGCCACCGGACATTCGTTCGATGCGCGCGGCAAAGTCATTGGCCCCGGTCCCCAGGGCCGGGAAGTTCTTCGGCCAGGAGGTCACCATGTCCCAGGTGATGGTCTCCTGGGCGCTGGCCGTGGAGATGAAAGGAGCGGTGGCGCCGGCGGCGGCGCCGGCTCCCAGGGTCTTGAGGCTGTTCTTGAGAAAAAGGCGACGTTGCATGCGAGCATGACTCCAGGATGATTATAGTTCCCGCAGTGCCTGCGAGCTGAGGCGTGTCAGCCCGCAAGTATGCGTCAAGGCTGAATTGCCCGGCAAGTGACGCCACCCGATGCCGGTGTCGATCAGAGGGGCGTAAGCTTGGCGAAACCCAGCACCAGCCATTTGTCGCCCTCACCCTCGAAGCTGACCTGCACCCGGGCGCGCTCGCCCTCCCCCTCGGCATTGAGGATCACCCCCTCGCCAAAGACCGGATGTCTGACCCGCTGGCCCAGCGAGAGTGAGGGCAGCTCGCCGCCCCCATCCACCGAGGTCTGTCGGGAGAGCCCCGGTGTCGGGCGGGTGGTCACAGGCCGCGAGATCTGACCGCGAAGGCGCACCTCCTCCAGGTACTCCTCGGGAAGTTCACGCAGGAAGCGGGAAGGCCGCTGGAAGGTCTCCTTGCCGTGCAGCCGACGCAGCTCGGCGTGGGTCAGGTAGAGCTTGCGCATGGCGCGGGTCAGGCCCACGTAGCAGAGCCGTCGCTCCTCCTCCAGGCGTCCCGGCTCCTCCATGGACATCTTGTGCGGGAAGAGCCCTTCCTCGACCCCGGCGATGAACACCACCGGGAACTCCAGCCCCTTGGCCGAGTGCAGCGTCATCAGCTGCACGCAATCCTCGAACTCGTCGGCCTCGTGATCGCCGGCATTCAGCGCCGCCTCGGAGAGGAAGGCCTCCAGGGCCAAGGCTCCCTCGCCGGCCTCGGGCGGCTCGAAGCTCTCGCCCTGGGTGAAGGCCCTGGCGGCGGTGACCAGCTCCTCGAGGTTCTCGACCCTCGCCTGACCCTTCTCGCCTCTCTCGCTGCGATGGTGCTCGATCAGCCCGGAGGTCTCGATGACGTGGTCGATGATCTCGTGGAGCGCCAGGCCGGCGGTGTCGTTGTCGAGCCGCTCGATCAGGTCGGCGAAGGCCCGCACGGCCGTGGCGGCTCGCCCCTTGAGCGAGGCATCCAACAGGGCGTCGTGTAGCGACTGCCATAGAGAAACCCCGGTCTCGCGGGCGCGGGTGCGCAGTATCTCCACGGTGCGGGTGCCGATGCCTCGGGCCGGCACATTGATCACCCGTTCCAGGGAAGCGTCGTCGTCACGATTGAGCAGCAGGCGCAGGTAGGCCAGGGCGTTCTTGATCTCGAGGCGCTCGTAGAACCGCTGGCCCCCATAGATGCGGTAGGGCACGCCCTGGCGTATCAGGGTCTCCTCCAGCACCCGCGACTGGGCATTGGAGCGGTAGAGGATGGCCATCTCGCGTCTGTTGATCCCCTCGTCGACCTTCTCTCGGATGGTGTCGACGATAAAGCGTGCCTCGTCCAGGTCATTGAAGCCCGCATATACCGAGATCGGCTCGCCGCGGTTGCCGGCAGTCCACAGTTCCTTGCCCATGCGCTCGGTATTGTGTCGGATGAGGGCATTGGCGGCGTCGAGGATGGCGCTGGTGGAACGGTAATTCTGCTCCAGGCGAACCGTCTTCGTCCCGGGGAACTCCTGCTCGAAGCGGCGGATGTTCTCGATGCGCGCCCCGCGCCAGCCATAGATCGACTGGTCGTCGTCGCCGACCACAGTCATCGGGGTCGACATGCCGGTCAGCAGCTTGAGCCAGGCGTACTGCAGGGTGTTGGTGTCCTGGAACTCGTCGACCAGCACATGACCGAAGCGCTCCCGGTAGTGGGCCAGCAGCGCCGGGTTGTCCCTCAAGAGCTCCAGGCTCCTGAGCAGCAGCTCGCCGAAGTCGACCAGCCCACCGCGCTCGCAGGTCAACTGGTAGCGTTCATAGAGCTCGACCATCTGGGCCATGTAGGCATCGCCATGGGCATCGACCTGATGCGGACGCAGCCCCTCCTCCTTGCAGCCAGAGATGAACGACTGCACCTGACGCGGCGGGAAGCGCTCGTCGTCGACGCGATAGTCCTTGAGCAGTCGCTTGACCAGTCGCAGCTGGTCGTCGCTGTCGATGATCTGGAAGTGCTGGGGAAGGCGCGCATCCTGCCAGTGTGTGCGCAGCAGGCGGTGGGCGATGGAGTGGAAGGTTCCGACCCAGACATTGCGCAGCGAGATGCCCAGCAGGGCCTCCAGGCGGGTCCGCATCTCGCGTGCCGCCTTGTTGGTGAAGGTCACGGCGAGCAGCGCATAGGGCGAGAGTCCCTCGGCCTGCATCATCCAGGCGATTCGGTGGACCAGCACCCGGGTCTTGCCGGAACCGGCCCCGGCCAGCACCAGCATGTTGCCCTGAGGAGCGCTGACGGCCTCGCGCTGAGCCGGGTTCATGTGGTCGAGAATCGCCGTGACGTCATCCATGGGGAAGGCATCGCTGCTCGGAAAATGGGCCGACAGCTTAGCATATTGCCCCTGACAGGCGCTTGTGGCTCGGCGCTGGCCGAAGGTCTAAGGCTTGCCTTCCTGCTCGGGGAAGCGCAGCGGGTTGAGGCTCTTCTTCACCTCCCGGAGCTGCTCGGCGAGCCTGGGCCCGCGGGTCTTGGCAACACCCACCGCCAGCACGTCGATCAGCACCAGGTGGGCGATGCGCGAGCTCATGGGGGTGTATATCTCGGTGTCCTCGTGGACATCGATATAGAGCGGCAGGGTGACCTCCTCGGCCAGCGGCGAGCCAGTGGGGCAAAGCCCGATCACCGTCGCGCCGGCTTCGCGTGCCAGGCGCACGCTGGCCACCAGGGCCCGGGTCCGGCCGGTCTGTGAGATGGCCACCACCACGTCGCCCTCCTTGAGGGTCACCGCCGACATGTTCTGCATGTGCGGGTCGGTGTAGGCCGCGGTGGAGATCTGCAGGCGGAAGAACTTGTGCTGGGCATCGGCGGCCACGGCCCCCGAGGCGCCGAAGCCGTAGAACTCCACCCGGTTGGCCATGGCGAGGGCATTGATGGCCTGACTCAGGGCCTCGTTGTCGAGCCGGTCGCGCACCGACAGCAGGGTGCCGACGGTGGAATCGAAGATGCTCTGGGAGAATTCCGCCACCGAGTCACTATCGTTCATCGAGAACTGGGCGAACTGGCTGCCGGAAGCCAGCATTTGCGCCAGCTTGAGCTTGAAGTCCTGGAAGCCGTTGCAGCCCAGGGCACGACAGAAGCGCACCACGGTGGGTTCGCTGACCTTGGCCTCGGTGGCCAGGTCGACGATGCGCATGTGGATCACTTCCTCGGGGTTGCGCAGCACGAAGCGCGCGACCTTCTGCTCGGAGCGGCGGAAGTGCTCCATGCGACGTCTCATCTCATCGAACAGGGCACGGCTCAAACGGGGGCTCCTTGCTGGCGAGCCGCCACGCGGCGGGGGCGAGGCGGCGAAAAGATGGGGGCGTTCATCATCACAGTATGACCCAAGCCGAACTCCGATGCGCACCCCGCCAACCTTGCAAGGCGGACGGCCACACTCATGGGGCTTCGTTGACAGCGCGTTGTGAGTTATCAGCATGCGCCGTCATGATTCTGTCAAGTGGGGTATAGTAACAAATGCAGTGTCGCGCAGCGTCTTCTAAGCCGGCACATTCACTGCAGAAAGGAGAGTCGATGATGCGTAAAGTCGAACGGTTATCCTCCCTCAAGAGTGAACTTCTCGACATCTTCATGAGCATGGAAGTGGTCGAGCACGAGCAGCGTTCTCGCACCGCCGCCCAGCGCAACCTGCGCGCCCGTCGCGGCATCGAGTTGCACAATGAATTCAAGCGCCTTTCCCGGGACATCGCCCCGCTCCCCGAGGAGGAACTGGCGGAAGACGAGATGCACTGACCTCCCAGCCCCCGTCATGCGCCGAGCCCTGCCCAGGCGGGGCTCGCAAGGGGCGCGACTCTCCGAGATACGGCTCGCAGCAACGACGTCGTGTTCCAGAACCCAGGCAACGAAGACGATCACCAGGCACCGTGACCGGGTCAGAACACTGTGGCCTGTGACTGCCCGGCCAAGGCCGCGAAGGGTGCGAATGAACAGCGTTCGAAAAGCCACGAATGCAGGTGTGGCATGAGTTCGGGCGACTGACGGTTATCGGGTATTTGCACAAGGACAAATAGGGTTTTCCCCTGTTTTATCCACAGGAAGAAACGGTCGATACGGGATGTGAGCTAGTTTTCGTTGACCGCAACGTCGATGTGTCCTAAGAAGCGCACCTGCGGGCAGTCTCCCGTGGAAAGCGCGTGTAACGGCATTCTTGGCGTAGTTCGGCCTATGCGTGACGCAGGCCGGCGTGGCTCCCGGGGGTGTGGTGAAGAGGGGGCCACGCATCGATCATCATCCGATTGACGCTGTGAGTTATCAACAATCTATCGAAGGCCACCTCGGCCATCCCCTTGTGGAAGAATACCCTGTGCCTGGCCTCTATGGCGCTGGGGGCTCACTCCACGGTGACGGACTTGGCGAGGTTGCGTGGCTGGTCCACATCGGTGCCCTTGAGCACTGCCACGTGATAGCTCAGCAGCTGCAGCGGCACCGTATAGAGAATCGGCGCCAGCGCCTCGTGCACATGGGGCAAGTGCAGAACATGCACCCCCTCTTCCTCGGCCAGACCCACCTGCTCGTCGGCGAAGACGAACAGCTCCCCCCCGCGGGCACGCACTTCCTGGAGGTTGGACTTGAGCTTGTCGAGCAGTTCGTCGTTGGGAGCCACCGAGATGACCGGCATCTCGCTGTCGACCAGCGCCAGGGGGCCATGCTTGAGCTCACCCGCCGGATAGGCCTCGGCATGGATGTAGGAGATCTCCTTGAGCTTAAGCGCCCCCTCCAGGGCGATGGGGAAGTGGGCCCCGCGCCCCAGGAAGAGCGCATGATGCTTCTCGGCGAAGGCCGTGCCGAGTGCTTCGATGGCCGGGTCCAGCTCGAGTACCCGTGCCACCAGGCCCGGCAGGCCGCGCAGCGCCTCGACCAGGGTCGCCTGTTCGCCGGTATCCAGGCCCCTGACACGCCCCAGCGCCAGGGTCAGCAGCATCAGGGCGGTGAGCTGGGTGGTGAAGGCCTTGGTGGAGGCCACACCGATCTCGGGCCCGGCCTGGGTCATCAGGGTCAGGTCCGACTCGCGCACCAGCGAACTGCCCGGCACGTTGCAGATCGCCAGGCTGGCCAGATACCCGCGCTTGCTGGCGAAACGCAGCGCCGCCAGGGTATCGGCGGTCTCGCCGGATTGGGAGAGCGTCACGAACAGGGTGTCCTCGGGCACCACCACATGGCGATAGCGGTACTCCGAGGCGACTTCGACCTGCACCGGCACCCCGGTATAGCGCTCCAGCCAGTAACGGGCCACCATGCCGGCGTGGTAGCTGGTGCCGCAGGCCACGATATGGATCTGCTTCACCCGCCCGAACAGCGCCTCGGCGTCGGGGCCGAAGCTCTCCACTAACACCGAGCGCTCGCCCAGACGCCCCTCCAGGGCGGCGGCAATCACCGCCGGCTGCTCATGGATCTCCTTGAGCATGAAGTGGCGATAGTCGCCCTTGCTGGCCGCGCCATCTCCGTGCTCGAAGGTCTGCACCTCACGTTCGACCGAGTCCCCCTCGGCATCGACCACCTCGATCACGCCGCCCTGGGAGAGACGCACCGCGTCGCCTTCCTGCAGGTAGATGAAGCGGTCGGTGACCTGCAACAACGCCAGAGAGTCGGAGGCGAGGAAGGCCTCATCGATGCCCACGCCCACCACCAGCGGGCTGCCCTTGCGGGCGCCGATGACCACGTCGGGCTCGTCGGCATGGATCACGCCCAGGGCATAGGCGCCCTCGAGACGCGCCAGCACTCCCTGCACCGCAGTGAGCAGGTCGCCGACCCGTCGGCTCTCCCGCTCCAGCAGGTGGGCGATCACTTCAGTATCGGTCTGCGAGGTGAAGACATAGCCCTCGTCCTCGAGCTCCCGGCGCAGAGCCTCATGGTTCTCGATGATGCCGTTGTGCACCACCGCCAGACGTTCGCCGGACTGGTGGGGGTGGGCGTTCTGCTCGCTGGGGCGGCCATGGGTCGCCCAGCGCGTATGAGCAATGCCACTGTGCCCCGGCAGGGGTTCGGCGGCCAGACGCTCCTCCAGTGCCGCCACCTTGCCGAGTGCACGCTGGCGTTGCAGGCGCCCCTCGGGCGAGCGCACCGTCATGCCGGCGGAGTCATAACCGCGGTACTCCAGGCGCTTCAAGCCCTCCAGCAGGATGCCCTGAACATTACGCTCGGCAACGGCGCCGACGATTCCACACATACGACTTCTCCTCAGGGTTCCTGGCGCTTGGTCGGCCGCGGCCAGTCGGCCTTGCTGATCTGGCGACCGCGAGTGACCGCCAGGGCGTTGTCGGGCACATCCTTGCCGATGGTGGAGCCGGCTCCTACGGTGGCGCCGCGACCCACGCTCACCGGCGCTACCAGGGCAGTGTTGGAGCCGATGAAGGCCCCGTCGGCGATGTCGGTGTGGTGCTTGTTGGCGCCATCGTAGTTGCAGGTGATGGTGCCGGCGCCGATGTTGACGTCACGCCCCAGTCGGGCGTCACCGACATAGCTCAGGTGATTGATCTTGCTGCCCTCGCCCACCTCGGCGTTCTTGGTCTCGACGAAGTTGCCGACTCGCACCCCCACTGCCAGGCGGGAGCCCGGCCGCAACCGGGCGAAGGGCCCGATACGGTTGCGGCCGGCCACCACGGCACCCTCGAGGACGCTATGGGACTCGACCACCGTCTCGGCGCCAACATGGCTGTCGCGGATCACGCAGTGGGGACCGATCCGCACCCCTTCACCAAGTTCCACCTCCCCTTCGAAGACGCAGCCCACGTCGATCTCGACATCGTGGCCACAGGTGAGGCGCCCCCGGACGTCCAGGCGCGCCGGGTCGAGCAGCGCCACCCCCTGCTCCATCAGTCGCTCGGCGATGTCGTGCTGGAGAGCGCGTTCCAGGCGTGCCATCTGGGCACGATTGTTCACTCCCTCGACTTCCTGCGGACGCGCCGGCTGGGCGGTGGCGATCCTCACGCCCTCGGCAGCGGCCATGGCGATGACGTCGGTGAGGTAGTACTCGCCCTGGGCGTTGTCCGCGGAAAGCTGCGGCAGCCAACGGCGAAGCTGGGCGGCGGTCATGGCCATGATGCCGGTATTGCACTCGCGCACTTCACGCTCGGTCTCGGAGGCATCCTTGTGTTCGACGATGGCCACTACCTCGCCGGCCTCGTTGCGCAGTATGCGCCCGTAGCCGGCCGGATCGTCGAGGGTGACGGTGAGCAGGCCCAGGTGCTGCTCGTCGACCCGCGCCAACAGCTCGGCCAGGGTCTCGCGACGGATCAACGGCACGTCGCCATAGAGCACCAGCACCTTGTCCGCACCGAGGTTGTCCAGGGTCTGGGCCACGGCATGGCCGGTGCCCTTCTGTTCGGCCTGCAGGGCGAAACGCACCCGGCTCTCGGTCGGGTTCTCTGCCAGGGCCTCGCGCACACGCTCGGCCCCATGGCCGATCACCACGTGGGTACGCTCTGCCTCGAGCCCCTCGGCGGTATCGATCACATGACGCACCATCGGCTTGCCGGCCAGGCGGTGCAGTACCTTGGGCAGGGCCGAGCGCATCCGGGTCCCCTGCCCGGCTGCCAGTATCACCACGTCGAGCGTCATCATGATTCCTTGTCCGAGTTCAGTCGCATTTTCCCTATTCTACGGGGCGTCCGGCATCCGCCGCCATGCCGTCTGACGTGCCGTCGACCACCGTCACGCCGAGCTCGTCGAGCTCGTCGATGGTCGCACGGCCGAAGCGCTCGGCGAAGGCCGGACTCGCCAGGCTCGTCCAGCCCTCGCCCTGACGCGCCAGCATCAATACCGCGAGCCCCCGTTCCCGGGCCAGTGCCATGCCTTCCTGTTCGCCCAGAACCAGCAGCGCGGTGGCCCACGCATCGGCCCAGACATCGGAGGGGTGCACGACGGTCACCGAGGCCAGGCGGTGCTCGATGGGTCGACCGGTGCGAGGATCCAGGGTGTGGGAATAGCGCTGACCCTGCTCCTCGAAGTAGTTGCGATAGTCACCGGAGGTGGCCAACGCGATATCCTCTAGGGCGAACACGTGCTGTGCCTCGGGACGACCGTCACGGGGCACCTCGATGCCGATCCGCCAAGGCGCCGACTCGGCGTCACGGTAGCCGCTCACCTTGACCTCCCCCCCAAGGTTGACCAGGTAGTGATCGAGCTTCTGACCATCGAGATAAGTGGCCACCCGATCGGTGGCATGGCCCTTGGCCACGCCGGAGAGGTCGACGAAGACGTCGCGCAGCCGTCGCGCCTTGCCCGCTTCGGCGTCGACCTCCAGGCTGCCCGGGCCGATCCTGGCCAGGCGTTCGGCCAGAACCGCGTCATCGGGGACCTCCCGGGGCCGGGCCTCGGGGCCGAAGCTCCAGAGGTTGACCAGGTCACCGATGGTCATGTCGAAGGCCCCGCCGCTGGCCTCGGACACCGACTGGCCGATGGCCAGCACCTCGATCAGCGGGTCGGAAAGCGACTGCCATTCCCCCGGAGGAGCTCGGTTGAGGTCCATGAGCTCAGAGTCATCGCGCCAGGTGGACATGGCCGCATCCACCGCCTCGAGTTCGGCGAGAAAGCCTTCCTCGAGTTCCTTGGCCTCGCCCTGGGTCAGGGGGTCGGAGATGCTCACCTGGTAGAAGGTGCCGAAGATATCGCCCTCGAAGGTCACCGGGGAGTCCAGTGGACGATCGCGCTCGGAACAGCCCGACAGCATCAGGCCCAACAGCAGGGACAGGAGGATCGGTCGCAGTACCGTCATGTCAGGCGCCTCCGAAGAGCCAGATCAGCGCGACACCCAGCACCAGGCGGTAGATCACGAAGGGCTGCATGCCGATGCGCTTGATGAAAGCCAGGAAGAAGTGAATGCACAGGTAGGCGCTGATGCCCGAGAGTAGGGCGCCGCCAGCCAGCGCCGTCCAGTCCACTGGAACCTTGGCCTCGAGGAGATCCAGGATCTTGAGGCCGCCGGCCAGGACAATGACCGGGATGGAGAGCAGGAAGGAGAAGCGTGCCGAGGCCTCACGGTTCAGGCCCAGCAGCAGCCCTGCCGTCATGGTGATGCCGGACCGGGAGGTCCCCGGAATCAGCGCCAGCGCCTGGGCGAGGCCGATCCACAGGGCATCCTGCCAGGCCAGATGATATTCGTTTCGTGTGGCCCGACGGTGCCAGTCCGCCCAGGCCAGCAGCAGCCCGAAGACGATCAGGCCCCCGGCGATGACCAGCGGCGAGCGCATGACCACCTCGATCGTGTCCTTGAAGACGAGCCCCGCCAACCCGACGGGGATGGTGGCCAGGATCACCCACCAGGCCAGACGGGCCTCGTCGTCTGTCCCGCGCCCCGCCACACTGCGACACCAGCTGGTGGTCATGCCCACCAGCTCATGGCGAAAGTAGAGCATCACTGCGCTCAGGCTGCCGATGTGCAGGGAGACGTCGAAGGCCAGGCCCTGGTCTTTCCATTCGGTGAAGACCGGCACAAGGATCAGGTGGGCGGAACTGGAAATCGGCAGGAATTCGGTCAATCCCTGGACGACGGAGAGGACGAGTATCTGTAGCCAGTCCATGTAACGGTCCGCGTGGGGGAAAAGACGCCGGCAGGCCGGCGGCGATAGGGCATACACAGGCATGCCTCTGGCTGACGTGCGGGCACCTCTCGGAAGGGCCAGACGCGACGACGCCCCCCGGACAGGATCCAGGGGGCGTCGAAGTCAAGACACGACGGGCTGTCAGCTCCGGCCGGCCTTGCGACGCAGCTGCTGGATGGTACGCAGCTGTGCCATGGCTTCGGACAGTTCCGCGGCGGCATGGCTGTAGTCGAGTTCCGCTGACTTGTTGTCCATGTCCTTCAGCGCCTGCTGACGAGCCTCCTCGGCGGACGCCTCGTCGAGGTCATCGGCACGCACGGCGGTGTCCGCCAGCACGGTGACCACGTCGGGCTGCACCTCGAGGAAACCGCCCGAGACATAGAAGTGATCTTCCTCGCCTCCGCCATGGACGATCCGTACCGGACCCGGCGACAGCTCAGTGAGCAGCGGCGTGTGCCCGGCCAGGATCCCGAGATCCCCCATGGCGCCAGCCGCCACGACCTGCTCGGCCGTACCGGAGTAGATCGACGACTCGGCGCTGACGATCTCGCACTTGAAGCTTTTCGTCATGATGACGTCTCCCAGGTGGAGCGATTACTTCATCTGGTTGGCTTTCTCGACGGCCTCGTCGATGGTGCCGACCATGTAGAAGGCCTGCTCGGGCAGCTCGTCATACTCGCCGTCGAGGATACCCTGGAAGCCACGGATCGTGTCCTTGAGGGACACGTACTTGCCGGGCGCCCCGGTGAAGACCTCGGCCACGAAGAACGGCTGCGACAGGAAGCGCTGGATCTTGCGCGCCCGTGACACGGCCAGCTTGTCCTCGTCGGACAGCTCGTCCATGCCCAGGATCGCGATGATGTCCTTGAGCTCCTTGTAGCGCTGCAGCACGTTCTGCACACCGCGAGCGGTGTTGTAGTGCTCCTCGCCGACGACCAGCGGGTCGAGCTGACGCGAGGTGGAGTCCAGCGGATCGATGGCCGGGTAGATACCCAGCTCGGCGATCGAGCGCGCCAGTACCACGGTCGCATCCAGGTGCGAGAAGGTGGTCGCCGGAGACGGGTCGGTCAGGTCATCCGCGGGCACGTAGACGGCCTGCACGGAGGTGATCGAGCCGGTCTTGGTGGAGGTGATGCGCTCCTGCAGGACACCCATCTCCTCCGCCAGGGTCGGCTGGTAGCCCACCGCGGACGGCATGCGGCCCAGCAGTGCGGACACCTCGGTACCGGCCAGGGTGTAACGGTAGATGTTGTCGACGAAGAGCAGCACGTCGCGGCCTTCATCGCGGAACTTCTCGGCGATGGTCAGACCGGTCAGGGCCACGCGCAGGCGGTTCCCGGGCGGTTCGTTCATCTGACCGTAGACCAGCGACACCTTGTCGATGACGTTGGATTCGGTCATCTCATGATAGAAGTCGTTACCCTCGCGGGTACGCTCACCGACGCCAGCGAACACGGAGTAGCCGCTGTGCTCGGTGGCGATGTTGCGGATGAGCTCCATCATGTTGACGGTCTTGCCCACGCCAGCACCGCCGAACAGGCCGACCTTGCCGCCCTTCGCGAACGGGCACACCAGGTCGATGACCTTGATGCCGGTCTCCAGCAACTCGTTGGAGGCCGCCTGTTCGGCATAGCCGGGAGCCTTTCGGTGGATGGGCATGCGCTCGGTCTCGCCGATCTCGCCCGCCTCGTCGATGGGCTCGCCCAGCACGTTCATGATACGACCCAGGGTCGCCGTGCCGACCGGCACGGAGATGGCAGCACCGGTGCCGACGACCTCCAGGCCACGCTTGAGTCCTTCGGTCGTGCCCATGGCGATGGTGCGCACCACGCCGTCACCCAGCTGCTGCTGAGTCTCGAGAACGGTCCCGGTGTCCGAGACATTCAGCGCGTCGTAGACCTTGGGAACATTGTCCCGCGGAAACTCTACGTCAATCACCGCGCCGATGATTTGTACGATACGTCCGCTCATCTTGGTTCCTCTCAAATACCTGCAAATGAAACCTGCTTGCCGGGAGGGCTCGGCCCTCCCCGACGCTAAACGGCGGCGGCGCCACCGACGATCTCGGAGATTTCCTGGGTGATGGCCGCCTGACGGGCCTTGTTGTACACCAGCTCCAGGTCGTCGATCAGATTGCCGGCGTTGTCGGTGGCACTCTTCATGGCGATCATGCGAGCGGCCTGCTCGCACGCCACGTTTTCGACCACCGCCTGATAGACCTGCGCCTCGACGAAACGCACGAGCAGGCTATCCAGGAGCGCCTTGGCATCCGGCTCATACAGGTAGTCCCAGCCACCGGGACGCTTGTTTTCCTCATTGGACTCTTCCTCACCCATCTCGGCCATCTCGGCCGAAAGGGGCAGGAGTTGGCGAACCACCGGCGTCTGGCTCATGGTGTTGACGAACTCGTTGTACACCACGTACAGGCGGTCCAGCTGGCCCTCGTCGTATGCATCCAGCATGACCTTCACGCTGCCGATCAGGTCATCCGGATCGGGCGCCTCGCCCAGGCCGCTCTTGGCCGCGACCAGGCTGCCGCCAAACTTGCGGAAGAAGCTGGTGGCCTTGCCGCCCAGGGCGCAGAAATCGAGCTCTGCGCCCTGGTCACGCCGGGCCTTGGCATCCTTCACCACGGACTTGAACAGGTTGACGTTGAGGCCACCACACAGCCCGCGGTCGGAGGAGACCACGATGTAGCCGACCCGATTGACCTCGCGCTCCGCCATCCACGGATGCTTGTACTCCGGGTTGGCGTCGGCGACGTGGCCAACGACTTTGCGGATCTGCTTGGCATAGGGCTGGCTGGCCTTCATCCGGTCCTGTGCCTTGCGCATCTTCGACGCAGCCACCATTTCCATGGCGCTGGTGATCTTCTGCGTGTTCTTGATGCTCCCGATCTGGGTGCGTATCTCTTTTGCAGCTGCCATAGCGATCTACCTTATCGTTCGTGGCCCTCAGAAAGCTCCAGGGCCCGCCCCGGAGGAGCGGACCGTCGGCATTACCAGCTCTGAGTGGCCTTGAACTTCTCGAGACCCTGCTTCAAACCATCCTTGATCTCGTCGCTGTAGTCGCCGGTCTGGTTGATGGTGTCGAGCAGATCGGCGTGCTCGGACTTCATGAAGGACTGCAGCGCGCGCTCGAAATCCAGTACCTTGTTGACCTCGATATCCTGCAGGTAGCCTTCGTTGGCGGCATACAGGGAGATAGCCATATCGGCCACGGACATCGGAGCGTACTGGTTCTGTTTCATCAACTCGGTAACGCGCTGACCATGCTCCAGCTGCTTGCGAGTCGCCTCGTCCAGATCGGAGGCGAACTGAGCGAAGGCTGCCAGCTCGCGATACTGGGCCAGAGCCAGACGCACGCTGCCGCCGAGCTTCTTGATGATCTTGGTCTGGGCTGAGCCGCCGACACGGGACACCGAGAGGCCGGCATTGATGGCCGGACGGATGCCCGAGTTGAACAGGTCGGTCTCGAGGAAGATCTGGCCATCGGTGATCGAGATCACGTTGGTCGGAACAAACGCGGAGACGTCGCCACCCTGGGTCTCGATGATCGGCAGGGCCGTCAGCGAGCCGGTCTTTCCCTTCACCTCGCCGTTGGTGAACTTCTCGACGTAGTCGACGTTCACGCGAGCGGCACGCTCGAGCAGGCGGGAGTGGAGGTAGAAGACGTCACCCGGGTAGGCTTCACGACCCGGCGGACGACGCAGCAGCAGGGAGACCTGACGATAGGCCACGGCCTGCTTGGAGAGGTCGTCGTAGACGATCAGCGCATCTTCACCGCGATCACGGAAGTACTCGCCCATGGTGCAGCCGGAGTAGGCGGCGAGGAACTGCATCGGGGCCGGATCGGCGGCGCCGGCGGCGACCACGATGGTGTGCTCCATGGCGCCGTGCTCCTCGAGCTTGCGCACCACGTTGGCAATGGTCGACTGCTTCTGGCCGATGGCCACATAGACGCAGGTGACGCCCTTGCCCTTCTGGTTGATGATCGCGTCGATGGCGATAGCCGACTTGCCGATCTGGCGGTCGCCGATGATCAGCTCACGCTGGCCGCGGCCGATCGGCACCATGGCGTCGATGGACTTGAAGCCGGTCTGGATCGGCTCATCGACGGACTGACGGGTGATGACGCCGGGGGCAACCTTTTCCACCGGATCGGTCATCTTGGTGTTCAAGTCACCCTTGCCGTCGATGGGATTGCCCAGGGCATCGACCACGCGGCCGGCCAGCTCGGGCCCCACCGGCACCTCGAGGATGCGACCGGTACACTGGGCGGTCATGCCCTCTTCGAGCTGCTGGTAGTCACCGAGAACCACGGCGCCGACATTGTCGCGCTCGAGGTTCAGCGTCATGCCGAAGATGCCACCGGGAAACTCGATCATCTCGCCGAACATCGCGTCGGCCAGACCGTGGATCTGCACGATACCGTCAGACACGCTGACGATGGTGCCCTGATTACGGGCTTCAGATGCGACATCCAGCTTCTCGATACGCTGCTTGATGATGTCGCTGATCTCGGAAGGATTCAGTTGCTGCATGCCATGTCCCTCAGACTCAGGCGGAAAGGGCCTCGTGGAGGCGGTTCAGTCTACCGCGTACCGAACCGTCGATGACGGTATCGCCGGCACGCAGGATGACGCCCCCCAGGAGGGTGGAATCCACCTGAGTGGTAATGGAGATTTCGCGGTTCAGACGCTTGGCCAGTGCACTCGCGAGCTTGTCCTGCTGCGCATCGTCCAGCGGAAAGGCAGAGACGATGTTCACGTCCATGCGCCTCTCCTGCTGGGCCTTGAGCATGTTGAACTGCTCGACGATGGCCGGCAGCGCCGAAAGGCGGCCTTTCTGGCCCACCAGGCCCAGGAAGTTGCGGACGGCGTCGCTCACGGCGTCGCCACAGACGTCGACGACCACATCGGCCTTCTGGGAGCTGGACAGCTGCGGGTTGCCGAGCACGAGGCGCTTCATGTCGTCATCTTCGACGATGCGCGCCGCGGTCTCGAGCATCGCGGCCCAGTCATCCAGTGCCTGCTGCTCAACGGCGTACTCGAAGGCCGCCTTAGCGTAGGGTCGTGCGACGGTAGACGTTTCCGCCATGGGTCACCTCCTCAAAGCTCGTTGGCGAGTTCGTCGACGAGCTTCGCGTGCTTCTTCTCGTCGATGGAGGATTCCAGGATCCGCTCCGCACCCACGATAGCGAGTCGCGATACCTGCACCCGCAGGTCTTCCTTCGCGCGATTCACTTCCTGGTCGATCTCGGACTTGGCCTGAGCGATGATCCGCTCGCCTTCCTGGCGCGCCTGGTCACGCGCCTCCTCGATCATCTGGCTGGACCGCTTGTGGGCCTGCTCCAGAATCTCGGCGGCCTGCTCCTTGCTCTCGCGCAGCGTCTCGCCGGCCTGTTCTTCGGCCAGCTCCAGGTCACGCGAGGCACGGCTAGCCGCGTCCAGGCCGTCGGCGATCTTCTTCTGACGCTCATGGAGCGCATTGCTGATCGGCGGCCACACAAACTTAATGCAAAATCCGACGAAGATCGCGAAGGCGATCATCTGTCCGATTAGCGTCATGTTGATATTCACAGGGACGTACCTCTGACAGATTCGTGGCGTCCGGAAACAAGCAGACCGAGCGCGATGCGCCCGGTATGCCAAACGTTAACCGGCGACGACGAAGATCAGGTACATCGCGATGCCGACGCCGATCATCGGCACGGCGTCCAGCAGGCCTGCCATCAGGAAGGTCTTAGTCTGCAGCTGGTCACCCAGCTCCGGCTGACGAGCGGTGGTTTCGAGCAGCTTGCCACCCAGCAGGGCGAAGCCGATGCCGGTACCCAGTGCGCCCAGGCCGATCATGAGGGAAGCAGCAATGTAGATGAGTTCCATGGTGATGCTCCTATCGAGTTTACGTTCAGGTTCAAGGGTTTATCGGGTGTTACGTGATTCAGTGATGCTCATGTGCCGCGCTCAGGTACACCACCGTCAAGACGGTGAAGATGAACGCCTGCAGGGTGATGACCAAGATGTGGAAGATGGCCCAGGGCACGTTCAGCGTCCAGGAGACCCAGAACGGCAGCAGAGCGATCAGCAGGAAGATGACTTCACCGGCGAACATGTTGCCGAAGAGACGCAGGCCCAGGCTGAGAGGCTTGACCAGAAGGCCGATGAGTTCCATGACCAGGTTGAAGGGAATGAGCGACCAGTGGTTGAACGGGGTAAAGGACAGCTCCTTGACGAAGCCGCCGGCCCCTTTGACCTTGATGCTGTAGTAGATGATCAGGCAGAACACGCCCAGCGCCATGCCGAGGGTGACGTTGGGGTCGGTGGTCGGCACGAGCTTCATGTACTCGACGCCAAATTTGGCAAACAGTTGCGGAGCCAGGTCCACAGGCACCAGCTTGAGCAGGTTCATCAGGAAGATCCAGACAAACAGCGTCAGCGCCAGCGGGGCGATCACGGAGTTCCTGCCGTGCAGGAATGCGCCACGCACGGTGCCTTCGACGAACTCGAAGACCATCTCGATCGCGCACTGGAACTTGCCGGGGACACCGGTGGTCGCGGATTTTCCGACCATGCGGAACAGCCAGATGAACAGCGCGCCCATCGCCAGCGACCAGCCCATGGAATCCAGGTGGATGGCCAAGAAGCCCATCTCCTGAGCCTCGCCGGCAGAGTGGGCCAGCGACCAGCCATTTTCCGGATGGTAGCCATAGGTCAGATTCTGCAGGTGGTGCTGAATATACTCTGTAGGAGTCTGGTTGTTTCCTGCCATGAGCTGCCTCGATTTCAGTTGGGTGTCTGTCGCGTCATCTGCCAGGAGGCCAGCCAATACGCGAACAGTGTCACCACATAAGCCCCAAAGAATAAAGCATGATTTGAAAGGGGCACTGTGACGAATACCAGTGTGAAGAGTGCCACTGTCAAACCAAACTTTCCGGCCGCCGCTCGGTAGAGCCCGTGGACCACTCGGCGTACCTGGCGCCCGCCGCGGTGGCGATACACGCGCCAGGCGAAATAGATGTTAGGCAGCAGCGCCACGACGCTTCCCACCAAGGCCGAAAAGGCGTCGGCGGGGCCTTTTAACCCGGCAGCGAGCCCGACCATGAGCGCCATGGCGGCAAGCTGGGCGACCCACAGTGGCCGCAGGCTGGGGCGCGTGATCCTGGCTGCCATGGAGGTCTCCGTTCACGCTACCGATGGTCGGCGACCCGTCTGCTTTCGCTTTTCCTCGCCGATCCTCGCCGAGCGACGTCAACGAAAGGCCCGGCGCGATTATAAGGAAGCCCTACCCAGGCTTCAACCGACAAAGCCGCTATCGCTCACTATATCTCGTTGCTCTACGACTAAAAGTCGATAAATTCGGCCATATTGCTTAGTTGACTAAGTGACATTCCTCACCGGCTCCATCCCCGTCAGCGGATATGCTCGAGGATGCCATCGAGTTCATCGAGGCTCGCATAGCGGATCGTCACCCGACCCTTGCCGCCCCGTCCGTGCTGGATCTTCACCGGGGCGCCAAGCGTCTCGGAGAGGCGGGTCTCCAGGCCCGCCACATCCGCGGACGGCGCCTCCCGCTGGGGCTTCGCCGACTCACCGCTGGCCAGGCGCTTGACCAATGCCTCGGTATCGCGAACGGTGAGGCCCTTGTTGACCACCTCGTGGGCGGCCTTGCGCTGCCGGGCGCCCGACAGTGCCAGCAGCGCACGGGCATGCCCCATGTCCAGATCGCCGCGCTCGAGCAGGGTCTGCACTTCGGGATCCAGCGTCAACAGACGCAGCAGGTTGGTCACCTGAGCACGGGAGCGGCCCACGGCATCGGCAGTTTGCTGCTGGGTCAACGAGAACTCCTCGAGCAGCCGCTTCAGCGCCATCGCCTCCTCGACGGGATTGAGATCCTCGCGCTGGATGTTCTCGATCAGGGCCAGCGCCAGCGCTACCTCATCAGTGACCTCCCGTATCACCGCGGGAATGACGTCGAGCTCGGCAAGCTGGGCGGCACGCCAGCGGCGTTCGCCGGCGATGATCTCGTAGCGAGCGTCGCCGACGGGACGCACCACGATCGGCTGCATCACGCCTTGGGCACGGATGGAGTCGGCCAGCTCCTCGAGGGCCTCAGGCTGGATATCACGTCGTGGCTGGTACTTGCCGCGGGAGAGCTGCCCCAGCGGCAGGCGCTCAAGGCGCTCCTCGGGCTCGGATGCCTGAGGAGTGCCGCTCACGACGCCCTGCTCGATATCGACCTCGGGCAGGTCAAGGCTTTCACGACGGCGGGCGTTGGCACCGATCAGGGCATCCAGGCCACGTCCCAGGGCGCGTTTACGCGTCATCGACAATCCCTCATCACTACCAGCGGTGTTCGGCGGCCATCCTACAGCGACAGGCGCCGGATCAATTCCTTGGCCAGCACCCGGTGTGCCTGGCTGCCTCGCGAGAAACGCGCGTACTTGGTGACCGGCAACCCGTGACTGGGGGCCTCGGCGACCCTGACGTTGCGCGGGATGGTGGTCTTCAGCAGCGCTTCGCCGAAGTAGTCGCGCAACTGCTTGCTGATATCCCGGGTCAGGCTGTTACGAGCGTCAAACATGGTCCGCAGGATACCGTAGATCTCGATCTGAGGATTCACGCTGTCCTTGATCTGCTCAACCGTATCGAGCAGAGCCGAGAGCCCTTCCAGCGCATAGAACTCGCACTGCAACGGAATCAGCACGCCGTCGGCAGCAGTCAGCGCATTGACGGTGAGCATGTTCAGCGACGGGGGGCAGTCGATCAGCACCACGTCATACTCACCGGCCACCTCCTCCAGCGCCTTGACCAGGCTGCGCTCTCGTCCCTCTTTGCCATCGAGCAGTTCCACCTCGGCGGCGGTCAGGTCGCCATTTCCCGGCATCAGGGCGAAGCCTGCCTGGGGGCAGTCCAGGATCACCTCGGTGGGCTTCTTGTCGCCCAGTACCACGTCAAGCACGCTGCCATCCAGCGCGTGCTTGTCGGCACCGCTGCCCATGGTGGCGTGCCCCTGAGGATCCAGGTCGACCAGCAGTACGCGGCGATCCAGCGCCGCCAGGCTGGCGGCCAGGTTGACGGCGGTAGTGGTCTTTCCCACGCCGCCCTTCTGGTTGGTCAAGGCAATGATCTTGGTCACATGAACTCCCTTGCTGGGGAAACAGACGCCTCAGGTACAGGCCTTGATGGAATATCGGTGCCGAAGGACCACGAGCTGCCGTCTGCCGGTCTCGAACGGCACAGCGATATCATGGCGGGCCACCAGGGTGATGCCCTCGGGGAGGCCGCCAAGTTCATCATCCACGGCCGGGCCCTTCATGGCCAGCCACTCGCCACCGGGTGCCACCAGGCTCGAGGTCAGCGAGACGAAATCACCCAGGCTGGAGAAGGCCCGCGAGATCACCTGCCCGTATCCCCCGGAGACCGGGTCGAAGGCCTCAACTCTCGATTGCTCAGACGTGACATTGGTCAGGCCGAGCTCCATCACGGCCTGGCGCTGGAAACGCACCTTCTTGCCGTTGCTGTCGAGCAGCGTGACGGCAAGCGAGGGCCTGAGGATCGCCAGTACCAGACCGGGAACCCCCGGCCCCGAGCCCACATCGAGCAGCTCCGGACCCTTGACGAAGGGCAGCACCGCGGCGCTGTCGAGGAGGTGGCGGGTAACCATCTCCTCCGGCGTGCGTATCGCGGTGAGGTTATAGGCGCGGTTCCACTTGTGCAACAGGCCCACCAGCGCCAGGAGCCGACGGCGCTGCTCTTCGTCCACGCTGATGTCCAGTGCCTCCAGACCGCGGTCGAGGCGTGCCTCGACGGTATCCACCACTGCCGTCATGCACTGGCCGCCCGGGTGTCGTCGAGCAGGCGTCGCTTCTTGAGGTGAATCAGCAGGATCGACACCGCTGCCGGTGTCACGCCGGAGATGCGCGCGGCCTGGGCCAGGGTCTCGGGGCGTGCCTCCTCGAGCTTCTGGCGGATCTCGTTGGAGAGCCCCTCGACGCGCTGGTAGTCCAGATCGGTCGGCAGGGGGGTTGCCTCGTGACGCTTGAGCTTGTCGATCTCGTGCTGCTGACGATCGATGTAGCCCTGGTACTTGGCCTGGATCTGCACCTGATCTGCCACTGCGGCGTCCTCCACGGCACCTCCCTCGATGCCGGGCAGGTCGGCGAGGTCGACATAGGTGAGCTCGGGGCGCTTGAGCAGGTCCATCAGGCTGTATTCACGGGGCAGGGGAGCGCCGGTCCTGGCCTCGACCAGGGTCGCCGCGGGAGTTCCCGGCTGCACCCAACTGGCCCGGAAACGAGCGCTCTCGCGCTCCACGGCGTCCCGCTTTGTTGTGAAGGCCGACCAGCGGGCATCGTCCACCAGGCCGAGCTCGCGGCCGGTCTCGGTCAACCGCATGTCGGCATTGTCCTCGCGCAACAGCAGGCGGTACTCGGCCCGAGAGGTGAACATCCGATAGGGCTCCTTCGTCCCCATGGTGACCAGGTCATCCACCAGCACGCCGAGGTAAGCCTCGTCGCGACGCGGTGACCAGGCTTCCTGTCCGTGGGCCCGACGTGCGGCGTTGAGACCCGCCAGCAGGCCCTGGGCCCCTGCCTCCTCGTAGCCGGTCGTGCCATTGATCTGGCCGGCGAAGAACAGGTTGTGGATGAACTTCGTCTCCAGCGAGTGCTTGAGGTCCCGTGGATCGAAGAAATCGTACTCGATGGCATAGCCCGGCCGAGTGATATGGGCGTTCTCGAACCCCTTGATCGAGCGCACTACCTGCAACTGCACATCGAAGGGCAGCGAGGTGGAGATGCCATTGGGATACAGCTCATGGGTATCCAGGCCTTCCGGCTCTACGAACACCTGGTGACTGGCCTTGTCGGCGAAGCGATGCACCTTGTCCTCGATGGATGGGCAGTAGCGCGGCCCCACCCCCTCGATGACCCCCGAGTACATCGGCGAACGATCGAGGTTGGCATGGATGATCTCGTGGGTGTGCTCGTTGGTGTGCGCGATGTGGCAACTCACCTGCCGGGGGTGCATCGCGCGGTTGCCCAGGTAGGACATCACAGGGGTCGGCATGTCACCGGGCTGCTCCTCCAGTGCCGAGAGGTCGATGCTCCTGGCGTCGAGTCTCGGCGGTGTGCCGGTCTTGAGTCGATCGACGCGAAACGGCAGAGCACGCAACCGCTCGGCCAGCCCGTTGGAGGGGGGGGCACCGGCGCGTCCGCCGCGGCTGGTGTCGAGCCCGATATGGATCACTCCCCCGAGGAAGGTTCCGGTGCACAGGACCACGGTCTCGGCGAGGAAACGGATGCCGGTCTCGGTGACCACGCCACGCACGGTCTGTCCATCGACGATCAGATCGCCTGCCGCCTGCTGGAAAAGGGTCAGGTTGGCCTGGTTCTCCAGCAAGTTGCGAATCGCGGCCTTGTAGCGAACCCGGTCGGCCTGGGCACGAGTGGCACGCACCGCCGGTCCCTTGCGGGCGTTGAGCACACGGAACTGGATCCCGCCGAGGTCGGTTGCCAGTCCCATGGCACCGCCCAGGGCATCGATCTCCTTGACCAGATGGCTCTTGCCGATCCCGCCGATGGCGGGATTGCAGGACATCTGGCCGAGGGTCTCGATGTTGTGGGTCAGCAGCAAGGTCCGGCAGCCCATGCGGGCCGAGGCCAGGGCGGCTTCGGTTCCGGCATGGCCGCCGCCGATGACGATGACGTCAAAGCGGTCGGGATACTCCAAGGGTCACCTCTTGGCGCAATGCGCCGATAGTGCAGTCAGGGGTTGAAATCAGCGGGCCAGTATAAACCCCTTGTGGGTAATCGTCAGGGTTTTCCACACCTCAATTCCCATCGCTTCGGCCCATCTCCGTACATAAACAATTAAATAGAATATAAAAAGAGAAGTTCTATTGTGGTTGTAATTACTAGTGTGGGTATTATCGGTGGATAAGCTGATAAAATAGATATTTTACATGAGGTTGTGTTGTTGTCACCTTCTCGGAAAAGAGCGTGACTGCCTGCGGACGAGGTGTCCGGAGGCTGTGGATGGAATGGCGACTTATCCACACTCGGAAACAGACACCGTTTGTCCACCGTTCCCTACCTGGCTTGTTACCGTGACTGTGAACAGTCGCAGGAAATGGATCCATCGCCCTGTGTGACGAGGGCTGTAGGCAGATCGAGACCCCCTGGAAAAATTTTCTGTCCACAGGCAAAAAAAGGCCCTGTCGATAGCGACAGGGCCTTCTTGAAGGGCTCGGTGAGGAGCTTGGGAGGCGGGATCAGTGCTTGAGGACTCGTGAGAGGAAGCTCTGGGTCCGTTCATTCTGCGGAGAGTCGAAGACCTTCTCGGGCGGACCCTCCTCGGTGATCTTGCCCTTGTGAATGAAGATCACCCGGTCGGCGACCTCACGGGCGAAGCCCATCTCGTGGGTCACGATGATCATGGTCATGCCCTCCCGGGCAAGCTCACGCATGGCGTCCAGGACCTCGCCGATCATCTCCGGGTCCAGTGCCGAGGTGGGCTCGTCGAACAGCATCAGGCGGGGTTCCATGGCCAGTGCACGCGCCAGGGCCACACGCTGCTGCTGGCCACCGGAGAGCTGACCGGGGTGCTTGGCGGCCTGGTCGCTGATGCCGACCCGCTCGAGCAGCCGCTCGGCCGTCTCGGTTGCATCGTCTCGGCTCCAGCCACGCACCTTCATCGGTGCGAGGGTCACGTTGTCCAGTACGCTCAGGTGCGGGAAGAGGTTGAACTGCTGGAAGACCATACCGACCTCGGTGCGGATCTTCTGCAGCGCCTGGGTAGCCTTGCCATGGGGCACCAGCGGGCTGCCATCGACCTCCAGGTAGCCCTGCTGGAACTCCTCGAGCCCGTTGATGCAGCGGATCAGCGTCGACTTTCCCGAGCCGCTGGCGCCGATGACCACCACCACCTCGCCGGGCGAGACCGTCATTTCGATGTCCTTGAGGACGTGCAGGCTGCCGAAATGCTTGTTGACCTTGTCCATGCGCACGATGGGATCGACGCCGGACGTGGACTTGTCGTCTTTCATGTCGCGTGTTCCTTATTGTCCGACCAGGCCCTTGCGCTCCAGCTGGCGCAGCGCAAACGAGAGGGTCAGGGTGATCGCCAGATAGAGCATGGCGACCATCAGGTATACCTCCAGGGCGGTGAAGGTGGTGGCGATGTAGACCTGACCCTGACGGACCAGCTCTCCGACCCCGATCACCGAGAACAGTGAGGTGTCCTTGATGCTGATGATGCCCTGGTTGCCCAGGGACGGGATCATGCGCCGGAAGGCCTGGGGCCAGATGATATAGCGGAAGGTCTGGCGACCGGACAGGCCGAGTGACATGCCTGCCTCGCGCTGTCCGCGCTCGATGGACTGCACGCCGCCACGCACGATCTCCGAGATATAGGCGCCGGAGTTGACGGCGATGGCGGCGATGCCGGCCACCAGGGCGTTGATCGGCCCGCCCAGCAGCTGCGGCAAGCCGTAGAAGATGAACAGTACCTGCACCAGCACCGGGGTGCCGCGGAAGATCTCGATGTAGGCCACGGCCGGGATCCTCAGCCAGGCGGTGCGGCTGATGCGCAGCAGGCCGAAGAGGATACCGATCAGGAAGCCGATGGCCAGACCACCGAAGGAGATCAACAGGGTGTAGGGAATACCCTCGAGCAGGAAGGGAATGGAGGCAAAGGCCGCCTGCCAGTCGAATTGGAAGGTGACGTCCACAAGGTTTCTCCGTCAAGACGGGGGGATGACGAATGGGAAAGATGCCGGGTTTGCAACGCAACGGGGCCGGGCCATATGACCCGACCCCGTCAGCGGGAGCGGCCGAGCATCATTCGCCGCTGGCGCTACCGAACCACTTGGCGTGGATCTCGTCGTAGGTGCCGTCTGCCTTCATCTCGGCCATGGCCTCGTTGACGGGTTCGACCCATTCGCTGCCCTTGACGAAGACGATGCCGTACTGCTGGCCTTCGTAGAGATCGCCCACGACCTTGACGCGGCCCTCGCCCTTGGTCTTGGAGAAGTAGCCGACGTTGGGCGCATCGTAGAAGACCGCATCGACGCTGCCGCCGAGCAGGGCCATGTACATGTCGCTGCTGCCCGGGTACGGGGTGATGTCTGCGTTGTCCCCCAGGTTCTTCTCGAGGAAGTCGTAGCTGGTGGAGCCGACCTTCGTGCCGATCTTCTTGCCGTTCAGGTCATCGAGTTCCTGGACGCTGTCGTCGTTGGCGCCGATCAGGATGCGCAGGCCGCTGTCGTAGTAGGGATCGGAGAAGTCGACGATCTCGGCACGCTCCTCGGTGATGGTGATGCCGGCGATGGCGATGTCGACGTTACCCGTCTGTACGGCGGGGATGATGCCGTTGAAGTCCATCGTGCGCAGGTTGTATTCGAAGCCTGCACGCTCGGCGAGCTCGCTGATGATGTCCATGTCGAAGCCGACCATCTCGCCGGACTCCTGGTCCATCATCTCGAAGGGCACGAAGCTCGGGTCAGTGACGACTTCGAGGACGTGGTCATCGGCGCTGGCGAGGTTGGTGAGCCCCAGCCCGAAGGCGATGCTGGCGGCGAGGGTGGCTGTCTTCAGTTGATGTTTCATACGATTCTCCGTGGAAGGATTCCTTATCATTCTCGCCATCAACGATGGCGAGTTCCCGGAGAACCGTCAAGTGAAGGGCAAGCCCTACAGTCGCCACTGGTCCAACGCTTGCGGTTCAGACCATGAAGGAGGCACCGCATCCACAGGTGGTGGTGGCGTTGGGGTTCTGCACCAGGAAGCGGGCGCCGGCCAGGCCTTCCTCGTAGTCGACGGTGGAACCGACCAGATACTGGTAGGAGAGCGGGTCGACCACCAGGGCTACCGTCCCGAATTCGATGAGGGTATCGTCCTCGGCGGCCTCATCGGCGAAGTCGAAGCCGTACTGGAAGCCCGAGCAGCCACCGCCGGTGACGTAGACCCGAAGCTTGAGCCGGGGATTGCCCTGTTCCTCGATGAGCGCCGCGAGCCGGGCACGGGCGCCGTCGGAGAGCATCAAGGGGGTGGGAACGAAGGATTCGGCACCGCTCATGGGTGACCTCCCCTGGATCGATGAATGTCTTGCCAACAGGCGATTATCCACAATCCCCAGCAAAAGGGTCAACTTTTATGGGAGGAGTGGCAGTCAGGGCATGATGGCCGGGGCGTCGAGGCCGGCGGTCTCGTCAAGGCCGAACATCAGGTTGAGGTTATGCACGGCCTGGCCCGAGGCCCCCTTGACCAGGTTATCGATCACCGCGAGCACGACCACGGTGTCGCCGTCCCCGGGACGGTGCACCGCCATCCGGCAGAGGTTGGCGCCCTTGACGCTGCGCGTTTCGGGATGGCTGCCCATGGGCATCACGTCGACGAAGGGCTCATCGGCGAAGCGGTCTTCGAACAGTGCCTGCAGGTCCCCGGCGTCGGCCGTCAATCGGCCGTAGAGGGTGGCGTGGATACCGCGGATCATCGGGGTCAGGTGGGGCACGAAGGTCAGGCCCACGGGACGTCCGGCCGCATCGCCGAGTCCCTGTCGGATCTCCGGCAGGTGACGGTGGCCGGAGGCGCCATAGGCCTTCATGGACTCGCTGGCTTCGGCCAGCAGCGAAGGAACCTTGGCACCGCGTCCGGCGCCGGTGACCCCGGACTTGCAGTCGGCGATGAGCTGGTCGGTATCGACCAGGCCTGCCTCCAGAAGCGGAAGCAGACCAAGCTGCACGGCCGTGGGATAGCAGCCGGGCACTGCAATCAGCCGTGCTTTGCGGATGCGCTCGCGATTGACCTCCGGTAGCCCATAGACCGCCTCATCGAGGAGCTCGGGCGCCCCGTGGGGCTGGCCGTACCAGCTCGCCCACTCGTCGCTGTCCCGCAGTCGGAAGTCGGCCGACAGGTCGATGACGCGAGTGCCCCGCTCGAGCAGTTCGCCGGCCAGGGCATGGGCCACGCCGTGGGGGGTGGCGAAGAAGACGGCGTCACAGCGTGCCAGCCGGTCGGCATCGGGTTCGCTGAAGGCCAGGTCGTCGTAGTAGCCACGCAGGTTGGGGTAAAGCTCGCTGACGGCCATGCCCGCCTCGGAGCGGGAGGTAATGGCGTCCACCTCCACGTCCGGATGACGTGCCAGCAATCTGAGCAGTTCGACGCCGGTATATCCGGTGCCGCCGACGATTCCGACCTTGATCACGATGGACTCCTGGAAACTAGGAAAGGAAGTGAGGCGTAGGGACCTCTGTCTCCGGATATGATACACAAGAGGAGCCTGGCCTACCCAGACGGGTGGGCCCCCGATGCTCTGGTCGAACAGGAATGTCGCCGTGCCGCGCTTCTCGCTACCCGACTTCAGCCTGGATGCCTTCCGTCGCCAGTTGGCCAATGTGGATGCCCTGCCCCAGCTGTGCGTACTGGGTGTGGTGTCGGGGCTGATCACCGGTGGGCTGATGGTGATGTTTCGCCTGTTGCTCTCCATGGGCGCCATGGCCTTCATGCCCGATGGCAATCCCGAGGCCTTCGAGCGGCTCCCCGCCTGGGGGCGTGCCCTGCTGCCAATGCTGGCGGTGACCCTGATCGGCCTCTGGCTCTGGCGCCAGCCCCCTGCCGGCCGCAAGATCGGCGTGGCCCACGTGATCGAGCGGCTGACCTACCATCAGGGCCGATTTCCGCTGCGCAACTGGCTCACCCAGTGGTGGGTCGGGTTGATCTCGGTGCTTGGCGGACTCTCCGCCGGTCGAGAGGGGCCCGCCATTCACCTCGGTGCCGCGGCCGTCAGCGGCCTCGGTCAGAAGCTCAGGCTTCCCCACAACAGCCTGCGGGTGCTGGTGGCCTGTGGCACCGCAGCCGCCATCTCGGCGTCCTTTCATACCCCTGTCGCGGGTGTCATCTTCGCCATGGAAGTGGTGATGATGGAGTACACCATCGTCGGCTTCATGCCGGTGATACTGGCCTCGACCATGGGGGCGGTGGTGGCTCAGCTGGCTTTCGGCACTGAACGTGCCTTCCAGGCGTCATCGGTGGCCCTGGGCTCACTGGTCAACCTGCCCTGGCTGGTGGTCAGCGCTCTGGTCATCGGTCTGCTGGCCGGGCTCTTCGTATGGGTGGCCCGCTCCGGCAGACACCTTGAACGCCTTCCCTGGGGAGCGCGCTTTGCACTGGTCGGAGGCATGGTGGGCGCCGTTGCCTGGTGGTATCCCCAGGTGCAGGGCATGGGCTACGACACCCTGGCCCTTATCCTGGCGGGCGGACTGCCGCTGGATGTGCTTATGGCGGTGGTCATCGGCAAGCTGCTGCTCACTGCTGGTGCCTTGGCCTGCGGGATTCCCGTCGGCATCATCGGGCCGGTGCTGGTGGTGGGGGCCGCGACCGGTACCCTGCTGGGCTTGCTCGGTGCTCATCTGATGCCGAGCCTTGCCGCCGGTCCCGAGATCTACGGCATGCTGGGCATGGCGGCCATGATGGGGGCGGTGCTCCAGGCTCCCCTGGCCGCGCTGATGGCACTGCTCGAGCTCTCCAACAATCCCAACATCATTCTGCCGGGCATGCTGGCGGTGGTGGTGGCGGGACTGACCTCACGCCAGCTGTGTCGCTGCGACGGCCTCTTCATCAGCGTCACCCGGCACGGCCTTCACCCGCTGCAGCAGCCGCTGATGCAGGCCTTGTCCCGGGTGTCGGTACCGGCCGTCATGGAGCGCAGCCTGGTGCGAACCTCGCGCATGGTGACCCGCGACCAGGCCAGCGCCCTGCTCGAGTCCAATCCTGCCTGGGTGCTGATCGAGCGCTCCACCGCGAACAAGCCGCTGCTGGCCCTCAAGGCCGCCGACCTGGCCCGCTGGCTGATGGAGCAAGATGAGCCGGAGGCTGACGACAGCGCGTTGCTGGACCTGCTCGAGATCCCCGGCCAGCGCCTGGACATGGCGCCGATCCACCTCCAGGCGACGCTCACGGAGGCCTTCGATCGCCTCAACGACAAGGCGGTGGATGCCCTCTACGTGGAACATGGCCATCGGCCAAAGAACAAGCGGATTTCCGGTATCATCACCCGCGAGGCCATCGAGCGTCATTACCGCTTTTCCGATTCTCCCCACGGCTGAGGAGTCGACATGTATCTGTGGATGAAGGCCCTGCATCTGGTGGCCATGGTGACCTGGTTCGCTGCCCTCTTCTATCTGCCGCGTCTCTATGTCTACCACGCCCTGGCCCGGGACCGCGGGGAGCAGCAGGCGATGGACCACTTCGTGGTCATGGAGCGCAAGCTCTATCGCGGCATCATGACTCCCTCGATGATCGCCGTGCTGCTCTTTGGTAGCGTCATGCTGGTGCTCAATCCTGCCTGGCTCGGTCAGGGATGGATCCATGCCAAGCTGGTGGTGGTGCTGCTGCTGGTGGGCTACCACCATGCCTGCCTGATCTATCTGAAGCAGTTCGCCGAGTCGCGTTGCCGACGCGGTCATGTCTTCTTCCGCTGGTTCAACGAGCTGCCGGTGATCGGCCTGCTGCTGATCATCTTCCTCGCCGTGCTGAAACCCTTCTGATGGGCGCTAACCTTGAACTGAGCCCCCACCTGCCGACGGTGCTGGTGCTGGCTGGGCATGATCCTACGGGCGGTGCAGGCCTGGTCGCCGATAGCGAAGCGGTGGCCGCCTGTGGCGGCTGGGCGCTGACGCTGCCTACGGCACTGACGGTACAGAACTGTCGAGACGTGATCGCGGTTCATGCCGTGCCTGCTGATGACCTGCGCGCCATGGCGGCGGCCCTCGATGATATCGAGATTGCCGCCATCAAGATCGGATTGATCCCGGATGGGGCCGCGCTGGATGCCGTGGTGGATATCCTGCGGCGGCGTCCGGGCGTGCCGGTGGTGATGGATCCATTGCTTAAGGCCGGTGGGGGCAGTGAGTTGTCCACAATCGAGCTGATCGATGGCATCCGCCATCATCTGCTGCCCCTCGTGGATATCCTGACGCCCAATCGGCAGGAGCTGGCTCGTCTCGCCGGCTCCGAATTCTGCGACGATACCGAACGGGCGGTGGCCCTTATGTCTCTCGGCTGCCAGGCGCTGCTGGTCACCGGCACGGATGATCCCACGGGGCGGGTGCCGGTCGATCGTGTGGAGCACACCCTTCATGCCCCGGACACCAGCCGCCAGTGGACCTGGCCGCGGCTCGAAGGCGTCTTTCATGGCTCCGGCTGTACCCTGGCGAGCGCGCTGGCGTCGCGCCTGGCGGCGGGAGAGTCGTTGGTCACGGCCTGCGAACAGGCCCAGGCCTTCACCTGGCAGGCGCTGGCCCATGGCTGGCAACCCGGAGACGATCAACAGCTTCCACGCCGCCTCTGGCAGTTGCCGGCGTTGCCTTCCTTTCTCGCTCCCGGTGTCGCGACTGGGCGGTGATGCAGGGACGGGCTGGTCATCGACCCGTCGGCAGACGAGAATGGGGACGAATCCGGCGGCCCGGCGGTCGCCTGTCTCTTGACGACCTTTACCGGTTTTTCACTGCCAGCCACAAGGTTATCCAGAGAACTATCCACAGCCTGTCCGGCCGGGCAGGCATCAACAGGGCAAGAGGTTGACATGACCACATCCGCACAGCTCTTCGAACAGGCTTGCCGCCATATTCCTGGCGGGGTCAACTCGCCGGTTCGCGCCTTCAAGGGGATGGATCGTCCCCCGGTGTTCATGGAGCGTGCCAAGGGCGCCTATCTCTTCGATGTGGAGGGCAAGAGCTATGTCGATTACGTCGGCTCCTGGGGCCCCATGATCACCGGACATGCCGACCCCGAGGTGCTGGGCGCGGTACGTGAGCGACTCGATGATGGTCTCTCCTTCGGCACGCCCACGGCTATCGAGACCACCATGGCCGACCTGATCTGCGAGATGATTCCGAGCATCGAGATGGTGCGCATGGTCAACTCCGGGACCGAGGCCACCATGTCGGCGGTCCGCCTGGCCCGGGGCTTCACCGGTAGAGACAAGATCGTCAAGTTCGAAGGCAACTACCATGGCCACACCGACTCTCTGCTGGTCAAGGCCGGCTCCGGGGCCCTGACGCACGGCGAGCCCAGTTCGCCGGGGGTGCCGGCCTCCCTGGCCGAGCACACCGTGACGCTCTCCTACAACGATCCCGATGCTGTGGAGCAGTGCTTCGAGGAGATCGGCAGCGAGGTGGCCTGCATCATCGTCGAGCCGGTGGCCGGCAACATGAACTGCATTCCGCCCCAACCGGGCTTTCTGGAGACCCTGCGCCGGGTCTGCGACCGGTTCGGCAGCCTGCTGATCTTCGACGAGGTGATGACCGGCTTCAGGGTGGCGCTGGGGGGCGCCCAGGCTCACTATGGCATCGAACCCGACCTGACCTGCCTGGGCAAGATCGTTGGCGGCGGCATGCCGGTGGGCGCTTTCGGCGGTCGTCGCGAGATCATGGAGATCGTCTCGCCGCTGGGCCCGGTTTATCAGGCCGGTACCCTGTCGGGCAATCCGCTGGCGATGACGGCAGGTATCACCCTGCTGAACAAGTTGCGCCAGCCGGGCTTCCACGATGCCCTGGCTCAGCGGGTCGAGACCCTCTGTCACGGGCTTCAGGAGCGTGCCGATGCCGCCGGCATCGACATGATCACCCAGCGTGCCGGCGGCATGTTCGGGATCTTCTTCACCGGCCAGCGGCGGGTCGACAACTTTGCCCAGGCCACCGCCTGCGACGGGGATGCCTTCCGCCGCTTCTTCACCGCGATGCTCGATGAGGGAGTCTATCTGGCGCCGTCGGCCTTCGAGGCCGGTTTCATGTCCAGTGCCCATGCCCCGGAAGACATCCAGTTGACCCTGGATGCTGCCGAGAAGGCGTTTGCGTTGATGCAACGCTCCTGACCTCCCCTTCCACCAACCGGTAGACCCGAGATGAGCCAGAGAGATGCGCAACATGTGGCCTCCAGTGAGGATGCCCTTAAGCTGGATGAACTGATCGACCGGCTGGTGGCATTTCACTGCCGAGACAGCGGCGAGAGCTTTCATGAGGATGCCGGGCTTACCGCCTTTCGGGAAAGGATCGCTGACGAGGTGGCGGCCCTCGAGCCGTTGCTCACCGGGGAGGAGGATCGCCATCGTCTTTCCTCTCTACGGGAGTGGCTCGAGCAGGATATCCAGCGCCTGGCGCCGATCTTCCTGAGCCGTCGGGGTCGACTGCTGTCGGCCAGCTGGGCCTCGGAGCATTCCGATAGCCGGCTGTGCGATCAGGGACGGGTGTTGCTGGCCAATGCGATCGGTCGTGACCTGCAGGGGCCTGGGGGCGATGGTGTCCTCGACCCCGGCAATGACCTCGCCGCGCTGCTGGTGGGGCTGGATGCACGTGGCGAGTCCGGGCTGGCCCGCCAGGCTCTAGACCGCTACCTGCGCCTGTCAGGGGACTACGGGCTGGCTCGTCTGCTCTCGGTCTTTCGTGTCGTCGAGGCCCTGGCGGGGGCGCGCCGCGCCCTGGAGCGCCGTCGTGCGGCGGGTGAGGATGCGGAACGTCCGGCATTGCTGGCCGAAACCATGCGTGCATGTCATGGGCATCTTGCGCTTGCCGAAGCCTATGCCGAGTTCCGATTTCCCCCGCTGGTGATCGGCTTCGGCGTCTCGGGCAGCGGCAAGAGCCGATTCACGCGCACCCTGGTCGGCCGACTGGGGGCTGTAAGGGTCTGCTCGGACGTCGAGCGAAGGCGACTACACGGCATCGATCCACAGGACCCTTCGACCCCATCGGCTGTGGATATCTTTTCCCGGGATACCACAGAACGCACCTACCTGCGGCTGGCCGAATGCGCCGGTACGCTCCTGGAGGCCGGGTTTCCTGCCTGTGTCGACGGGACCTTCCTGAAGAGGGAACAGCGCGACCTCCTGCGCCAGCAGGCCGAGGCCCGAGGCTTGCCCGTGTTGTTGGTCAGTTTCGAGGCCGATGATGCCACGCTGCGCCGACGCATCGAGAAGCGGGCCGGGCGACAGGGCGTCGAAGCAAAGGAGAGCCTGGCGATACTGGCTCGCCAGCAGGCTGGTTTCGAGGCCGTCGGTGATGAGGAACGTCTTCACCTGCTGCATCTCGATACCACGGCGCACAACGCCGCCGAGACCCTGGCAGGTCTCATTCAGGATCATGTGCGATTGACCTGACGAAGCCCCCAGGAGTGTTGCGTGAAGGCCTTTTACGCGGTATCCCGCTGGCGTCGCCCGACCAGCGGTGAGGGGGGAGCGCCGAGATTCTGTCGAGCCCAGTTCACTGCCTGCAGGCGGTTATGCACATTGATCTTGCGAAAGATGTTGTAGAGATGGGACTTCACGGTGTGTTCGCTGACAAAAAGCTGGTTGGCGATCTCGATGTTCGTGTTTCCCGTGCCCAGCAGGGCGATGATTTCCAGTTCCCGGTGTGTCAGACCGCAGACCGGCCTGTACGAGTTGAGTTGCCGTTGACGGAAGAACTGGATCAACCGGGTCATCAAGGAACGAGACATCCACAGGTTGCCATCCAGAAGTATTTTCAGTCCCTTGCAGATCATCTCCAGGGAATCCCCACGATAGAAGACACCCTGCAGGTTCATGGCCGACAGGAACTCGATCGCATGTTCCTCGTCACGCAGGTTGAAGGTGGCCAAGGACATGTCATCGGCCTCGGCCGCCTTGACATGCCAATGTTGCGTGGTGGCTTCATCGACGTGATCCGCATCGAGAAGGACCACGGTTGGCGACGTATCCTTGCCCTTCCATTCCGTGTTCGGCGCGACGAGCACGACCTGACAATCGAGCTGCCGGTGGAGATAGTCGATGAAGACTTGTGACTGAGGATTGTTGGCGCTGACCAGCACTACCAGGCTTTGCCCCTCTTCCATGATCCCGACCTCCCTTCGCAAGTGAGATGAGTACAGTCCGTGAGGCAATCAGACGAGCGTGGAATGGTCCTCACTCTGAATCCAGGATGTTAAGTCTCGGACAGAATGTAAATTTTAGTTACTAACTTATGGCGATATCAATACATTTTTTTATTCATTTTCACTTTAATCATCCTGTGGTGTCACAAAAACAATAAGTTACACAGGATTACAGGGATACGTTTCATGGGACTTCACGATGGGAATTGTCATCCTCCAGGTGGTTATCCGATGCCGGCATGCCATAGGTCGTCATCCATGCATGTCATATGCTCAGCACTTGATCCGGCCGTTTCCCTTGGTGGATTGGGCTCGTAGAATGAGTGCTTCTGATTGCATGGGGAATCGATCATGAGTCCAGCCCTGCTGGTTCTGGCCAGTGGCAATGCCGGCAAGCTGCGCGAGTTTCATCAGTTGCTCGCGCCATTGGGCATCGAGGTGCGAGCCCAGGCCGACTATGGGGTGGCCGATGTCGATGAGACCGGCCTGACCTTCGTCGAGAACGCCCTGCTCAAGGCCCGGGAGGCCAGCCGCCTCAGTGGCTTGCCCGCCCTGGCCGACGATTCCGGCCTGGAGGTGGATGCCCTGGCGGGGGCCCCCGGCATCCATTCGGCCCGCTATGCCGGCGAGCCCAGGAGCGATGCCCGTAACAACGCCCGGCTGCTCGATGCCCTGGCCGAGGTGCCGGAGGGACGCCGGAGCTCACGGTATTGGTGCGTACTTGTTCTGCTCCGGCATGCCGAAGATCCCGTGCCGTTGATCGTCCAGCGCAGCTGGGAGGGTGAGATCCTGCAGGTTCCTCGCGGCGACGGCGGATTCGGCTACGATCCGCTGTTCTGGGTACCCGAGCAACAGGCCTCGGCCGCCGAGCTCAATGCCGAGCAGAAGAACCGTAACAGCCACCGGGGTCGGGCCCTTCAGGCGCTGGTCGCGGCCATGGACAAGGAGCCCGGCCGGCCATGAGCGGACCCATCCCCGCCTCGACCGACCTGCCGCCGCTGTCGCTTTACGTGCATGTGCCGTGGTGTGTTCGCAAGTGCCCCTACTGCGACTTCAACTCCCATGGCGTCGGGCGGAGTGCCGATCTCCCCGAGGCCGCCTACCTCGACGCCCTGGTGGCCGATCTCGAGGGTGACCTGCCCCTCGCCGCGGGTCGTGAGCTGGTCAGCATCTTTATCGGTGGAGGCACCCCGAGCCTGATGTCGGCCGGCTTCTACCAGGGGCTGCTGCAGGCCGTGGCCAGCCGACTCCCGCTGGCGCCGGACATCGAGATCACCCTGGAGGCCAATCCGGGCACCCTGGAGCGTGGCCGTTTCGCCGGCTATCGGGCGGCGGGTATCAACCGGCTGTCGCTGGGGGTGCAGAGCTTCCAGGATGCGCAGCTGTCGGCCCTGGGACGCATCCACGGCGGAGACGATGCCCTTGCAGCCGTCGACGAGGCGCGCAGGGCCGGCTTTGACAACCTCAACCTCGACCTGATGCACGGACTTCCCGGGCAGACCCCGGCGCTGGCGCTGGCCGATCTGGACCAGGCCCTCTCCCTCTCTCCCGAGCATCTGTCCTGGTACCAGCTGACCCTGGAGCCCAACACCGAATTCCATTCGTTCCCGCCGGCCCTTCCGGAGGAGGAAGTGCTTTGGGACATTCAGGATCATGGGCACGAGCGTCTCGAAGCCGCCGGTCTCGAACGCTACGAGATTTCCGCCTATGCTCGTCCAGGCCGGTCGTCGCGTCACAACCTCAATTATTGGCGCTTCGGCGATTATCTGGGCATCGGGGCCGGTGCCCACGGAAAGCTAAGCTGGCCGGGCAGTGAGGGTCTGCAGATCGAACGCCGCTGGAAATCGCGGCTCCCCGAGGCCTACCTTCGCCGGGCCAACGACCTGCGCGGCTTCGTCGCCGGTCGAGCCACCATCGATGAGGGGGAACTGCCCCTCGAGTTCGCCATGAATGCCCTGCGTCTCGTGGAGGGTGTGCCTCTGTCGACATGGCATGCCAATACCGGGCGCGGGCCACAGGCGCTATTGTCCAGGCTAGTGGCGGCTCGGGAAAAAGGACTTCTTGTGGAAGATGCCGACTGGCTTAGGTCATCGCCTCAGGGTCTACTATTCTTGAATGAGTTACTGGCGATGATCGATGATATCGGGCCAGTGAAGGACGAGACTTGCCAACCCAAGGAGTAGAGCACGCGATGAGAAGATCAATTCGACTGGTGGCCCCCCTGGCCGCAGCGGTGCTGTTGGTGGGCTGTACCACCACCGATCCCTATACCGGAGAGACCCAGCGAAGCCAGACCGGGACGGGTGCCGCCATCGGAGCGGCCATCGGTGCCGCCGCTGGTGCGCTCAGTGGTGACGGCAGCACAAGCCGGCGCGATAGGGCCTTGATCGGCGCCGCCGTGGGTGCGGCCGCCGGTGGCGGCATCGGCGTCTACATGGATCGTCAGGAGGAGCAACTGCGTCAGAGCATGCAGGGCACGGGTATCGGCGTGGATCGTCGCGGAGACGATATCGTGCTCAATATGCCGAGCCAGGTGACCTTCGGCTTCGATTCCAGCGACCTGACCATGAGTGCAGGTGACGCGCTCAATAACGTGGCCGCGGTACTCCAGCAGTATCCGGACACGCGCGTCAACATTGCCGGCCATACCGACAGCACCGGTGATGCCGGATACAACCAGCGGCTCTCCGAGCGCCGGGCCAATGCGGTGGGCAATTACCTTGCCCGGTCAGGCGTGTCGAGCAGTCGCCTCTACATGACGGGCTACGGCGAGAGCCAGCCTATCGCCAGCAACGATAACGAGCAGGGGCGTGCCCAGAACCGCCGTGTGGAGATCACCTTGACGCCGATTCAGGATCGTTTCCAGCAGCAGTAACACCTGGTTGCATCACGCCATACCACTCGGGCCCGCCACTGCGAAAGTGGCGGGCCCTCTTGTCTTGTCGACTCACGGACTGCCTTCCATGCTTTCCTATCAGCATGCCTATCATGCCGGCAACTTCGCCGACGTTCACAAGCATCTGACGCTTTTTGCCGTCACCGACCATCTGTTACGTAAGAAGTCACCAGTTACGTATATCGATACCCATGCCGGTCGCGGGCTCTATCCCCTGGCGGCCAATGAGACGGCGAAGCTGCAGGAGTACCGTGAGGGTGTCGCACGTCTCTGGCAGGCACGGGAACGCCTCGATGATGATACGTTGCTCAGCGACTGGTTATGCGCCGTGGCGCGGGTTCAGTCCCGTGAGACCGGGCTCGACCACTACCCGGGATCGCCCTGGTGGCTGGTGGAGCGGTTGCGTCCCCAGGATCGGCTGATGCTCTTCGAACTCCATTCCGGGGAGCATGGCCATCTCGTCCGGCAGGCTCTGCCGGACAACGTGCAGTGCATCCATGGCGACGGACTGGAAGGCCTGGTGAAGCGACTGCCGGTGCCCACGCCGCGACTCTGCGTGCTGGTCGATCCCAGCTATGAACTCAAGACGGAATATGCCGAGGTGGCCGAGGCCGTGCTCCAGGCCATGCGCAAGGCTCGCCACGGGGTGATGCTCGTGTGGTATCCCCTGTTGCCGGCGGGCCGTCACCTGGAGCTGCTGGAAGGTCTGCGCGAGGGCGGGGTCCGCAAGGTCTGGCGCAGCGAGCTGAGGCTTCGCGAGCCCCAGGAGGGCGAACGCGGCATGATCGGCAGCGGCATGCTGGTGATCAATCCGCCCTGGGGACTCGATGAACGCCTGGGGGCATCCATGGAGAGGATCCTGCCGCTACTTGGCGAGGCCAGCCGCCATCGCGGTGACTGGTTGGCGGGGGAGTAGGGGGATTGGCCACTTTTTCCTTCTTATTTGCCGATGCAGAAGCTGCCGAAGATCTCGCCGAGCAGGTCGTCTGCACTGAACTCGCCGGTGATCTCGCCCAGGGCCTGCTGGGCATCTCGCAGATCCTCTGCCAGCAACTCCCCGGCACCATGGCCCGATAGCTGTATCTCGCCGTTGCCAAGGGCTTTGCCGGCACGGTCCAGAGCGTCCAGATGACGTCGGCGGGCCGAGAAGCGGCCCTCGGTGGTGGCCGCAAAGCCCATCACCGACTTGAGGTGCTCCTTGAGGCTGCCGACTCCCGCGCCACTCTTCGCCGACAGCCGTATCACCGGCCTGTCGGTGGAGTTGTCGATGCCGGGTGATTCGTTGCTCTCGTCGATCTTGTTGCGCACCAGGGTCAGCCGCGAGGGATCCTGAAGGCGAGCGACGAACTCCGGCCAGATGGCCATGGGGTCGATGGCATCGGTGGTGGCGGCATCCACTATCAGCAGGACCCGATCGGCTTGCTCGATCTCCTCCCAGGCACGCGCCACCCCGATCTTCTCCACGGCATCCGGGGTGTCGCGCAGGCCGGCGGTATCGATCACGTGAAGCGGCATGCCGTCCAGGTGGATGTGCTCGCGCAGCACGTCCCTGGTGGTGCCCTCGATGTCGGTGACGATGGCGGTGTCCTGCTCCGTCAGCGCATTGAGCAGGCTCGACTTGCCGGCATTCGGTCGCCCGGCGATCACCACGCTCATGCCCTCCCGCATCAGCGCTCCCTGGCCGGCGGCGGCCCGAACCTCGGCAAGGTCCCTCTGGATACCGGCCAGCTTGCCGGCCACGTGTCCGTCGGCGAGGAAGTCGATCTCTTCCTCGGGGAAATCGATAGCCGCCTCCACGTACATGCGCAGCTCGATCAGCCGCTGGACCAGCGTCTCCACGCGGCGTGAGAACTCGCCCTGCAGGGAGCGCAGCGCGTTCTCGGCGGCGCCACGAGAGCTGGCCTCGATCAGGTCGGCGATGGCCTCGGCCTGGGCCAGGTCCAGCTTGTCGTTGAGGAAGGCCCGCTCCGAGAACTCCCCGGGCCGCGCCAATCGGGCACCGAGCTCCACGCACCGCTCGAGCAGCAGGTCCATGATTACCGGCCCCCCATGGCCCTGAAGCTCCAGCACGTCCTCACCGGTGAAGGAGTGGGGGCCGGCGAAGAACAGCGCGATGCCCTCGTCGATGACATCCCGGGCACCCCGGAAGGGGCCGTAATGGGCCTGGCGAGGGTTGGGGCAGTGGCCCAGCATGACTTTGGCGATCGGTTCGCACGCGGGGCCGGATACGCGGATGATGCCCACCCCGCCGCGCCCCGGCGGGGTGGCCAGGGCAGTGATGGTGTCCTGATCATTGAGGCTGGCGGCCATGGACGGTTCCTGTGGGCAAAGGGCTTTGGTCAAAGTGCTGTGGTCAAAGAGTCGGACGGAATGGTGACATTGTCCGGGGCAGGGGGCCTAAACACTAGCCCCTAAACGCCAGACCCCCGCCGGGGCGGGGGTCTGGAGGCTAGGGGAGGGACCAGGCTACTTGGTCTTCATGCCCTTGCCGATACTCGGATCGGCCTCGATCTTGCGGGTGATCGTGTACTGCTGAACGATGGAAATGCAGTTGTTGACCACCCAGTAGATGACCAGGCCCGCCGGGAACCACAGGAAGAAGAAGGTGAAGACAATCGGCAGCATCTTCATGATCTTCGCCTGCATGGGGTCCGGAGGCGTTGGGTTGAGCAACTGCTGGACGAACATCGAGGCGCCCATCAGGATCGGAAGGATGAAATACGGGTCCTTCACCGACAGGTCCTGGATCCAGAACATGAAGGGCGCGTGGCGCAGCTCGACGGACTCCAGCAGCATCCAGTACAGGGCGATGAACACCGGCATCTGCACCAGGATCGGCAGGCAGCCACCCAGAGGATTGATCTTCTCCTTCTGGTAGAACTTCATCATCTCTTGGGACATCTTCTGGCGATCGTCGCCGAACTGCTCCTTGAGACGCTGCATTTCCGGGCCCAGCTTGCGCATGCGAGCCATGGACTTGTAGGCCTTGGCGGAGAGGGGCCACAGGGCCGTCTTTACCAGCATGGTCAGCAGGACGATGGACCAGCCCCAGTTGCCGATCAGGTCGTGGATATGGTCGAGCAGCCAGAACAGCGGGTTGGCGATGAACCACAGCCAGCCGAAGTCCACCGTCAGCTCCAGGTTGGGCGCCACGGCTTCCAGGCGATCCTGGACCTTGGGACCCATGTAGAGGGTCGCCCCGAGTGTCGCCTCGCCGTTGCCTGCTACGTTGCTGGTCGGGCCCGCGAAGGCGGCCACGTTTCGGCCACGGGCATCGGTGGTGGCGTAATAGAGGTTTTGCTGGTTCTGGGCAGGAGCCCAGGCCGAAGTGAAGTAGTGCTGGATGATGGCTACCCAGCCCCCCTCGACGTCGCGGTTGTTGAAGGCGCCTTCCTGGATCTCATCGAAGTCGACCTTGAGGTAGCGGTCCTCCGGAGTGGAGTAGGCGGCACCGAGATAGGAGCGCATGCCCATCTTCGGGCCGCTGGAGGGGTCGCTGCTGTTGTCCCGTGCCAGCTGGCCGATGAAGCGTGCAGTGAGCGGCTCCTCGTTGTTATTGGCCAGGTAGTACTTCACGTCGACCGCATAGCTGTCACGCTCGAAAGACAGGCGCTTGATCAGCTCCACGCCATTGACCTCGGCGGCCAGATCCACGTCGAGACGGTCGTCGTTCTCGCCCAGCCGGTACTCGGTCGCTTCTGGGGTGAAGGTGATGCGTCCCTCATGGCCTTCGAGTTGAAGCCCAGAGCGTGCCACGTAGCTACGAGACTCGCTGTCGGATAGCAGCACGTAGGGGCGATCGGAGCCGAGGCTGAAGCTGTGCTGAGGCAGTGCCGCATAGACGATGTCACCGCCCTGAGGGTCGATGCGCACATCAAGTACGTCGGTGACCACTGCCACCAGATCGCGGCTGCCTGACGGCGTGTCTGGCGTGCCTGGAATCCCGCCGGTCACGTCGTCACCCGAAGTGACGGCTGCGGGTACCGAGAGATCATCGCCGCCGGAGGCTGCCTGGCGGTTGCCGTCCGCAGCGCTGCTGGACACGGCGGGAGCCTGGGGCTCAGGAGTTGCCTGTCCGTAGTCCTGATTCCACTGGACGATCATCAGGTAGGCGAGTAACGCCAGGGGAATCAGCAGGAGTAGTCGTTTTACGTCCATGAGGGGTCTGCCCGATGGGTAGTGAACATTCCGATGGCGCAACGCAGGTCGCACACCCGAGAAACACGAAAGCCTGCCGCAGGAAGGCTGGGTAACGCACACACGCAGTCTGCATCCGACGCGTCGGTGTGCAGGGTTGCGGCGAAGAGGGCGGTGGTCATGTTCATGCAGGCTCCGGGATGCGCTGGCACTCGGTGGCAGCGGTCATCATTCGCGTCTCGTGCCTCCGCTCCTCTGGCCGTGCACGTTACTCATTACCGATCGACTTCTGCATCTCACGCTCAAGGCGACGCCACATCCCGTGGAGCTGACGATGCACGGTGGCGTTATCCAGTTCATGGACTCCCCGTCTTGCCAGTACCACGATGTCAACGGCGGGAAGGCGCTGCTGCTGAAGCCGGATGGAGTCACGCACTAGACGCTTGAGGCGGTTGCGGTCGACGGCCCTGCGAACATTCTTCTTGCTGAAGATCAGGCCGAGTCGCGGATGGCCTAACGCATTGGGCGAGGCCAGAGCCATCAGCCCCTTGCCATGGACCTTGAATTCAGCCGTTTCAAAGACACGTCTGTAGTCCCCGGCAGTCAGCAGTCTCAGCTGCCGGGGATAGCCCTGACTGGACACGCTAGGGCCGCGTTCAGGCGCTCAGGCGCTTGCGGCCCTTGGCCCGGCGACGAGCCAGCACGGCACGACCATTCTTGGTGGCCATACGCGCGCGAAATCCATGCACGCGCTTGCGCTTGAGAACGCTGGGTTGAAAAGTACGTTTCATAACTCGTTATTCCCACGTGGTTTTCTGAATGATTTGATCACTCGTAGACATCCGGATGTCACATGCGGATCCGGGGGTATTCGACTCAAGACCCGAAATTGTAGTGATTTCAGCCGCGAGGTGCAATTCTTGCGTGCGTTTCGAAGCCGCCCGTTAATCTTGCCTGTCCGGTCATCGGTTCGCTAGGCGCTGCGGGGTCGGTGCGATGATTGGATTCCTGTGGTCACTATTGGGGACGGTGTTTGTGTATAATCATTTATAATTTATAAATATCAAAGCTCTGAAGTTATATAATAGCTGTGGATAAAGTGGGGATCGAGAGGGGAGATCCATGATGGCAGCCAGCTCGCTGGTGGGCCCGCGTCGGCCTGATCGGAGGAGCCGTATCTACTGTCGCCTTCATCAGCTCGTGATCCGTTATCCAAGGCGGTTTTCCACAGGGTGAGGAAGGAGGTGCCCGTGTGGATAACTCGTGGTTCGAACGATACAATGCACGATCGTTTTCAATGCAAAGGTGAGGTCGCGTGTCACTGGCTCTTTGGCAACAATGTCTGGATACCCTGCAGGATGAACTGAATTCACAGCAGTTCAACACCTGGATTCGTCCGCTGCAGGCGGAAGAAGGGGAGTCCAACCAGTTATGCCTGCTGGCGCCGAATCGTTTCGTGCGTGACTGGGTCAGCGACAAGTATGCCAAACGGATCAGTGAGCTGATGCGTGAGCTCTCGCCGGCCAAGCCGCCCAAGGTGATGCTGACCGTGGGCAGTCGGCGCGCTGCGTCGCCGAACCCGCAGCCCCGTGAGCTGGGTAATCCCGTTTCGGCAACGGCACGAGCTCCTGCCGCACCGGCCGTCCAGGTGGCGCCCAGGGGAGACGTGGGAGATGAGCGAGAGATCGACCAGTTGCGGGAGGAGAGCTCCGGCCAGCGCCTCTCCGGCCAGCGACAGGTGCAGGTGGAAGGAAGTCTCAAGCACGGTAGCGGACTCAACCCCAACTTCACCTTCGAGACCTTCGTCGAGGGCAAGTCCAACCAGCTGGCGCGCGCCGCCTCCCGACAGGTCTCCGAGAATCCCGGAGGGGCGTATAATCCGTTGTTTCTCTATGGCGGCGTCGGCCTGGGTAAGACACACTTGATGCATGCCGTCGGCAATGGACTGGCGACCCGACGTGAGAACGCGCGTGTCGTCTACCTCCATTCGGAGCGCTTCGTGGCCGATATGGTGAAGGCGCTGCAGCTCAATGCGATCAATGACTTCAAACGGTTCTATCGCAGCGTCGATGCCCTGCTGATCGATGACATTCAGTTCTTCGCGGGCAAGGAGCGCTCTCAGGAGGAGTTCTTCCACACCTTCAACGCTCTGCTTGAAGGCGGTCAGCAGATGATTCTGACATCTGACCGATACCCTAAGGAAATCAGTGGTGTAGAGGAGCGATTGAAGTCCCGCTTCGGCTGGGGGCTGACGGTGGCCATCGAGCCACCGGAGCTGGAGACCCGGGTGGCCATCCTGATGAAGAAGGCCGACCAGGCCAAGGTCGATTTGCCTCATGATGCCGCTTTCTTCATTGCCCAGAAGATTCGCTCCAATGTTCGTGAGCTGGAGGGGGCGCTGAAGAAGGTGATCGCCGATTCCCACTTCATGGGCAAGACGATCACTCAGGATTTCATCCGCGAGTCTCTCAAGGACCTGCTGGCGCTTCAGGACAAGCAGGTCGGGGTGGATAATATCCAGCGCACAGTGGCCGAGTACTACAAGATCAAGCTGTCCGATCTGCTATCGAAGCGTCGTTCTCGTTCGGTGGCCCGTCCCCGTCAGGTGGCCATGGCGTTGGCCAAGGAGCTCACTAATCATAGCCTGCCGGAGATCGGTGACGCCTTCGGTGGCCGTGATCACACTACGGTGCTCCATGCCTGCCGGAAGGTGAAGACCTTGCAGGAAGAGAGCTCTGATATCCGTGAGGACTACAAGAATCTGCTGCGGCTGTTGACTAGCTGAACGGAACACCAGCGGTCGGGGACGCGCCGGCCTCAATCCCTCCAGGACAAGAAGTGGAGTCGACATGAAATTTTCCATCTCCCGAGAAGCGCTGCTGCGCCCGCTGACGCTGGTAGCCGGCGTGGTAGAGCGACGCCAGACCTTGCCGGTACTCTCCAACGTGCTGATTCAGGTCGATCAGGATCAGGTATCGCTAACGGGCACCGATCTCGAGGTCGAGCTGATCGGCCGTACCGTGGCCAGCCAGGTGGAGCAGGCGGGTTCCGCCACGGTGCCGGCTCGCAAGCTGATGGATATCTGCAAGTCGCTGCCGGACCAGTCGGAGATACAGCTGTCGCTCGAAGAGGGCAGGGCTGTGCTGCGCAGTGGTCGGTCACGCTTCACCCTGTCGACCCTGCCGGTCGCTGAGTTCCCTAACATCGAGGATGACCAGGGTAATGTAGAGCTGAGTCTCCCGCGGGGAACGCTGAAGCACCTGATCGATACGACCTCCTTTGCCATGGCCCAGCAGGACGTGCGCTATTACCTCAATGGCATGTTGCTGGAGATGGGGACCAATCTTGTTCGTACCGTGGCGACCGACGGTCATCGCCTGGCCGTGTGCTCACGGTCTGCCGACATCCAGGTGGAGCCGTCCCAGAAGCTGATCGTTCCTCGCAAGGGGATACTCGAGCTAGTCCGCTTGCTCGACGATGGCGAGGAGCCAGTGAGCCTGACCCTCGGCGCCACCCACTTGCGTGCTCACACCGGTGATTTCACCTTCACCTCCAAGCTGGTGGACGGCAAGTTCCCCGACTATGAGCGGGTGGTGCCACGCGGGGGCGACAAGGTCTTCATCGCCGACCGTGCCGAGCTTCGCCAGGTCCTGTCGAGGACGGCTATCCTGTCCAACGAAAAGTACCGTGGGGTGCGCCTGAATCTCGAGGAGGGCAATCTCCGGGTGATGGCCAACAATCCCGAACAGGAAGAGGCCGAAGAGAACGTGGCGATAGAGTACAGCGGCCCGGCCATGGAGATCGGCTTCAATGTCGGCTATCTCGTGGACGTCCTCAGCGTCCTGGACGAAGATCGGGTACAGATGACCCTTGCCGACCCCAACAGCAGTGCGCTGATGGAAGAACCCGGTGGTGGCGATGCCATGTACGTCGTCATGCCCATGCGTCTTTGATACGTCGTCAGGCGGCGGCGCCTGGCATGGGCGCCACCCCATACGCCGTTGAACCTGCCTGATGTCTATCGATCGTCTCACCTTCCAGGGCCTGCGCAACCTGCAGGCCGTGGACCTCAAGCCAGGTCCGCGAATCAATCTCCTCACCGGTGCCAACGGCAGTGGCAAGACCAGCGTGCTCGAGGGTATTCATGTGCTCGGCATGGGGCGCTCCTTCCGTGCTCGCCAGCTTCGTCACGCCATCGCCCATGGAGCCGATGCCATGACGCTTCACGGCAGGCTCGTTGGTGAACCTGCCGTAACCATCGGTGTGCGACGGCACCGCGAGGGCGGTGAACTTGAGTTGCGCCTTTCCGGTGAACGCCTGGATCGGGTCTCGCGCCTGGTGGAAAGCCTTCCCCTTCAGCTGATCAACCCCGACGCCTTCCGTCTGCTCGAAGGCCCTCCTGCCGGGCGTCGTGAGTTTCTGGACTGGGGCGTGTTTCACGTGAAACATGATTTTCTCGATACATGGCGACGCTTCCGGAGAGCGCTGAAACATCGGAACGCCCTTCTCAGGCATGGTAGAATATCTGATGCTTCCCTGGATGCCTGGGAGCAGGAGTTGGTGCACTGGAGCGAGCAGCTGGACGAAATGCGCCGTGACTGGGTCGAGATGTTCCTGCCGGTATTCGAGGACACTCTTCGGGAACTCATCTCGCTTCCCGGGCTTGCCTTGCGCTACACCCGTGGTTGGGACAGCAAACGTGGGCTGAGCGATATCCTGCGCCAGGCACGCGACACCGATCACCAGATGGGCTTTACCCAGCAGGGGCCGCAACGTGCCGAACTGGGCATCCGTCTCGACAAGCGGCCGGCGGCAGAGGTCCTCTCCCGTGGCCAGCAAAAGCTGGTGGTAAGCGCGCTGAAGCTGGCCCAGGGGCGCCTTCTGGAGCAGTTGACCGGCCGGACATGCATTTACCTGATCGATGACCTTCCTGCCGAACTGGACAGCGGGCACCGGCGAGTGTTCTGCAAGTGGTTGGAGCGCATGCAGTGTCAGGTATTCATCACCAGTGTTGATCCCGAGGCCCTGATGGACCTATGGGAGGCGGACACCCATCTGGCGATGTTTCACGTGGAACATTCCGAATCGGGCCAGGGGCAGTTGCTGCCAATGGACAGACAGACTTCATGACGGAGTAGTCAATGAGCGAACAGGCTTACGACTCATCGAGCATCAAGGTTCTCAAGGGCCTGGATGCCGTACGAAAGCGGCCGGGCATGTACATCGGCGACACCGATGACGGGACGGGCCTGCACCACATGGTGTTCGAGCTGGTGGACAACTCCATCGATGAAGCTCTGGCCGGACACTGCAGCGAGATCCGGGTGATCATCCACCCTGATGAGTCGGTCACCGTCACCGACAATGGTCGCGGCGTTCCTACCGATATCCATGAAGGAGAAGGCGTCTCGGCGGCCCAGGTGATCATGACGGTGCTGCACGCCGGCGGCAAGTTCGATGACAACTCCTACAAGGTATCCGGAGGCCTGCATGGCGTTGGAGTGTCGGTGGTCAACGCATTGTCCGAAGAGCTCAAGCTGACTATCTGGAGAGCAGGCCAGGTGCATGAGCAGCTCTACCACCATGGCGTTCCCGACTCACCTCTGGCAGTGGTTGGCAAGACGGAGCAGAGTGGTACCCGTGTTCACTTCAGGCCCTCTCCCGAGACCTTCCACAACATCGAATTTCACTACGACATCCTCGCCAAGCGTCTGAGAGAGCTGTCTTTTCTCAATTCTGGCGTGGCAATTCGCCTGATGGACGAGCGTAGCGGAAAGGAGGAATTGTTCCACTACGAGGGTGGTCTCAAGGCCTTCGTCAATCACCTGAACACCAACAAGACTGTGCTAAATCCGGTATTCCACTTCAATGCCGAGCGCGAGGACGGCGTCGGTGTGGAAGTGGCGATGCAGTGGAACGACACTTTCACCGAGAATATCTTCTGCTATACCAATAATATTCCCCAGCGGGATGGCGGCACCCATCTGGCCGGTTTTCGAGCCGCGCTTACCCGCTCGCTGAACCACTATATCGAAGCCGAGGGGCTGCTCAAGAAGGCAAAGGTCAACACCTCCGGTGACGATGCGCGCGAGGGCCTGACGGCGATCATATCGGTCAAGGTACCGGACCCGAAGTTCTCGGCCCAGACCAAGGACAAGCTGGTCTCTTCCGAGGTGAAGACTGCGGTGGAGCAGGAGATGGGGCGCCTGTTCTCGGACTACCTGATCGAGAAGCCTAACGAGGCCAAGGCCATCGTCAACAAGATGCTGGATGCGGCTCGAGCCCGCGAGGCCGCACGCAAGGCGCGTGACATGACTCGCCGCAAGGGTGCCCTCGATATTGCCGGACTGCCCGGAAAGCTCGCTGACTGTCAGGAGAAGGATCCCAGCCTCTCCGAGCTCTTCCTGGTCGAGGGCGACTCTGCCGGAGGCAGTGCCAAGCAGGGGCGTGATCGTCGCACCCAGGCCATCCTGCCGCTGAAAGGCAAGATCCTCAATGTGGAGAAGGCGCGCTTCGACAAGATGCTGTCATCGGCGGAGGTCGGCACGTTGATCACTGCCCTGGGCTGTGGCATCGGTCGGGAGGAGTTCAACCCCGACAAGTTGCGCTATCACTCGATCATCATCATGACCGATGCGGATGTGGACGGTTCGCACATTCGCACACTGTTACTGACGTTTTTCTTCCGCCAGATGTCCCAGCTCATCGAGCGGGGACACGTTTTCATCGCTCAGCCGCCGCTCTACAAGATCAAGCGAGGCAAGCAGGAGCTCTATCTGAAGGATGAGCAGGCGATGGTCGATTACCTGACGACGACGGCCCTGGACGGAGCCCGGCTGCATGTCAATGCCGATGCACCGGGCATCGCTGGAACCCACCTCGAGGCGCTCGTCGATCAATACCGTGACGTCATGAAGCGCATCGACCGTCTGTCACGTGTCTATCCCGACGTCGTATTGCGCAAGATCGTCCATGCAGCCCATCTCGATGGCGAGCAGAGCCTGCGTGATCGGGGCACCATGCAGCACTGGATCGACTACCTGCAGAAGGAGATGGATGCCCTGGTCTCCTACGAAGGCGGGCCACGCTACACCTTCCGCCTCGAGCAGGATGACGAACGTGGCTTCTACCTGCCGGCAGTGTCGTTGACCGCCCATGGTGTCACTACCGACTATGTCTGGGGTGTCGAGTTCTTTACCAGTGCCGATTACCGCGCCATGGCGGCGTTGGGAGAGACCCTGGATGGCCTGATGGAGGAGGGGAGTTACGTTGCCCGTGGCGAGCGCCAGAGGCCTGTAACGAGCTTCTATGACGCCCTGGCGTGGCTCATGGCTGAAGCTCAGCGGGGCCTGTCCATTCAGCGTTACAAGGGGTTGGGTGAGATGAACCCGGATCAGCTCTGGGATACCACCATGAATCCCGATACCCGTCGCATGCTCCGGGTTACCATCGAGGATGCTGTCGCAGCTGATATGATGTTCAATACCCTGATGGGCGATGAGGTTGAACCGAGGCGTGACTTCATCGAACGCAACGCCCTGGTGGCGAACCTGGATATCTGAACGCTGCGCCCAATGTTCCACGTGGAACATTGGGCGCAGCGGCATGAACGACGAGGCCGGCTATCAAGCCGGCCTCGTTGCGTTTCTGAGACGCCATCATGCCGGGCCATGCCCTGGTTATGTGGCCCGCTCCTCGGAGGCCAACAACCAGTCCACGAAGGCCGCGAGGTCATCGAAGACTTCGGCGTTGCCAAGACCCTCTCCCTTCTCTTCCGTGCTACTCCCCTTTCCGGTCCTGACCAGAACCGGGTGACAGCCCAAGGGTTTTCCTGCCTGAAGGTCGCGAAGGCTATCTCCAACCATCCAGCTGCCAGTGAGTGTATTCAGGCCCAGAGTCTGGCGTATCTGTTCCAGAAGCCCCGGTAGAGGCTTTCGGCAGGCGCATTGATCATCGGGCCCATGAGGGCAGTACGCGATGTGTGCTATCTCTCCACCGGCCTGATGGACTAAGTGACGGAGTCGTTCATGAATGGCTTCAAGCACTGCCTCGCTGTAATAGCCTCGGGCGATCCCGGACTGGTTGGTGGCGACCGCCACGGCCCAGCCGGCCTGGCTTAGCCTGGCAATGGCCTTGATGGATGAAGGGTAGGGCACCCATTCGTCCAGGGACTTGATAAACGCATCGGAGTCATGGTTGATGACGCCGTCGCGATCGAGGATCACTAGTTTGTTGGGACGATACATGTGTCAGACCAGTTCGGCAGCAGACAGGATATGGCAGGAGTGTTTCACGTGGAACATTGTCTGCCAAGAGCCCGGATTTGGACACGGTGCCCGAATGGGTGTAGCACCCGGATATCGGGGGGTGGAAGTGTCAGGTGTTCCACGTGGAACATTCATAACAGCTCGGGGCTTTATCTGGCATGAAGGTCGGGTATGAAAAAAAGGCCGGCGTCTTGATCGCCGGCCTCTTATATCCCCCCTGAAGGGGGGTGGTCATGCTACTGCTGGAGCAGGGAGATATCGGCCACTTCCAGGAAAAGAGCCTGGAGCCCGGCAAGCAACGCCAGGCGATTGCGGCGTACGGCCGGGTCTTCGGCCATGACCATCACCTGATCGAAGAAGTGGTCTACCGGCTCGCGAAGGGTCGCCAGTGCATCCAGGGCCTGGCTGTAGCGCGCCTCGGCGAACAGCGGCATGACCTTGTCACGGCATGACTCCACTGCTTCGTAGAGCGTCTTCTCTGCGGGTTCCTGCAATTGGGCGGCATCTACCCGGATGTCGCCATCATGCTCCTGCTTGGTGAGGATGTTGGAGACACGCTTGTTGGCGGCGGCAAGGGCAGCGGCTTCCTCTCGACGAGTAAATCCCTGTACGGCACGCAGTCGACGGGCGAAGTCGAGCGGCTCTGTCACCGGCCGGGCACGCACGGAGAGGTAGGCCTCGGCCTCGATGCCCTCGTCTGCTGCCCAGGCGCGGAAGCGATCAAGCATGTAGGCGAGCACCTCATCGACCAGCCCTTCGGCATAGGGAAGCTCCTGATGCTGGGCAGCCGACAGCTCCAGAAGCTCGCGCAGGTCGAGGTTCAATTCCCCCTTGACCAGGATGTTGATCACGCCGATGGCCGCTCTGCGCAGGGCGAAAGGGTCCTTGGTGCCACTGGGGCGCTGCCCGATGCCAAAGATGCCGGTCAGGGTGTCGAGGCGATCTGCGAGTGCCAGGGCCAGGCCGGTCCGGCCCTGGGGTATTGCGTCGGTAGCGAAACGTGGAAGGTACTGCTCCTCGAGAGCCAGGGCCACCTCGTGGTGCTCGCCGTCGTAGGTGGCATAGTAGCGTCCCATGATGCCCTGGAGCTCCGGAAACTCCAGGACCATCTCGGTGACCAGGTCGCACTTGGCAAGTTCGGCGGCACGCCGGGCATCGTGCACGTCGCCACCGATCCCGCCAGCGATGAAAGCGGCCACGGCGGCATTGCGGTGGGCCTTGTCGGACAGGCTGCCCAGTTGTTTCTGGAACACCACGCCGGCCAGCTCCGGGGCGCGGTCGCCCAGGGAGCGCTTGCGGTCGGTATCATAGAAGAAGGCGGCGTCGGCCAGGCGAGGGCGGATCACTCTCTCGTTGCCCTGGATCACCTGATCGGGAAAGGCGCTGTCGATGTTCGAGACGGTGATGAACAAGGGCTTGAGTCGGCCCTCCTCATCCAACAGGTGGAAGTACTTCTGATTGGCCTTCATCGAAGAGATCAGGCACTCGGGCGGTACCTCGAGGAAGCGCTCGTCGAAGCTGCCGGTCAATGCAACGGGCCACTCCACCAGGCCGCTGACTTCGACGAGCAGGTTCTCGTCGATCACTGCCTCGGCGTCGAGGACTTCGGCCTCGGCAAGCACCTGTTCGCGGATGCGTTCGCGGCGCTGGTCGCGATCGGCCAGTACCCAGGCACCCTCGAGGGCCGCGAGATAATCGTCGGCATGGGCCAGCTCGATGGGTTCGGGGGCGTGGAAGCGGTGACCGCGGGTGGTGCGGCCGGCCTCGAGGCCCAGTGCACTGGCCTTGACCACCTGGTTCCCGTAGAGCATCACCAGCCAGTGAACGGGGCGAGAGAATTCGACGCGTGAGGCCCCCCAGCGCATGTTCTTGGGCACCGGAAGGGCATCGATGGCCTTCTGGACGATTGCCGGCAGCAGGCTGGTGGTGGCCTCTCCCTGCTGCTGTTCCCGATAGCCCAGCCAGGTTCCCTTGTCGGTCTCCAGGTGGATGAGTTGGTCCACGGTGACGCCGCAGGAGCGGGCGAATCCCTCGGCGGCCTTGGTCGGCTGGCCATCCTTGAAGGCCGCGGCCAGCGCTGGACCACGGCGCTCGATGTCACGGTCGGGCTGTTTGTCGTCGAGGTCGTGGACCTGAACGGCCAGACGACGGGGGCTCGCGTAGGCGAACACCTCGCCAGCATCGATATCGGCCTCGGTCAGGCCCCGGCGAACTCCTTCGGCCAGCGCGTCGGAAAGCTCATCGATGGCGCCCGGCGGCAGTTCCTCGACGCCCAGTTCGACCAGTAGGGTGTTGGCAGCCATCAGTCATCTCCCTGTTCGGCAAGCGGCTCGTCGGCCAGTAGTTCATGACGCAGGGCCTCGGGGGCCAACGGGAAGCCTGCGGCCTTGCGCGATTGGTAGTAGGCCTGGGCCACGCCTCGGGCCATGGTGCGCACGCGCAGGATATATCGCTGGCGTTCAGTCACCGAGATGGCGTGACGTGCATCCAGCAGGTTGAACGTGTGGGACGCCTTGAGGACCTGCTCGTAGGCAGGAAGTGGCAGGCTGGCCTCAAGCAGCTTGGTGCACTCGCGCTCCTGGTGGTCGAAGGAGGCGAACAGGAAGTCGACATCGGCATGCTCGAAGTTGTAGGCCGATTGCTCTCGCTCGTTCTGCAGGTAGACGTCGCCATAGGTCACCTTCGAGCCGTCCGGTGCCACCGCCCACACCAGATCGTAGACGCTGTCGACGTCCTGCAGGTACATGGCGATGCGCTCGAGGCCGTAGGTCAGCTCGCCGGTGACCGGGTAGCACTCGAGGCCGCCGGCCTGCTGGAAGTAGGTGAACTGGGTGACCTCCATGCCGTTGAGCCAGACCTCCCAGCCCAGTCCCCAGGCGCCCAGGGTCGGAGACTCCCAGTTGTCCTCGACGAAGCGGATATCATGGACAAGCGGGTCGAGACCCAGACGCTTCAGGGATCCCAGATAGAGCTCCTGAAGCTCGGTGGGCGAGGGCTTCATCACCACCTGGAACTGGTAGTAGTGTTGCAGGCGGTTGGGGTTCTCGCCGTAGCGGCCATCGGTGGGGCGGCGAGACGGCTGCACATAGGCGGCGTTCCAGGTCTCGGGGCCGATGGAGCGCAGGAAGGTGGCGGTATGGAAGGTGCCGGCACCGACCTCCATGTCCAGGGGCTGGAGGATCACGCAGCCCTGTTCGGCCCAGTACTGCTGCAGGGCGAGGATCAGGCCCTGAAAGGTTGTCACGTCTGGCATCGACGGGGATGTCGAGAGAGTCATTTCGGAAGCACCGTTGGCCATGAATTCACGAGCCGTCAAGTATACAATCACAGGCAGATCGGTTATAGGCGCAGGCCCGGAGACGAGAGGATTCCCATGATCGTAGTAACAGGCGGGGCCGGTTTCATCGGCTCGAATCTGGTCAAGGCACTCAATGCCCGTGGCCACGACGATGTGCTGGTGGTCGACGACCTCAGTGACGGCACCAAGTTCGTCAATCTGGCCGACTGCACGCTCGGCGACTATCTGGACAAGAATGACTTCCTGGCCAGGGTAAAGGCGGTGATGAACGGTGAGGAGTCGAACCTGCCACCCATCGAGGCGGTCTTCCACGAGGGGGCCTGCTCGGACACCACCGAGTGGGATGGCCGCTTCATGCTCGAGAACAACTTCGAGTACTCCAAGGTGTTGCTGCACTTCTGTCAGCGCGAGGGCATTCCCTTCCTCTACGCCTCATCGGCGGCCACCTATGGCGGCAGCGAGGTGTTCTACGAGGCCCCGGAGCACGAGAAGCCTCTCAACGTCTACGGTTATTCCAAGCTGCTGTTCGACCAGTACGTGCGTGCCCGACACGACCAGTTCGACAGCCAGGTGGTGGGATTCCGCTACTTCAACATCTACGGCCCGCGGGAGCAGCACAAGGGCAAGATGGCAAGCGTCGCCTACCACAACCACACTCAGATCCGCGATGGGCACAACCTCCGACTGTTCGGCGCCTGGGATGGCTATGAGGCCGGCATGCAGAGTCGCGACTTCGTCTACGTGGGTGACGTGGTGGACGTGAACCTGTGGTTCCTCGACCATCCGGAGGCCTCCGGCATCTTCAACCTGGGCACCGGCCGGGCCGAGCCCTTCAAGGCCATCGGCGAGGCGGTCATCGATCACTATGGTCGCGGCGAGATCGAGTACATCGACTTTCCAGATGAGCTCAAGGGGCGCTACCAGAGCTATACGCGTGCCGACATCACTCGCCTGCGCGAGGCAGGCTACGACCGCGAGTTCCACACCGTCGCCGAGGGGGTGAGTGCCTACCTGGAGTGGTTGAATGGCTGAGTCCGGACAGCATGTCGCCAGGGAGGGGGAGCGCATCCTGGTGGTGGGTCCGTCCTGGGTCGGCGACATGGTCATGGCCCAGAGCCTGTTCAAGACGCTCAAGGCCCGAGGGTCGGGCTGTCGCATCGGTGTCGTGGCGCCGACCTGGTCACGACCGATCCTCGAGCGCATGGAGGAGGTCGATGAGGTGGCGGGCCTCGAGGTGGGCCACGGACAGTTTGGCCTGGCAAGCCGCCGGCAGCTGGCCGCCTCCCTCAAGGGGCGCTTCGATCGGGCCATCGTGCTGCCGCGTTCCTGGAAGTCGGCGCTGGTGCCCCTCATGGCGCGTATTCCCCTGCGGACCGGCTTTACCGGCGAGCAGCGCTATGGGCTGCTCAACGACCGGCGTGTCCTCGACAAGGCGTCGCTGGACCAGACAGTCAAGCGCTTCGTGTCGCTGGGACTGCCCCGGGAGGAGGCCGAGGCGGGCGACTTCGCCATTCCTCGTCCTTCCTTGCGCCTGGATATCGACAACCTGGTCGAGCAGCGGGTCGCGTTGGGGCTGTCGTCACGCCCGGCTATCGGCATGATGCCGGGGGCCGAGTACGGCCCCGCCAAGCAGTGGCCGCTCGATCATTTCCGTGAGCTGGCCAGTGCCCTCGTGAGGGAGGGTTTCGAGGTCAGGGTGCTGGGCGGACCCAAGGATGTCGATGCGGGCGAGGTGATCTCCGACGGGCTCCCTCATATCCACAACCTCTGCGGCAGGACCCGGCTGGCGGATGCCGTCGACCTGCTGGGTGACTGCCGGCAGGTGGTGACCAATGACTCCGGGCTGATGCATGTGGCCGCGGCGGTGGGAACCCGTGTGCAGGCCCTCTTCGGTTCCTCGTCGCCGGCCTACACGCCGCCGCTGACCGACCTTGCCGAGATCCACTATCTCGACCTCGACTGCTCGCCCTGCTTCGAGCGCATCTGTCCGCTGGGACATACGAACTGTCTGAAACAGCTCGCTCCCGAGCGTGTTCTGCAGGCGGTGCTGGCGACGACCCCCTAGGGCAGCTCCTCGAGGGCCTCTGCGATCGTCTCCTCGGGTGTCTCGATGACCTGGCCGGCGACTGAGTCGGCCGGCGTCGTGACCTGTGGAGGTGCCAGACCCTCCCACAGGCGCTTCTGAAGCGCGGTCTCCGCCCGCAGTCGTGCATTGACGGTTTCCAGCCCGTGCTCCTCGATCAGCGTCGGCTCGCCGGAGAGCAGAGACACGCCGAGCCCGGCCCGGTGCCAGTCGATGACGAACCCCATGGCCTCCAGTAGCGTGGGCAGGACGTCCATGGTCGACGCCTCGACCCTGACCCGGCGTGGTTCGATCCCCTCACCGAGCAGCATGAAGGTGTTTTCCCGCTCGGTGGTGACCAGTTGCTCCCAGGCGGAGACGCGCATGGTCAGGTGATCGCTGGCAACCACCACCAGGGTATTCTCCAGCAGCCCCTCGTCCCGGAGTCGCTCCACCAGGCGGCTCACCAGCCATGACGAGCACTCGACCGAATAGAGGATGTCGGTACCGTCGAACTCGCCCTGACGCTCCCGGCATGCCCTAGCCGGGTAGCCGTTGGGGGCATGGCCGGAGATGCTCAGGTTGATCAGCCCCCAGGGCCCGCCTTGCCGCTCCAGTCGACGAATTTCCTCGACCGTCAGGTCATAGAGGGTGTCATCGTAAAGGCCCCAGCTGTTGACGTAGTCGGGCTCCTCGAGTTGCGGTTCCAGCTCTTCCCGCCCCAGTACCCGGTCGAAGCCATGATCGCGGTAGAAGACGCCCTTGCCGGCGAAGCTGGTACTGGCCCCGCCCATGTAGGTGAGGGCATAGCCCCGATCGGCAAGCAGGTCCCCCAGGCAGTCGATCCCCGGTACCACCTTGCCGAGCGGTTCGAACTGTCTGTCGTGGAGCAGGCCGGCCGGCATCAGCGGCGTGCCGCACTGGCTGGCGATCATGCCGGCCATGGTCCAGCCGGTGTTGTCGAGCTGGCGAATGCCCTCGAAGACCACGGCCTGCTCGCCCAGGGCCGCCAGGGGCGCATAGGCATTGCCGAAGCGCTCCCGGTCGGCATAGGTTCGCTCGAGGCTCTCGAGGTAGAGCAGCAGCAGGTTGGGCGGAGAGGGAGGGGTCTCGAGAACGACCGGCGTCACGTACTGCCTGTCCAGCCAGGCACCATCATCGGTAACGACGGCGGCCCCACGCTGGCCCAGGCCATAGAGCATGGGGTTGCCGGCCAGCAGCACCACCGCCAGCATGTGCTCCGCGGGTCGCCAGCGGTGGTCGACACGCACCAGCCAGGTGAATGAGGCGAGCAGCAGCAGCATGGCCAGGGTATGCAGAAGGGCGGAGACGATCCGCCCTCCACCCCCATGCTCCGACATGCCGGCCTGGAGATGAAAGAACACCGCCCCGAGGTCGACCTCGCCGAAGCTGGCCGCCAGGTAGACATAGACGCCCCACAGGGCCAGGGGAGCCAGCGACCAGGGCCAGACGCGTGCCAGTGGCCTGGGGCGGGCGGGAGCTCCCCAGCGCCGCCAGCGAGCCAGGATCAGCCAGCCGACGGTGACGGCGGGAATAGCCCAGGTCGGCAGTCGGGTGATCATGGCCAGGGCATACCCCAGCCACAGGCCGATAACTAGCAAGACCACCCAACGAGGGTGTGCAAGCAAGTGGCGGCACGAATGTAGTGTCATGGATAACAGTTTCTAAACAGTCGGATAAGAGAAGACCGCAGAGCGAGGCGCTTAGTCGGGACCTCGCGGGGAGGTCTTGGATTGTGCGTAGGCTTTCATGTATTTCCAGAATACGCCATTGGCGTTGGAGAACGCGATGACAAGGCCTCGCCAACCGTCTAGAAAGCCGCGTCGAAGGAGGTAGGTGCGAAGGAAGGCGAAGGCGCTCTTGGCCAGGATCAGCCAGGGGGAAAGGCATCGACGGCTAGTGTCTGCCCGCAGAGAGGAGTAACGGTTAACCTTTTCCAGGAATTGCGATAGATCCGTGACGGCGTGATGCACGATGACCCCGGGCAGGCGTTTTACCTGTGTATCGGGTGATGTCTGGACGGACTCATGCACCATGGCGGCGTTGAAATGACAAAAGCGACGGTTGAAAAGGCGAATCAGCCAGTCGTTTCCCCACCCCGAATGGCGGACGACCTTGCCAAGCAAGAGGTTGTCACGGCAAATTCTGCCGGCGGCATCTCGTGTTGTAGCGGTATCCCAGGAGCTCAGTGCATGAACCAGTGCCGGGTCTGGCTCCTCATCTGCATCCAGTGAGAGGATCCAGTCGTGGCGGGCGAGCGAAACGGCATGTTGCTTGGTGGGGCCAAAGCCGAGGAAATCGCCGTAAAAGAGCCGGACATTGGTGAAACGCTCTGCAATGGCAAGGGTGTCGTCAGCCGAACCATTGTCATAGACGACGATATCATCGAACGCGTTGAGCGACGATAGTGTTCTTTGCAGGGTTTTTCCGGCGTTACGAGTGATGATGACGACGCTGATACCGTGAATCATGCCGGTGTCCTGTTTCGTACCGTGCGGCAAGGCGCAGGGATATGACCAGAGTGACGGCACTGCTATGCTTATTACCCGTAAGCAACGTCGTGTGTCAGCGCCTTGAGAATCGTACATGTGAATCTGGCCAAGGGGTTCCGAGGTGGGGAGCGTCAGACGGCCCTACTGATCGAAACCTTGGCTAGCCGTGGCAATCTACAACAAACCTTGGTGTGTCGAAAGGACTCTCCCCTTCGTGAAGTGCTTCGCGACGTTAGCGGCCTGAGGTTCGTTTCGGCAAACCATCAGCTGGCCGGCCACGGAAGTGTGAGGAAGGCTGATACCGTTCACGCCCATGAAGCCAAGGCCGTACACTGGGCCTTTCTGCATCATGGGTTGAAAGGCGTGCCCTACATCGTGACGCGTCGAGTGGATACTCCGGTCAAGGACAGGCCCAGCAACCGCTGGTGTTACCGCCGGGCGGTGAGAAGGGTAGCCATTTCTCGGGTCATAATGCGAGAGCTCGAGATGCGAGGCTGGGGTGGCGTCGATCTTATTCCCAGCGCCTTTTCCGGCCTGCCCACTTGCGAGGAAGCGACCCGTCGATTCCATGATACGTTCGCAGGAAAATTCCTGGTGGGCCATGCAGGGGCCTTGGTGGATCGCCATAAGGGTCAGCGTGTGCTGCTCGAAGCCGCACGCTTGCTGGAAACCAGGCTCCCCGAACTGCAATTTGTTTTCTTGGGTGACGGTGAGGATCGCGAGATGCTTGAGCGAGAGTCAGCGGATCAACCCAATGTGGCCTGGCTGGGCTTCAAGGAAAATATCGGCGACTATCTGGCTGGGCTGGATATGTTTGCCTTTCCTTCACGCAACGAGGGGCTGGGCTCCGTACTGCTAGATGTGATGAACGTCGGAGTACCGATAGTGGCAACGGACGTCGGCGGCATACCCGATATAGTCCAAGATAACAAAACCGGACTGCTGGTCCCTAAGGATGACGCAATTGCTCTGAGCGATGCACTCACGCGGCTCTATCGCTCTGAGTCATTGAGGGCTCAGCTGAGTCAATCAGCAAAGCAGCAGCTGGATAGGTTTAGTCCCGAAGCAATGGCTGATAGCTATATTTCGATCTATGAGTCCATTTTTCGACAGGAGCCGTAAGCCCGCCTCATTCTTGAGGGCTCTGATTGGCGGTCTGTAGCTGCTGATCGGCAGCATCGCTGATCAGGTTCCACACCGCTGGCGTAGCAGCCTGCTCAGAAATGCCTGAATGCTGCTGTGTTGCCGCTTTTCTATAACTTTCAGGAATCAATCCCATCTGTTAAAGCAGCCGTGACCACCGGCCGCCGCTGCGGTCGCTCGATCTTTGGTGCTATGACAGTCTCGCCGAACGTCAGCTCAGCGCGGTCAACTTCGGCAGCCCCTTAAGCAGCATCGGCCACCACTTGGCGGCGGCGCCGAGGTGAATGGTGATGCGCCGGGCGTGCAGCGACAGCGTGGCGGCGACCTTGAGCACCTGCTCGCGCAGCCGGCTCAGGTTCCAGCCTTGCCGGGTCTGACGCTCCAGCAGGCAGCGCAGGCCATGCAGGATCTGGTAGGCGTAGAGGCTAAGCAGCAGACTTACTTCGTTGCGCGCCATCACGTCCTGGACGGTGGAAGCGCTGCGATCCGTCGACGAGAGGTGCACATCCACCCCCGACTTCACCTCGTCCATGTGCGCCTCGGCACTGCCGCGCTTGCGTTAGAGCGCCAAGACCTTCTCCGGCGGCCAGTCGAACTTGCTGAAGGCATGCAGCAGCAGGTCATCGGGGCGTTCCTGCACCACCAGCACCACCAGCACCACCAGCACCACCAGCACCACGCGCCGCGGCGCCGGCCAGGTACCCGCTTGATACTCCAGGTCGTAGCACCGCTCCCGAGCGATGCCTGTCAAGCTTGTTGGCGTCTGGAATCAGGCAGCTTCTAATCGCTGATCGCGTTGGACCAGCGGGTCTTCCTGGTCAGGGTTCAGCCAGACCGTCCGGCGCGGTGACCAGTTGCGGATGGCACCGCTCCACCGACCGGGATGTTGCCGTTTCGCCTCGCCATCGATGCGCACCCGAACCTGGGCCCCGGTGCTCTCGTTGAGGCGTCGCACCAGATACGGGATCCAGGTATCGGCGTTCTCGGCCAGCAAGGCGACCAGCGGTGAATAAATGCGTGCCCCGTAAAGGCCATGATAGGCCGAGCCACTCTGGTGATCGTGGACTTCGATCGGCAGGCCGTCGATGTCGAGAGTCAACTGCTTGGGGCGCTCACCGTTCTTCAGCGAGGTCAGGCGGCAGACCACCAGCCGCAGCAGGCCTTCGTGCACGGCATCGATGTTGTCGTCGTGACCCAGGCAGGTCAGCAGCCGCGACAGTGTGGCCTGAGATGGTCGATCTTGGACCAGGGCCAGGGGCGTCATCTCGCGCGCATCGCTGCAGGCCAGTTGCCAGAGCGGGTCATGGCGCAGCCTGTCGGTATCGCTGAGATCGATCCAGCCCATCGCCCGCTGAAGCACCAGGGTGCGCAGCTGACTGGCCAGCGAATGACGGATGCGCAGCGGGTGGTGCCGATTGACCAGATTGCATCGATCACGACGCTGTTGTCGAGGGCTTCACGCAGCAGCAGAGCGCCGTTGTCGTTGCTGGTGCGCTGGCCGTTGAGCTCAACGCGGATGGACCCTTTGCAGGACGGAATCCAGGGAGATACGCTTTCACCTATAGCGGATGGTCCTCTGAAACCAAGTACTTGCCGTAACGCTCTGATTTCTTAAGAGAATACCATCCGCTATCTTTGTTTTCAGGCCGGCTTCATGAATAAGCCGGGATCAATATATATCCCTTTGTTCTTGATGTCTGGGAAAATCTGTATCGCAGCAACGCCTACCTTGACCTTATAAGGAAACTGGAAGATGGTGAGACTTTCCGCTCTCATCAGGCAGGCATTTGCTTGAATACTCCCTTTAAGGTAGGTTGTCTACCTGAACAAGTACTTAAATTATATGAAAGATAGCAGGAAAATGGTTTTGATGCGACTCTTGGCAGGGATAGGTTAGGTGTTGCTATCAGGCGTGAAGGCCAGCTTATGAAACTTAATCGTGGACTACATAGACTGGCAATGGCGAAAATTGTTGGGGTAAAGCAAGTTGTTGTGCGTGTTTTGGGTGTTCATGAAAAATGGTGGAAAGAAAAAGCACATGGAAAGAATCATGCCGATTCATTATTTTCTGTCAAGAAAGAGCTATGCTTAATTTCGAATAGCAAGCGCTAGGTTGGATTAAACAACTGAGAGGGCTGCTTTTATAACCCTATCCTGGCTGATGTCTTTGATGTCTTGACCTGTTTCGGGCGTTATCATGACAGATCTATCGGTCACCCTGAACCATTCTGTATTGTTGTGGGAATAAATGCCGACATAAGGCAAGCCTAAGCACTGAGCAATGTGAGAAGGCCCGCAGTCGTTTGCTATGACCAAATTTGATTTTGATATTATATTGCATAGGGAGAAGATGTTGGGTGAGTGGTGGGTTTTAATATTTCCTGTTTTCATTTTTCCAAGGGCGTTTACTTCCGCAGTTTCCGCAGGCCCAAGGATTACATGAATTTGTGCCTTTGTGTCTATTGTTTTCGCTAGAAAAAGTGCTGCTTGTATAAAGCTCTGGCACCCCCATTTTTTGAACTCGCCCGCGCCACCACCTGGCATAAGCACAATGTTGAATTTTTTTCCCAAGCTCTCTGTCTGCAAGTGGTCGCTGCTGGCCAAATCTAAGAATGGTGCCTTTAGAGATTGGTGGATGTTTATGCCATGAGGAGTCATGGTGTCAAGCAATTGCAAGTAGTGAGTCGCTCTGTATTCTTTATTGTTAAAACAAATTCGCTTATCCCATATATGAGAAAGGATGTTTTTGTTTTTCGAGAATCCAGCCGATAAGGCCGGTTTTTTAAATATTTTGGTTATCGCACCCCTTTCAGAGCTGGGTTGAAAGGAAACCATAACATCAGGCTTATGCGGGATTTTTATAATGTCGTTAGCAAGGGTCTTGCTCTCTATGACACAATCGACCCAGTCAAATAGTGAATAGAAAGAGGAATCGTTGCCACGACCGACCAGCATAAGCCTATGGTCAGGAAATGCTTGCTTTAATTGGTACAGGGCTGGCAGGGAAGTCAACCTTGAACCAAAGAATGGACGGTTTCTTAACAGGGCTACAACATTTTTTTTCATGGCTGCCTCACTAGATTTTCGCTTTTTTGTAACCATTTTCGAAGTTCGTCATAGCGATCCTGGTTGTATGCTCGGAATCAGTAAATTTCAAAATGGAGCGCTTCAGCCTTTCCACGTTTCCCTTGTGCCACCGCCCCGGCTTTCTCAGCCGGCAGCGGTCCAGGTCGATCAGCCAGACCTCGCCCTGGGGGTCGACCAGCAGGTTGCGGGCATTGAGGTCGACGTGGTCGAGGCCGGTGTCGTGGAAGTGGCGGACGGTGGCGCCGACCCGGCCGAGCAGGGCGTCATCGGCCTGTCGCTGCAGGAGGAGATCGGCCAGGGCACGGGCGCCGGGTATCCTCACGGTGATCAGCGCCGCCTCGTAAGTGAGCCCCCAGCGCGCCACCCGGGCCGCCACCGGGCGGGGCACGGGCAGGCCACGTCCATACAGATGGGCGGTCAGTCGCAACTCGCGGAAAGACCGGGTCCGTTCCAGGCCGGTCCAGAGGTAGCGTGCATCGCTGAGCCGGGCGATCAGTCCCCCGCGGCGATAGGGGCGCAGGACCCACTCGGCGCCCTCGCCGGCATCCAGGAAGAGGCTGGCGCCGCGTCCCGGGGCCTCGCCGGTGACCCGGCCGGCGTCACGCCACCAGGTGGGTTCGAAGCAATTCGGGGTCATGGGCGGGCCGGTTTGTGGCCGCCGGTCGGCGTCACATAAACTGTCCGCATCATATAGAATGCAACTCTTTCCCGCTCGATACGTTGCCAACCGCATGAAGCATCCTCTGCCCGATCGGCCCCAGCACATCTGCGTACTGCGACTCTCCGCCCTGGGTGATGTCTGTAACCTGGTGCCGACGGTGCGTGCCCTGCAGCGCCAGTGGCCCGAGGCGCGGATCACCTGGATCGTCGGCAAGGGCGAGCACAGTCTACTGTCGGGCCTCTCCGGGGTCGAGTTCATCGTCTATGACAAGTCGACGGGGCTTGCCGGCATGCGGGCCCTGTGGCGGGAGCTCTCTGATACCCGCTTCGACCTGCTGCTGCACATGCAGCAGGCCCTGCGTGCCAGCATCCTCTCCCTGGGGCTAAAGGCCGATGTGCGGGTGGGCTACGACAAGGCCCGCGCCAAGGACGCCCAGCACTGGTTCACCCAGCGGCAGCTGGCGCCCCATCCAGGTGCCCATGTGCTCGAGTCCTACCTCGACTTCGCGCGCCTGCTGGGTGTCGAGAACCTCTCCCTGGCCTGGGACCTCCCTGTACCAGAGGCCGCCGTCGAGGAGGCGCGCGGCATCACCGGGGAGGCGCCCTATTTGCTGATCAGCCCCTGCGCCAATCCCAGACTGCGCAACTTCCGCAACTGGTCAGCGGAGGGCTATGCGGCGGTGATCGAGCATGCCTGGCGCCAGCACGGCCTCACGACGGTGCTGACCGGTGGCGGCAGCACTCAGGAGCGCGAGCTCGGTGAACGTATCCAGGCCCTCTGCTCCCCCAGGGTGGTAATCGATGTCATCGGCGAGACCTCGCTCAAGGGCCTGCTGGCACTGATCCAGAAAGCCCGGGCGGTGATCGCTCCTGATTCCGGGCCGGTGCATATGGCCAATGCCCTGGGCGCCCCGGTGGTGGGACTCTACGCCACCACCAATCCTGACCGTGCCGGGCCCTACTGCTGGCGGGAGTTCGTGGTCGACCGCTATCCCGAGGCAGTGCGGACCTACCTGCACAAGTCCCCTGCGGAACTCCCCTGGGGCACGCGGGTCCGTCACCCCGACGCCATGTCGCTGATTCGTGCCGAGGACGTGATCGACCGCCTCGAGGCGCTGCTGGCCCCATCCGAGCCCCCCAACGAGACGGAGTCTCCCGATGAAGCTTGATCTGACCGCCCTGGAGCACTCCCGCCTGCTGGTGGTGGGTGATGTGATGCTCGACCGCTACTGGCATGGCGGCACCTCGCGAATCTCACCCGAGGCCCCGGTCCCGGTGGTCAGGGTCAACGAGTCGGAGGACCGCCCCGGCGGTGCCGCCAACGTGGCCCTCAACATCGCCTCCCTCGGAGCCCATGCCGCCCTGGCCGGCCTAGTGGGAAACGACGACAACGCCGACCGGCTGGTGTCTCGGCTCGAGGGTGCCGGGGTCAGCACTCACTTCTCACGTAGTTCCGGTATTCCCACCATCACCAAGCTGCGGGTGATGAGCCGCAACCAGCAGCTGATCCGTCTGGACTTCGAGGAGGGGCTCGGCGATGTCGATACCTCGGGGTTGCTGGCGCAGGTCGAGGCGGCCCTGCCCGACTGTGACCTGGTGATCCTTTCCGATTATGGCAAGGGGACCCTGAACCGTGTCGAGGAGCTGATTCGGCTGGTCAGGAGCGCCGGCAAGCGGGTGCTGGTGGATCCCAAGGGCAGCGACTTCCGCCGTTACCGCGGCGCCAGTGTGATGACCCCCAACCTGGGTGAGTTCGAAACGGTCATGGGCCACTGCCGGGACGATGCCGAGCTCGCCGCCCGGGGTGAGGCGATGCGCGCCGAACTCGAGCTCGAGGCCCTGCTGATCACCCGCAGCGAGCGAGGCATGACGCTGATCCGCGAGGGACATGAGCCGCTTCACCTGCCCACTCGGGCCCGCGAGGTCTATGACGTTACCGGTGCCGGTGACACCGTGATCGGCGTGCTGGGTCTGGCACTGGCCGCCGGGCACGGCTTCGCCGAGGCGATGACCCTGGCCAACCTGGCCGCCGGCCTGGTGGTAGCCAAGCCCGGCACTGCGACCCTGTCCATCGCCGAGCTCTATACCGCCTTGCACGGCGACAAGCTGGCCGAGTTCGGGGTCATCGAGGAGGCGCCCCTGATCGAGGCGGTGCGGGCCGCCCAGGCCCGAGGCGAGCGGGTCGTGATGACCAACGGCTGCTTCGATATCCTGCATGCCGGCCATGTCGCCTATCTGGAGCAGGCCCGTCGTCTCGGCGACCGCCTGGTGGTGGCGGTCAACGACGACGCCTCCATCGGCCGTCTCAAGGGCTCCAAGCGCCCCATCAACCCCCTGGTGCGGCGCATGCAGGTGCTGGCCGGCCTGGGTGCCGTCGACTGGGTGGTGCCCTTCGGCGAGGACACCCCCCAGCGGTTGATCGAGACGGTACTGCCGGACGTGCTGGTCAAGGGCGGTGACTACCGGCCAGAGGAGATCGCCGGAGGCGCGGCCGTGCGCGAGGCGGGGGGCGAGGTGAAGGTGCTGGGCTTCGAGGATGGCGTCTCCACGACCGCGATGATTTCCACCATCCTCGACCGCGAGACCTGATGGCGGCGGTATCGCACTCCTGGGCCCGCCGCGTCTATTCGGCGGCCCTCTATCTCCTCGCCCCGCTGATCTGGAAGCGTGTCTGGCCTGAGCAGCTTCCCGGACGCAGTCGTCTTGAGCGGCTGGGGCTCATTCCTCATTCCCGCGAGGACGAGCGTGTCATCTGGCTTCACTGTGCCTCGGTGGGGGAAGTGCAGGCCGCCCGCCCGCTGATCGAGTCACTCGGCGAACACTGGCCCGGGTATCGCCTGGTGATCACCACCATGACCGCTACCGGCGCCCAGCGGGTGCTGGCCCTGGCAGAAACGGTCGGTCAGAAAGGGGCTGCTGGCGAAGTGAGTCATCACTTCGTACCGCTGGATTTCCCCGGCGTCGCGCGCCGCTTCGTCGCCCGGCTGCGCCCGACACTGGCGATCTTCTTCGAGACCGAGCTGTGGCCCAATCTGCTGGCCGCCTGCGACCGGACCGATGTGCCGGTGGCGGTGGTCAATGGACGACTCTCGCCCCGTGCCTGGAAGGGATATCGCCGCCTGGGGCCCCTGATGAAGGATGCCCTGGGCCATGTGACCTGGCTGGCGGCCAAGTCCTCGGAGGATGCCCGGCGGTTCCGTGACCTGGGCATGCCTGTCGACAGGAGCGAGGTGGTGGGGAGCCTGAAATTCGACATCGCCGTCGATGGAGAGACCCGTGAGGTGAGTGAGCGCCTGCGCGCACGGTTGGGCCGCCGGCCCGTCTGGGTGGCCGGCTCCACCCACCCGGGTGAGGACGAGCAACTGCTGGACGCCCATGCGAGCCTGCTGAGGCGCCTGCCCGATGCGTTGCTGGTGCTGGTGCCGCGCCATCCCCGGCGCTTCGATGCCGTGGCCGAGCTTTGCCGTCAGACGGGCCTCTCGGTGGCCCGCCGCTCCCTCGACGAGTGGCCCCGGGAAGATACCGCCGTCTACCTGGGGGACACCATGGGCGAGCTGCTGGAACTCTATGGCGCGGCGGATCTGGCCTTCGTGGGCGGGAGCCTGGTGCCCATCGGCGGACACAACCTCCTGGAGCCGGCGTCCCTGGGTGTGCCGGTGCTCACCGGCCCCGAGCTTGCCAACTTCAGCGATGTGGCCGAGGTGATGCGTGAGGCGGGCGCCCTGACGGAGGTGGCCGATGGCAAGGCGCTGACCGACACCCTGGTTCGGTTGTTCGACGACGAGCCGTCTCGCCATGGTCTTGCCGAGGCTGGCCGTGCCGTGGTGATGGCCAATCGAGGAGCTCTCGAGCGCACCCTGTATGGCCTGGCGCGTATGCTGCCGAAGTGATCACTCACTTCGGCTCGGCGTCAGGCGGGTAGCAGGCGCTCCACGCCCTGGTCAGTGCCGAGCAGCAGCAGGTCCGCGCCCCGGGCGGCGAAGAGACCATTGGTGACCACGCCGACGATGGCATTGAGGCGTGCCTCCATGGTGAGCGGGTCCTCGATCATGAACTCGAAGCAATCCAGGATCTGGTTGCCGTTGTCGGTGACCACGCCCTGGCGATAGACCGGGTCGGCACCGAGCTTGACCAGCTCTCGGGCCACGTAGGAGCGCGCCATGGGGATCACCTCGACCGGCAGCGGGAAGTCGCCCAGCGTCGCGACCCTCTTCGAGCCATCGGCGATGCAGATGAAGCGCTCGGCGCAGGCGGCCACGATCTTCTCGCGGGTCAGCGCCGCGCCACCGCCCTTGATCATGTGGAGATGCGCATTCACCTCGTCGGCGCCATCGACACAGACGGGCAGCGTTCCCACCTCGTTGAGCTCGAAGAGGTCGATGCCGTGGCGGTGCAGGCGCTCGGCAGTGGCCTCTGAGCTGGCCACGGCGCCGCGGAAGTCGCCGCGCAACTCGGCCAGCCGGTCGATGAAACGGTTCGCAGTGGAGCCGGTGCCGATGCCGATGACGATGTCATTACCGAGATGCGGGCGGATCTCGTCGATGGCGGCGGCGGCCACGGCGTCCTTGAGTTCGTCCTGGGTCATGTCGTGCTCGTTGTCTGGTGGGTGGCGAATGCGGCGCCATTATAGGCCATGCCGCCGATGGATGCTGGACGCCACGGCCGCGGGAATGCTACCAATAAGGGTTCCTCGCGGCGCCGCTCAGGTGCCCCTCGCGTCACTTCTGGGATATCAGGATGCTCGAAGCTACCGTCAAGAAGATTCTCCAGGCCCGGGTCTACGAGGCCGCCCGGGAAACCCCCATCTCGCCGGCACCCTTCCTTTCCCGACGTTTCAACAACCAGATCCTGATCAAGCGCGAGGACCTGCAGCCGGTCTACTCCTTCAAGATCCGTGGTGCCTACAACAAGATGGCTCAGCTCGACGATGAGCAGAAGGCCAATGGCGTGATCGCTGCCTCGGCGGGCAATCACGCCCAGGGCCTGGCCATGGCGGCGAAGCTGATGGGCGTCAAGGCGGTGATCGTCATGCCGCGCATCACCCCGGAGATCAAGGTCGCCGCGGTGCGGGCGCGAGGGGCCAAGGTGGTCCTCAAGGGCGATGCCTTCGCCGAGGCGGCGGCGCATGCCCAGGAACTGATCAAGGAGCACGGCTACACCTATATTCCGCCCTTCGACGACATCGACGTCATCGCCGGGCAAGGTACCATCGCCGTGGAGATCCTGCGTCAGCACAGTGGACCCATCGATGCGATCTTCGTGCCGGTCGGTGGGGGTGGCCTGATCGCCGGCATGGCCGCCTACGTCAAGTACCTGCGGCCCGAGATCAAGGTGATCGGCGTGGAGTCCGAGGACAGTGCCTGCCTCAAGGCGGCGCTGGCGGCGGGCGAGCGCGTGGTGCTGGACCAGGTCGGAGTGTTCGCCGAGGGCGTGGCCGTGGCGCAGATCGGCGAGATCCCCTTCTCGATCCTGCGCGACCTAGTCGACGACGTTATCACCGTCAACACCGACGAGATGTGTGCCGCGGTCAAGGACATCTTCGAGGATACCCGGGCGGTCTCCGAGACCTCCGGGGCACTGTCGCTGGCCGGTCTGAAGAAGTACATCCAGCAGACCGGTGCCGAGGGGGAGACCCTGGTGTGCATCAACTCCGGGGCCAATACCAATTTCGACCGCCTGCAACACATCGCCGAACGCACCGAACTGGGCGAGCAACGCGAGGCGATCCTCGCCGTGACGATCCCCGAGCGGCCCGGCAGCTTCAAGAAGTTTTGTCGCACCATCGGCAAGCGCATGGTCACCGAGTTCAACTATCGCTATGCGGACCCGGAGAAGGCCCACATCTTCGTCGGCGTCCAGGTAAAGCCCGGCGGCGAGGATCGCCAGGCGGTGATCGACAAGTTGCGCGGTGCCGGCTACCCGGTGGAGGACCTCACCGACAACGAGCTGGCCAAGCTGCATATTCGCCACCTGGGTGGAGGTAGGCCCAAGGAGCATTTCGACGAAGAGGTCTACCGCTTCGAGTTCCCGGAGCGCCCCGGCGCGTTGATGAACTTCCTCACTAACCTTCCCCATGACTGGAACATCTCGCTGTTCCACTATCGCAACCACGGGGCGGCCTATGGTCGGGTGCTGGTTGGCATGCAGGTGCCCAACGACGACCGTACCCATGTGGAGGAATACTTCGACGCCATCGGCTATCGCTACTGGAAGGAGAGCGACAACCCGGCCTACCGGCTCTTCATGGCCTGAGGTCTGGGGAGGCCCGTTGATGCATAGTAAGCGCTGACTTACCGTGGAGCCTCTGGCCAAAGTGTTTCGTGATGTAACTCTTGACCCAGGTCAGTTGTCATGGGCAGCCGCGAGGCCCTATAGTTACCCGACTGTCGCCACCACGTAGGCGACACTACGGCAAACGTCCACAACGGGCCTTCATGGTCCTGTCTCCAACGGAGTCCACAATGAAGCGCAAGCCTGATCTGGTCATGGCACTGGTGCTGGTCTTCGGTATCGGGGTCGTGGCGACCGGCTATGCCCAGGCACTGGCGGGAGCCTGAGGCCGCGGGATTGAGGTGACTCATCGATCTGACCGACGCCGCCTGACGACGGCCGATGCATCTGCATCGGCCGTCGTCATTTTTGTGACCAAGGGCGGTCAGGTCAGGGTCGAATCAGTCGGGCATCGCTTGCGATGGCATCCAGGGGAATATCCCAGGGGGCAGCAGGCAGTCGCGCGACCCGCTGACAGTCATGGGCCAGGCCGACCAGCCGGGGACGTGGCCCCGGGCGGCGGGTGAAGGCCAGGGTGCGGTCGTAGAAGCCGCCGCCCATGCCCATGCGGTGTCCTTGATCGTCGAAGCCCACCAGGGGCAGCAGGATAAGGTCCAGGGCCCAGGCTGGCGTTCGCCGGGCACGGTGTGCCCCGTGACGGGTCTCGGGTTCGGGTATGCCGAAGCGGTTGGTCACCATGGGCGTGCCGGGATGGTAGTGCACGAACCATAACTGGTTGCAGGAGAGCGGTTTCAGGATCGGCAGGTGGACGCGGCAGCCGCGGCTCTCGCACCAGTCTATCAGCGGGGTTGGGTCGATCTCGCCGTCATTGGGCAGGTAGAGTGCCACGCGACGGGCTCGCTGGAGCTCGGGCAGTCGGCGCAGTCGTCTGCACAGTCGCTCTGAGGCCTCCTGGCGTTGCCGGGGGGGCAGCTCGCGTCGGCAGCGACGCAGTTCACGTCTCAGCCGGCGACGGTCGTCGTCGGTCGGGGCGGGTGCGGCGATATCCTGCATGGGTATCATGTCGGATCGGGGTTCCCCAGAGTGCCGCTGTCGTTCTGGCCCTTGAACCCAGTGGTTCAAGGTGGGTGGCCGCAGCCAAACCGTCAGGCTTTCCGACGCACGGACATGCACACGGGTTCGGCTAGCATTTGGCCCCCTGGGTAATGCGCATAGGCTCGAGGGACGATAACGACTGGCAAACACCCCAGGGAACCCCTCCATCCTAACAGAGCCGCGGGCGGGGCCAAAGGGATGATTGCGCGCCGGCTAGCGGGTGGGGACGGCGTCCAGCGCCTTGTCGAGCCGAGCGGCGAGGTCGTTGAGGTTCTCCTCGCCGGCGCGCTGGTCGTCGAGGGCCTCGAGCAACTCGTGGGCAATATTGAGGGCGGCCATGATGGCGATCTTCTCTCGGTCGATCACCCTGCCCCGGGAGTGGATGCCCTGCATGGCTCGGTCGAGGTATCGGGCGGCCCGCTCGAGCTTGTCCTGCTCCTCCGGCGGGCAGGCAATGGAGTAACTGCGCTCCAGGAGGGTGATCTCGGTGGTCGGCCGTTTAGGCTCGGTCATGTCAGGCTCCGGCAAGGGCCAGTGGCAGGGTGAGTGCACACCGGGTGCGCGTCACGGGGGGCCGATGCGTTAACATCAAGGCCTGAAGATTAATGTCAGTCACTATAAGAGAGCGGTTTGCGGGCGGTCAACGCGCCCTGCGGCCCCACCAACGGATCTTGCCATGTCACTGATCAACGAGCGCCAGGACTTCTCGACCATCGCCGACACCTTCCTGCTCCACGGTAGCATGCAGTCGCCGGCCTTCCTCGACGGTCGTCTCTGTGCCTCCCTCGCCCTGCATGACATCAGCCCCGAGGCCTGGCTGGAGGAGGTCAGCCTGAGTCTCGGAGTCGAGCAGCCTCGCGACGAGCCCAGCGCCGAACGGCTGCTGGGCTGGCGGCGACAGACCCTCGATGCCCTGTCTGCTGCTGAACTCAACTTCGAGCCGCTACTCCCGGATGAGCTCTTCTCGCTCGCCGAGCGGGCTCGGGGCCTGCAGGAGTGGACCCTCGGCCTCCTCGAGGTGGTGGCCGATGCCGGTGACGAGCCGCGTCGTGCCTGGTCTTCGGCCTTGCGCGAGGCCCTGGAGGACCTCGAGGGCCTGACCGCCATCGAGACCGACCTCGAGGACAGTCCCGAGAACGAGAATGACCTCTTCGCCCTCACCGAGCATGCCCGCATGGCCGCCATGCTGCTGTATACCGAGCAGCACCCCGGCAAGCCCCAGGTCGAGCAGGTCGATGAGCCGACGCGCCACTGACCCGGCCGACTCACCCACTCTTTCAGGAGCCGTGATGCATCCCGTGATCCTGCCTCGCCCCGCCCAGATCACCCATGCCGAATACCGAGCCCGCCGACGGGTGCTGATGGAGCGACTGTCCGCCGACAGCGCCGTGCTGCTGCCGGGAGCCTCGCTGGTCACCCGCTCACGTGACAGCGAGTTCCCCTTCCGCCAGGACAGCGACTTCCACTACCTGACGGGCTTTCCCGAGCCGGATGCGCTGCTGCTGCTGCTGCCCGGCCGAGAGGACGGCGAGAGCGTACTGTTCTGTCAGGATCGCGACCCGGCGCTGGAGGCCTGGACCGGCATTCGCCTGGGCGCCAAGGGCGCCGTGCGCGAACACGGCATCGACCAGGCCTTCGAGAATGCCGAGCGCGACGCGCGGCTGGCCGGGCTGCTGGATGGTCGCAAGGCACTCTACCTGCCCCTGGACGATGCCGGGGCCCTGCAACTCGCCGAGGAGGTGCGCGGCGAGCTTTCCGGGCGCGCGCGCCGTGGGGCGGTAGCCCCGACCGTCTTCGCCGATGTCAGCGGGCTGGTCCACGAACAGCGTATGGTCAAGAGCGAGGCGGAGCTGGCACTGATGCGTCATGCCGGAGAGGTCTCCGCCCGGGCCCATGTGCGCGCCATGCGTGCCTCCCGCCCGGGGCTGGTAGAGCGTCAGCTGCAGGCGGAGCTCGAGCACGAGTTCCGCTGGCAGGGCGGCAGCGGGCCGGCCTACGCCAGCATCGTCGGTGGCGGCAGCAATGCCTGTGTGCTGCACTACATCGAGAATCACGCTCCTCTCCGTGACGGAGAGCTGGTGCTGATCGATGCTGGCGCCGAGTTCGATCTCTATGCCGGTGACATCACGCGCACCTTCCCCGTAAACGGTCGCTTCACGCCGGCCCAGCAGGCCCTCTACGAGGTGGTGCTGGCCGCCCAGGAGCGTGCCGTCGAGGCGGTCCGCCCCGGTGCCACCCTGGTGACGATCCATGAGGGTGTGGTGCATGACCTCACCGCCGGGCTCATCGAGCTGGGACTGCTGGAGGGTGATGTCCAGGCGCGCATCGCCGACGGCGACTACAAGCGCTTCTACCTGCACTCGACCTCCCACTGGCTGGGCCTTGACGTGCACGACGTGGGGGCTTACCGCCTCCAGGGCGAGCCCCGTGCCCTGCTGCCCGGCATGGTGCTCACCGTGGAGCCGGGGCTCTACGTGCCCGACGCCGACGATATGCCTGAGGCGTTCCGGGGAGTCGGCATCCGCATCGAGGACGATGTGGCCGTCACCCCCGAGGGACACGAGGTGTTGACCTCGGCGGTGCCCAAGCGGGTAGCCGACATCGAGGCCCTGATGGACACTGAGTGACCAGCATGAGTGAGGGTCTCGATGTATTTATGTAATGTACATTACGAAACAGCAGGATGATTGCCATGACGTCTACACGGGAGCAGCGGGTGGATATTGCCATCATCGGCGGCGGCCTGGTGGGGGCCAGCCTGGGCTGTGCCCTGGCACGGCGGATCGAGCAGATGGGACTCAGCATGGCAGTGATCGAGGCGGCGCCACTGGACCGGCAACTGGCCGAGCCCTGGCAGCCCAGCTTCGATGCCCGGGCCAGCGCCATTGCCTGTGGCTCGGCCCGCCACTTCGAGACCCTCGGTGTGTGGCACGCCATGGCCGAGATGGCGGCGCCGATCCGCACCATCCACGTCAGCGAGAGAGGCCGCCTGGGGGCGACCCGGATGCGTGCCGCGGAGCTGGGGGTCGAGGCACTGGGCTATGTGATTCCCAATGCATGGATGGGGCGGGTACTGCATGGCCGACTGGGCGAGCTGCCCCTGGCATGGCACTGTCCGGCGACGGTGGAGGAGATCGAGCCTCTTGCCGAGGGACACCGGCTGCGGCTGTCTGACGGCGGTGAGCTCCAGGCCGGCCTGACGGTGCTCGCCGACGGTGGTCGCTCGGGTCTCAAGGAGCGTCTGGGGATCGAGAGCCGCGAGCGGCCCTACGACCAGGTGGCGTTGATCGCCAGCGTGGAGGTCAGCCGTCCTCACGGGGGCGTCGCTTACGAGCGCTTCACTCCCGAGGGCCCCATCGCTCTGCTGCCCCTCCAGGGGCAGGCCATGGAACTGGTCTGGACCCATGAACGTGGCCAGGAGGAGCGACGTCTCGCGCTTTCAGATGGCGACTTCCTGGCCGAGCTGCAGCGTGCCTTCGGCGACCGCGCCGGGCACTTCCGGCGAGTCGGTCGCCGCAATGCCTATCCGCTCTCGCTGATCACTGCCCGGGAGACCGTGCGCCCGGGCCTGGCGGTGCTCGGCAATGCGGCCCATTCGCTGCATCCGGTGGCCGGTCAGGGTTTCAACCTGGCGCTGCGCGGGGTCATGGACCTGGTGGCGGCCATCGAGGCCGGCAGCGAGCGGGATGAGTGGCTTGGGAGCCCGGCGGTGTTGCAGGACTTCGAGGCACGCCGCGACAGTGACCGTCATGACGTCATCCGCTTCAGCGACGGCCTGATACGGCTATTCGGCCTCGACAACCCCTTGCTCTCCCACGCCCGGGCGGCGGGACTCATGGGGTTGAACCTGGTGGGTCCGCTGCGCCGCACCCTGGCGCGCCGGGCCATGGGTCTTGAGCGATAGAGCGGGAAACTGAACCCACAGCACGACCGCCGACATCGCATCCGGCGCCGTCACGAGGAGCAGCACTCATGGCCGTAGAGCTCATGACAGAAGGACTCACTACCGAAGCGCTCACCAGGGAGGAGCAGGGCCCCCCGTCCGGGCCGTTCGAGGTGATCGTCGTCGGTGGCGGCATGGTGGGCATCACCATGGCCTGCCTGCTGGGTAGGGCGGGGCTGTCGGTGGTCCTGCTGGACGCCCGCGAGGCCCCGCTCGATCGAGACGCCGTGGGTCGGGGGCGTCCCTCGATGCGGGTCAGCGCCCTTACCCCGGTGTCCCGGCAACTTCTGGAGGGGCTGGGCGCCTGGCAGGGGATTACCGCCCGTCGAGTCAGCCCCTATCGCTACATGCAGGTCTGGGATGGTGAGGGCAGTGGCGAGGTGAACTTCTCGGCGGACCAGGCCGGGGTGCCGGTGCTTGGGCATATCGTCGAGAACGACGTCACCCTGGCAGCGCTGGAGGCGAGCCTGGCCGAGCTGCCGACGGTCAAGGTGCAGTTCGGTGCCCGGGTGGCCGGACTCGAGACGGATGGCGAGAAGCGAGCAGTCGTACTTGAGGATGGCAACTGGCTCCAGGCCCCCCTGGTGGTGGCCGCCGACGGTGCCCGGTCTCCGCTGCGCGAGATGGCCGGCATCGCCGTCAGCGCGCGCGACACGGGCCAGGTGGCGGTGGTCACTACCGTATGCACGCGCCTCGGGCATGGCGGCGTGGCGCGCCAGGTCTTCCTGCCGACGGGGCCACTGGCCTTCCTGCCGCTGCACGTCGAGGGCAATGATCGTCACTGCTCCATCGTGTGGTCCACAACGCCGGCCGAGGCCGAGCGCCTGACGGCCGTGTTGGAGGAGGATCTCGGTCGGGAGCTGGGTGCGGCCATCGAGCATCGACTGGGGGAGGTGACGGTGGTCGACCAGGCCCTGGCATTGCCGCTCACCCAGCGTCACGCCGAGCGCTACGCTGGACCGGGATTCGCGTTGGTGGGGGATGCGGCGCACAGCATTCACCCGCTAGCGGGCCAGGGGGTGAACCTGGGATTGATGGATGCCGCGGTGCTGGCCGAGGAGGTGGTCGAGGGCCGGCGCCGGGGTCTGTCACCGGGAGACGAGCATGTGCTTGTGCGCTATGCCCGTCGGCGCCGCGGCGACAACGCGGCCATGCTGGCGCTGATGGACGGCTTCCGGCTGCTGTTCGGGGCGCGCCATCCGGCCCTGATGCTGGCGCGCAACCTGGGGCTCTCCGGGGTGGACCGTCTTGGGCCGCTCAAGCGGTTGTTGATGCAGCAGGCGACCGGACATCGCGGTCGCCTTCCCGCCTCCTGTCGCCCGCTCAGCCGCCGCGACGCTGGCTGAGCACCTCGAGGGCCTTGAGCAGGTTGAGGGCCTCGCCGAGCTGGTAGTCCTCGCGCAGCCGCTGGCTCACCTTGCTGCGGGCGCGCTGCGCATCCGGGGCGCTCAGGTGGCCCTCGAGGTCCGATTCCCGGACGTTCAGGCCGCTGCCCTCGGCCACCTGCAGGCGACCGCGGATCACCTCCACGTCCGGCTCGATTCCCTGGGCCTGGATCGAGCGGCCGTCGGGCGTGAAGTAGAGCGCCGTGGTGAGCTTGAGCCCCTCGCCGTTGCCCAGCGGCATGATCTGCTGCACCGAGCCCTTGCCGAAGCTCTGGGTGCCCATTACCACGCCGCGGCGCTGATCCTGCAGGGCGCCGGCGACGATCTCCGCCGCCGAGGCACTGCCGCCGTTGATCAGTATCACCAGGGGAACCTCGGTGGCCGCGGTCTCGCGGCCCGCGGAGAAGCGCATCGCGCTGTCCGGCAGGCGCCCCTCTGTGTAGACGATCAGACCGCTGTCGAGGAAGGCATCGGCCACATCCACCGCGGCCTGCAGCACCCCGCCGGGGTTGTTGCGCAGATCTAGCACCAGGCCATCGAGGGGACCGTCTCGCTCCAGTCGTCGCAGGGCATTGCCGACCTGTTCTCCGGTGCGGGTCTGGAACTGGCTGACCCGCAGGTAGCCGTAGCCGGGCTCCAGCAGTTCGCTCTTCACGCTTTGGGTGCGGATGACCTCACGGGTCAGGCTGACCTCCAGCGGAGCACTCTCGCCCTGGCGAAGGATGGTCAGGCGGATCTCGGTGCCCGGGTCGCCGCGCATCAGGTTGACCGCCTCCTGCAGCGAGAGCCGGTCGGTGGGGGTGTCGTCGATGCGCAGGATCCTGTCGCGGGTCAGCAGGCCAGCCCTCGATGCCGGGGTGTCATCGATGGGGGTGACCACCGTCAGCTGGCCCTCCTCGATGCCCACCTCGATGCCCACGCCCCCGAACTCGCCCTGGGTGGATTCGCGCAGGCTTTCGAAATCCTCGCTGTCCAGATAAGAGGAGTGGGGGTCGAGCTCGCTGAGCATGCCGCGCATGGCATTGCGCAGCAGGTCCTTGTCCTCGACCTCCTTAACGTAGGCGCGTTTGATGCGCTCGAATACCTCGGCGAAGGCCTGGATCTCGGCCACCGGCAGCTCATCGTCCTGATCCGCCGGTGCGCCCTGGGCGACGACGGGAAGGGGAGCGACGGCCAGCAGGGCGGCCGGCAGCAGCACCGACACCAGGCGGTGCATCACGGTGGACAGTGCGGCGGGACGTTGGGGCATGCAGACTCTCGCGGTTCCGTTGAGGGCATCCCAGCATAGCTCGCGCCCCGGCATCTTTGGAATAGCCGGACCTTACGGCTGGTTGGCGATCCAGCCCTGTGGGTCGATGGGCTCGCCGCCTCGGCGCACCTCGAAGTAGAGTCCCGGCTGGCTCTGGCCGCCGCTGGCCCCCACGGCGCCCAGTGGGTCGCCACGGGAGACCGCCGCACCGACTGCGGCGGTGAAGTGCTGCAGATGAGCATGCAGGGTCATCACCTGGTCACCGTGATCGACGATCAGCAGGTTGCCGAAGCCGCGCATCCAGTCGGCGAAGACCACCCTGCCCGGATGCACGGCCTTGACTGGGGTACCTTCGGCGGCGCGGATCAGCAGGCCATTGAGGTGCACGCCATCGCCGTTGTGGAAGGAGGAGGCGATGCTGCCCTGCACCGGCCAGGGCAGTTCGCCCCGAGTCTGCACGATGGCGGTGGAGGGAGGCGGGCGATCGAGGCGCGCCAGTCGTTCCTGCACCTCGCGCAGAGTCCGCTCGGCATGGGCGCGATCCTGGGCCAGCGTCGAAAGCCGGGCCTGCTCGGTCGTGAAGCGATCGTCCAGCTTGGCCACCAGTGAGGCCCGTTCCGCCACCTGCTCGGCCAGCGCTGCGCTGCGCTTTGCAACTTCCTCCACCACGGCCTCCAGGCGTTCACCGCGCTGTTCCAGTGCCAGGCGAGTGGCCGTGAGTTCCTCATCTAGGTCCTGGATCGCATCGAGGCGCTCGTGCCGAGCGCGTGCCAGGCGGTTGAGGTACTGCTGCAGGCGGTCGAGCCTGGCCGGGTCGTCCTGATTGAGCAGCAGCTTGAGCTGAGGGGTCAGGCCAAGGCGGTAGAAGGCGTCGAGCTGGACGCTCAGCGACTCGACCTGCTCGAGGCGCTCGTCGGCAAGCTGCTCGCGTCGCGCCTCGAGGTCTGCGATCTCATCATTCAGGCCGCGGCGCTCGGCCTGGAGGGTGTCGAGACGGCGATGGGTCTCGGCCAGTGTGGTCTCCACCTCGCGCAGGGCCTCGTTGGCCTCGTCACGTGCTTCCCGAGTGGTGGAGAGCTGTCCTGAGGCGGCTCGGATCTCCTCGCCGAGGGCATCAAGGCGCGCCTGGGCCTCCCGCTCGGAAGGCTCGGCGGCAAGTGGCGATGCCAGGCACAAGCCCAAGGCCAGGCATGCACCCAGCAGCATCCCAACCGGCGTCGCGGGACCCGTCGCCATCCTCTGGTTCCTGTGCCTGGCTCAGTCGAGCTCGATCAATACCCGGCCGGTCATCTCTTCGGGAATCGGCTGGTTCATCATCGTCAGCAGGGTCGGCGCGATGTCACAGAGCCTGCCATCGTCGTGCAGGCGCGCCGTGCAGGGTCCGACGTAGACCAGCGGCACCTCGAAGGTGGTGTGGGCGGTCTGGGGCGCCCCGGTCTCGGGATGGATCATCTGCTCGGCGTTGCCATGATCCGCGGTTACCAGGCAGGCGCCCCCGGCGCGCTGGATCGCCTCCACCACCCGGCCGACGCAGGTGTCCACGGCCTCGATGGCCTTGACGGCGGCGTCGAACTTGCCGGTGTGGCCGACCATGTCGCCGTTGGCATAGTTGCAGACGATCAGGTCGAATTTTCCGGAATCGATCGCCTCCACCAGGCGGTCGGTGACCTCCACGGCGCTCATCTCGGGCTTCTCGTCGTAGGTGTTCACCTCCTGGGGAGAGGGAACCAGCACCCGTTGCTCGCCCCGGTATTCCTCCTCGCGGCCGCCGGAGAAGAAGAAGGTGACGTGGGCATACTTCTCGGTCTCGGCGATGCGCAGCTGGGTGAGATCACGTTTCTCCATCACCTCGCCCAGGGTGTTGACGAGTTCCGCCGGGGGGAAGGCGGACGGGGCCGGGATGTCGGCGGCGTACCGGGTCAGCATCACCAGGCCATCGGTGGCAAGGGCCGGCCGTGCATGACGCTGGAAACCGCTGAAGCCGTCCTCGACGAAGGCGCGGGTCAGCTCCCGGGCTCGGTCGGCACGGAAGTTCATGAAGATGCCCGCATCGCCATCGGCCATGGCCACCTGGGCACCGTCGGGACGTATGCTGGTGGCGGTGACGAACTCGTCGGTCTCGTCGCGCGCGTAGGCCTGCTCGAGGCCCTGCTCGGCGCTATGCGCCGTGAACTCGCCCTCGCCCTCGGTGATCAGGCGGTAGGCCTTCTCGACGCGGTCCCAGCGGTTGTCGCGGTCCATGGCGAAGTAGCGACCGATGATCGAGGCCACGAAGCCGTTGTCTGGGCCCACCAGCTCGGCGAGGCGCGCATTGGTGCGCGCAAGCGATCCCATGGCACTCTTCGGCGCCGTATCGCGGCCGTCGAGGAAGGCATGGACCAGGATCCGCCGGGCCCCGCGACGAGCAGCCATCTCGGCCATGGCCAGGAAGTGCTCCTCGTGGCTGTGCACGCCGCCCGGCGAGAGCAGACCCAGCAGGTGCACGGCCTTGCCCGAGGCCACGGCGGCATCGATCGGCGCGGTCAGCGCGTCGATGGTGTCCAGCTCGCCATCCTCGACGGCCTTGGTGATGCGCGTGAAGTCCTGGTAGACGATGCGACCGGCCCCCAAGTTCATGTGTCCGACCTCGGAGTTGCCCATCTGGCCATCCGGCAGGCCCACGTAGCGGCCATCGGTATGGATCAGGGTATGGGGCTGTTCCTGCCATAGCCGGTCCATCACGGGGGTGTGGGCGGCGAGGACGGCGTTGTCGTTGGGCTCCTCGTTGTGGCCGTAGCCGTCGAGGATGATCAGGGCTACCGGACGCGGGGTACGGGGTTCGGTCATGGGGAGGGCCTCGTTGTCGTGGTCGCCCCCCGGCAGCCGCATGGGCCGTCAACGGGGTCGCGACTTGCATCTGCTTGCGGCATCATATCGCACGGCACCGCCGGCCGTCATTTTGGCCGGCGCCCGGGCCGCGGCTCGCCGTGGCTTCGTGTATACTGAGCGCCGCCGCGACTGTCCGGCCCCGTTTACCGTGCACCCGATAAAGAGTTAGCCGAACCCATGATCGATCAGCTGTTCGAATTCGTGCAGAATCATCCCCTGCTGGTGGGGGCCTTCCTGGTGGTATTGACCGCCTGGATCGCCTATGAGGTCCGCAACAGCAGCACCGGAGGCGTGAACTCAGGCGAGGCCACCCAGCTGGTCAATCGCGAGGACGCCGTGGTGCTGGACCTCCGCGAGGCCGGTGACTTCAAGGCGGGTCATATCGCCGGGGCGCGCAACATTCCCCAGAGCAAGCTCGACGATCGCATACGCGAACTCGAGAAGTTCAAGGCCAAGCCGATCATCGTCGCCTGCAAGCACGGCCAGAGCTCCGGCGTCGCCCAGGCCAAGCTCACCAAGGCCGGCTTCGAGCGGGTGCTCAAGCTCAGGGGCGGCATGGCCCAGTGGCAGGCGGATGGCCTGCCGGTCGTCAAGAAATAGGCGTCTTGCATCAGCGACGCATCACCGTCACCTATTCATCGCATATTAAGGACCTTTCCCATGGCGGAAGAGAACAACCAGAATGCCGGCGCCAACGGCCAGGCGGCCGGCCAGCAGGAAAAGCCGCAGCTGCAGTTCGCCCTGCAACGCATCTACGTCAAGGACCTCTCCTTCGAGGCGCCCAACTCGCCGGCGATCTTCCAGCAGCCGTTCAAGCCCAAGGTAGGCCTGGACCTGAACACCACCCATCAGCAGGTCGGTGAAGGTCTTTTTGAGGTGGTGATCAAGGTCACCGCCCAGGTCAACCACAGCGAGGAGGGCACCACGTCCTTCCTCGCCGAGGTCGAGCAGGCGGGCCTGTTCCGCATCAGCGGCATCGAGGGGCAGCAGCTCGACCATACGCTTGGGGCCTTCTGCCCCAACGTGCTGTTCCCCTATGCCCGCGAGTGCATCGACAACCTCGTCAACCGGGGCGGTTTCCCGCCACTGATGCTGGCACCGGTCAACTTCGAGGCAATCTACGCCCAGAAGAAGAAGCGCGAGGCCGAGCAGGGCCAGCCGTCGGGCGAGCAGGCGACCCAGTAAGCCGGGGCGCCTCATCGTGATCGATTGCCGCCCGTGAAGGCCCCGCGCATCCACGTCGCCGCCGACTTCAAGGTTGGCGGCGATGTCGTTCTGCCCGAGGGTCCCGCCCGCCATGTGGCCCGAGTGCTGCGCCTGGGTGAGGGCGCCGAGCTGCGCCTGTTCGATGGCCGGGGCCAGGAGGCCAGGGCGGTGATCGTCGAGGCTTCCCGCAAGCGGGTGCTGGCGCGGGTCGAGGCCGTCGAGAGCGGGCGCGGCGAGGCGCCGCTGTCGGTTCACCTCGGCCAGGCGATCTCCAAGAGGGATCGCATGGACTACGCCATCCAGAAGGCGGTCGAGCTCGGGGTCGCGGCCATCACCCCGCTCTACACCGAGCACGGCGACGTGCGACTCAAGGGCGATCGCGAGGCGAAGAAGCTGGCTCACTGGCAAGCCGTGGCCGCCAGTGCCTGCGAGCAGTGCGGCCGCGCGACCCTCCCGCCCGTGCATGCCCCGACCGGCCTGGCCGACTGGCTCGCCGGTCGCGACGAGGCGCTTCGCCTGGTGCTGCATCCCGGCACCTCAGGGGCCCTGGCACAGGCAGAGGCCCCTGCCACCGCCGCCCTGCTGATCGGCCCGGAGGGCGGGCTCGCAGAGGCCGAGATCGAGGCCGCCCGCACCGCCGGCTTTTCCCCCCTCTCTCTCGGTCCGCGTATCCTGCGTACCGAGACCGCGCCGGTAGTGGCACTGTCGTTGCTGCAGTTCCGTTTCGGGGATATCTGAGCCCCCGTGCCGACGCGGCCACCCTTCATTGGAGCCCCCCATGCCCGATTCCCGAGACCATCGCTCGTCGCGTCCTGCAGGGGCTCGCCACCATCGCGCCCCTCGGGCCGTCGTCGGGGAGGTGGCCTATCTGGAGGTGGTGACCGTCAACGAGACGGGCGCCTTCCTCGACTGGGGCCACCCCCGTGACCTGCTGCTGCCCTATGGCGAGCAGCGTTTCCGCCCCAGCGTGGGCCGGCGGGTGCTGGTGATGATCTATGAGGACCAGCAGGGCCGGCCGGTGGCCTCCCAGCGCCTGGATCGCTTCCTGGCGGATGAGTCCGAGGGCCTGGCATCGGGCGACGAGGTGGCGTTGGTGATCGCCGATCAGACCGACCTGGGGTACAAGGTGGCGGTGGATCACCGTTTCTGGGGACTGCTCTACCGCGATGACGCAAACCGGCCGCTGCGCCGCGGCCAGCGGCTCATCGGTTATGTGAAGCGGCGCCGTGATGATGGTCGCCTGGACCTGTCGTTGCTGCCGCCAGGCCCGACGCGTCTCGATGTGGTCGGCGAGCAGGTGCTCAAGGCCTTGCGCGAGAGCGGCGGCTACCTGACGCTGTGCGACGCCTCCTCGGCGGCGGAGATCAAGGCGCGGCTGGGCGTGAGCAAGAACGCCTTCAAGCAGGCCATCGGGCGGCTCTACAAGCATCGCCGGATCACCCTGGAGCCCGGCGGGATCCGCCTGGCACCGAGTGGTGAGGGAGCGGAGGACGACTGAGCGCCTTGGTGTTGTCCCGGGCCCTGCGGCATACTGCGGGCATCCATTCCCTGAACCCTGGAAGCCCTGCCCGATGAGCGAACGCCCTGTGAAGGTCGGCGTGGTGATGGACCCCATCGCCGATCTCACCTACAAGAAGGACACCAGCCTGGCCATGCTGTGGGCCGCTCAGGACCGTGGCTGGTCGCTGCACTACCTGGAGCAGGAAGACCTCTTCCTGCGCGAGGGGCGCCCCTTCGGTCGGCTGCGACGCCTCGAGGTGCATCGCGACCCCGGGCACTGGTTCGACCTGGGCAAGCCCGAGGTGGGGCCGCTGGCAGAGCTCGACGTCATCCTGATGCGCAAGGACCCCCCGGTAGACGGCCATTTCCTCAATGCCGTCTACCTGCTGGGATTCGCCGAGCGCGAGGGCGTGCTGGTGGTCAACCCCACCCAGGCGCTGCTGGAATGCAACGAGAAGCTGTTCGCCCAGCAGTTTCCCCAGTGCTGCACCCCGACCGTGGTCTCCTGCGATGCAGCCGTGCTGCGGGCCTTCCATGCCGAGCATGGCGACGTGATCTTGAAGCCGCTGGACGGCATGGGCGGCAGCGGGATCTTTCACGTGAGCCCCGAGGGCCGCAACCTCGGATCCATCATCGAGATGCTGACTGATCGTGGCCAGCGACAGATCATGGCCCAGCGCTACATCCCCGAGATCAGCGAGGGCGACACCCGGATCCTGCTGGTGGACGGTGAGCCGGTGCCCTTCGGTCTGGCACGGGTGCCCATGGCCGGCGAGACTCGCGGCAACCTGGCCGCCGGCGGCACGGGGGTCAGCCGCGAGCTCACCGCCCGAGACCACTGGTTGATCGAGCAGGTGCAGCCGGTGATCCGCGAGAAGGGGCTGATGTTCGTCGGCCTCGACGTGATCGGTGACTACATCACCGAGATCAACGTGACCAGCCCCACCTGCGTGCGTGAGATCGATGACCAGCGCGGCACCGACATCGCCGGCCTGCTGATGGATGCCATCCAGCGCCGTCTCGGCGAGCGGGGCTGACCCGGGAGGTCGGCGACCATGACCAGCAACCTCAGCGACCCCATCCAGTATGCGCCGGTGACTCATCCGCACCGGCACAGGCTGGCCTGGTCGCTGGCGTTGCTGCTGCATCTGGTGGTGATCGGGGTGGTGGCGAGCCGTCAGTTCGCCCCGGCCCCCGTGGAGCAGCCCAGTGTCGATGTGGTGCTGGTGAGTCGCCCGGCGCCGGTTCCCGTGGAGGCCGAGGCCATCGCCGAGGCCGACCAGGATGCCGCCGGCACGCCTCAGGATCAGGCACCCGCCGAGGCCCGGGCCGCTCCCATGGACGAGATGCCCCAGCTGTCGGCGGCCGAGCCCGAGGTGGACCCGGCCACGCCGACCGAGCCGCAAAGTGACGCGCGCCTGGATCCCGACCTTCCCACCGAGGCGCCCGAGCCATCGGCCGCCGAGGTTCCCCACGAGGCCCAGGCGATCCCCGAGCCACGCGACAGCGCTCCGCAGTCGGCCGACACCTCGGCACTGCTCACCGCCGCGGCCCCCTCGGCCTCCGGGCGCGACCTGCTCGCCCAGGCGACCTCCAGCATCCGTGATCAGGGCCTCTCGCCCGACTTCGCGGGCGAGCAGCCGGGCGAGGGGCGCCAGGCCGCACGGCAGGCGGCCGAGGCCCGCTATATCGACGATTGGACCCGCCGGGTCGAGGATTACGGTAACCGCGTGCACCCGGCGCCGCGTCAGTTGGAGGGGCAGCTGCGTATCCGGGTGGTCATCGGCCGCGACGGTCAGGTTCGCCAGGCAGAGGTGATACAATCCTCGGGACATGCCGAACTCGACCAGGCGGCCCTGGACACGGTGCACGGCGCCGCCCCCTACCGGCCCTTCGACCGGGGCATGGGCAACCTGGACAGCCTGTCCATCACTCGGGTCTGGCGGTTCGGCCAAGGCAATCATTACGGCGTGCAATAGGTCCGCCGGGGAGTCCCATGCAATCCGTGCAACACTTCGGCTTGAAAAACCATTTTCTGCTGGCGATGCCGCACCTGGAAGACCCCAATTTCGCCGGCAGCCTCAGTTATCTCTGCGACCATGACGAGAACGGCACCATGGGGGTGATCGTCAATCGGCCTCTGGAGCTGACTCTGGACGCCCTCTTCGAGCAGCTTGAGCTGGGGGGCGACGAGAGCCCCCATCGTGAGGCCCCGGTCTACTATGGCGGTCCGACTCACAAGGACCGAGGCTTCATCCTGCACCGTGGGTCCAGCGATCCCTGGGATTCCAGTATCCAGGTCGCCGAGGACATCGCCCTGACCACCTCCATGGACATCCTCCAGGCGCTGGCGGACGACAAGGGCCCCGAGCAGTTCCTGGTCTGCCTGGGCTGCGCCGGCTGGGAGGCCGGCCAACTGGAGGACGAGCTCAAGGACAACGCCTGGCTCACCGTCGAGGGCCGCGCCGAGATCCTCTTTTCCGTGCCGCCGGAACAGCGCCTGGGCGCCGCCGCGGGCATCCTGGGCGTCGACCTGAACCTGATGACCCGCGAGGCGGGCCACTCCTGATCTCGGGGAACTGATGATAAAGGGGGCGACCTGATGGCCGACGCCGGCGCGCGCCTGATCCTGGCCTTCGACTTCGGCACGCGACGCATCGGTGTGGCGGTGGGCAACGAACTGCTCGGCAGTGCCCGGGAGCTTGCGCCGCTGCCGGCCCGGGACGGCATCCCCGACTGGGCGCAGGTGGCCCGGCTGGTGGACGAATGGCGGCCGGATCTGTTCGTGGTGGGGTTGCCGCTCAACATGGACGACAGCGAGTCGGTCATGAGCACCCGGGCACGCAAGTTCGGCAAGCGGCTCTATGGCCGCTTCGGCATTCCCTGCGAGATGGTCGATGAGCGTGGCTCCACCCGCGAGGCCAAGGCGATCGCCCGGGAGGCCGGCCACCGCGGCAACTACCGGGAACACAGCGTCGACGGCATCGCCGCGGTACTGATCCTGGAGAGCTGGTTCGCCCGGAGAGAGGGATTACCGCCTCGCTGAGGCAGGGTGATCAGGCATCAAGCATCAGGCCGGGCCAGTGCCGGCGTCCATGTACTCCGTGGTGAAGTCGCCCACCGTGAGGCAGGTGAACTTCTCGATGAAGAACGCCAGGGTCGCCGGGCAACGGAAGCGCTCCTCGAAGGCCTCCTTGCTCCCTTCCCGCTCCCGCTCGACACTGGCCAGGTAGGTATCATCTGTCTTGCGAACCCTGACGATTGCCCGGCTGCCCTGGGCCTGTTTCTCGACCTTCAGCTCGCGCTGTTCCTCAAGCAGCTTGCTCAGTATTTTACCACCCTCGATTTCCTCGGCCGTGGCCCACAGGGGCTGGTCACGGTCGCCGTAGCGATACAGAAAGATCATCGGCAACACCGAGAAGATGGCCGTGGTGAGGCTCCAGGTCATCGCTGTGCCCGAGAGGTTCGCCGTAAAGACCGCGAGCAGCTGTGTGATGATGCCTAGGGCCAGCAGTCCTGCCAGGGGCCGCCACATTCGTGGGTTAAGGAATCCCCTGTCCAGGAAATACCCCCATAGGCCGATTACAACCACCGCTCCCGTGCCCAACTGGATCACGGCGGTAAGCGACCCTCCGCCCATCAGCATAGCGATGATGCCGATCAGGATCAGCAGGGTGTAGAAGCCACACAGCAACAGATACGCACGGTTAAGGTTCATCGGTCTTGCGTCTCCAGGTCTGGTCGCCATGGTCGGCGACGCGGATTGTAGTCCCCGCAGCATAGGTGATCGGCCACGACGTGCAGGCTGTTCAGAAGGCGGCGTCTTCAACGCCCACTGTCGGGGGCACGTACCAGGGAACGTCGCGAAGGTCTCGCTCGATGTGCTCCTCGACCTCGAGCAGGGTGGCGAAGATCGCCATGCGCACCGGGATGCCGTTGTCGGTCTGGCGGAAGATCGCCAGGCGCGGGTCACCGTTCAGGTCCACGTCGAGATCATTGGCCTCGGGCCGGCTGTCCCGGGGCAGCGGGTGCATGACGATGGTGGAGGCGTTGCAACGGCTGTCCAGGAAGGCGCGGTCCACGGTGAAGTCGCGCGAGAGGTTGAAGCTCTCGCTCATCTCGGCGGTGAAGCGCTCCTTCTGGATCCGGGTGGTGTAGACCACGTCAACGTCTGAGAAGTCGCCGGCCAGGCTCTCGCGGACCCCCACGGTCAGCCCCTGGCGGCTGACGCGCTCGATCAGGTGGTGCGGCATCTCCAGACCCGGCGGGGCCACCAGGGTGATGCGCATCGGCGCGTAGCGCGCCAGCAGCTTGATCAGCGAGTGAACGGTGCGCCCGTACTTCAGGTCACCGGTCATCAGCACGTGGGCATCCTGGAGCGTCTTGCCCTGGAGGGCGAACTCCTTGTCGATGGTGTAGAAGTCCAGCAGCGCCTGGCTGGGATGCTCGCCCGGGCCGTCGCCGGCATTGATCACCGGCACGTGGGTGGCGGCGGCGAACTCCGCCACCGAGCCCTGGTCCGGGTGGCGCATGACGATGGCGTCGCAATAACCGCTCATGACCCGGCTGGTGTCATAGAGTGATTCGCCCTTGGCCATGGACGAGAAGGTGAAGCCGGTGGTGTCGCAGACGCTGCCGCCGAGCCGGGAGAAGGCGGCATGGAAGCTGACCCGGGTACGGGTACTCGCCTCGAAGAAGAGGTTGCCGAGCACCGCCCCTTCCAGCACCCGGGTGATCTTGCGCCGCTGGGCGATGGGCTCCATCTGCCCGGCGACGCGCATGAGGTGGTCGATGTCGTCGCGGGACAGGGAGTCGATGGAGAGCAGGTGGGACATCACGGCGGCCTCGGTAAGGGGAACGGGCACTAGTGTAACGCCCTGGGGAAAGGGCTTCAGCCATCTCGCGACACGGGTACCCCGGTCGCCTACCAGGCCTCCGGCACCCGCCCGCCCAGTCTCGCGGTGATCTCGGCGGCGGTCTCGCGCACCAGCTGGCCGAGTTCCAGCAGCCGCTCCTCGGGAATCCTCGCCACCGGCCCGGAGACGGAGATGGCGGCCAGCGGGATGCCGTGCTCGTCGTGGATGCAGGCGGCCACGCAGTGCAATCCGATGGCATGCTCTTCACGGTCGCAGGCGAAGCCCTGATGGCGTATCTCGGCCAGCCCCTCACGCAGTGACTCGAGGCTGTGCAGAGTGTTCTCTGTGAGTCGCGCCAGGCCCCGCTCGTCGAGGATGCGCTCGACCTCGTCCTCGGGCAGCCAGGCCATCAGAGCCTTGCCCACGCCGGAGGCATGCAGCGGCGCCCGGGAGCCGAGCCGGGTGATCATGCGCATCATCTGCGGTGACTCGCTCTGGGCGAGAAACACCGCCGTGCCATCATCGCGCACGCCGAGGTTGGCCGTCTCGCCGGTCTGGGCCGTGAGGTGTCGCAGGAAGGGGCGGCTGGTGCCGACGAAGTCGCGCGCCTCGAGGAAGCTGTTGCCGATGCGGAAGGTCTTGACGTCGATCTTCCACACGCCGAGCTCGCTGTCCTGGCTGACGAAACCCTGGCTCTGCAGGGCCTGCAGCAGCCGGTGGGTGGTGGAGGGTGCGAAGCCCGCCTCCTCGGCCAGCTCAGACAGGGCCAGGCCGCCGGGGCTCGCCGCCAGGCGCTCGAGCAGGTTGAGCCCGCGAACCAGTGACTGGCTGTGGCCGCTGGTGCTCTTGCCTGAACCGGCGGGACGTCCCGCCGTCCTGCGCTTTCCTTCGCTCACCCGTTCTCTCCTGTCGCATGCTGGATCGGGCCTAGGATACCGAGTCGGCGGGGTGATGTCGCGGTTTCGGAAATGGCTTCCATCCGGCGATGATGCCGTGACCTCAGCGGTGTCGCCACTCGGGCGGACGCTTCTCGATGAAGGCATCGATCCCTTCGCCGGCATCCTCGGCCATCATGTTGCATGCCATCACCTCGGCGGCATAGGCGTAGGCCTCGTCCAGCGGCAGGGCGAGCTGGCGGTGGAACATCGCCTTGCCGGTGCGCACCGCGACCGCACTCTTGGCGCAGATGCTGGCGGTCAGCGCGCCTAGCTCCTCGTCGAGGGCCTCGTCGTCGGCGACACGGTTGACCAGCCCCCAGTCGCGCGCCCGATCGGCGTTGATGAATTCGCCGGTGAAGAGCATCTCCATCGCCCGCTTGCGGCCGACATTGCGCGAGAGGGCCACTGCCGGGGTGGAGCAGAACAGCCCGGCATTGATGCCCGAGACGGCGAAGCGCGCCGAGCGGGCCGCCACCGCCAGGTCACAGCTCGCCACCAGCTGGCAACCCGCCGCGGTGGCCAGTCCCTGGACCCGGGCGATCACCGGCACCGGCAGGGCGACGATGGCCTGCATCACCGCCGAGCAGCGTGCGAAGAGCCGCCGGTAGTAGGCCTCGTCGGGGGAAGCGCGCATCTGCTTCAGGTCGTGGCCGGCGCAGAAGGCGCGGCCCTCGGCGGCGACCACCACGCAGCGCAGGCGCTCTTCGCCGGCCAGCCGGTCGAGCTCTCCGCCCAGGGCCTCGAGCATCTCCTCGGAGAGAGCGTTGAACTGCCTCGGGCGGTTGAGCGTCAGGGTCGTGACGCCCTCGAGATCGTGGCGCCGTACCAGGGGGGTGTCGTCCTGCATCGTGGGGTCTCCGGGGTAAGGAACAGCCTCCAGCCTAGCGCCAGGCGCACCGCTTTCGTTAGTCTTGCGACCAAAGACGGTCCCCTTCCAGGAGTACCCATGAGCGATCCTTCTCCCACGTCCATCGCCCTCATGGCGGATCCCGCCCGCGCCGAGCACAAGGGCCTGCCCGAGACCGGCGCCCGGCTGCTGGAGGATGTGAGCCTGCCGGCGGCGGTGCTGCACGAGGCGCCGCTGGCCCACAACCTCGCCTGGATGCAGGGATTCTGCGACGCCCATGGGACGAGCCTGGCCCCCCACGGCAAGACCACCATGGCCCCGGCCCTCTTTCATCGCCAGCTCGAGGCTGGTGCCTGGGCCATCACTCTGGCCACCGCCCCCCAGTGCCGGGCCGCCTTCACCCATGGCGTGACGCGCCTGCTGCTGGCCAACCAGCTGGTGGGGCGGGCCAACATGGCCATCGTCGCCGAGCTGCTCGAGGCCGGCGCTGAGCTCTACGTGCTGGTGGACTCCGTGTCCAACGTTCGAGCACTGGGGAGCTTCTTCGCCGAGCGCTACCTGCGCCTGCCGGTGCTGATCGAGCGAGGCGTGCCCGGTGGGCGCTGTGGGTGCCGTGACCGCGGTGAGGTGATGGCGCTGGCCGAGGTGGTGGCCGACCAACCCGGCCTGGTGCTAGCCGGGCTGGAAGGTTACGAGGGCCTGGTCCAGGCCGAGACAGGCGTCTCCCGGGAGGCCGCGGTGGCGGCCTATGCAGCGGAAGTGGTGGACATCCTGGCGGCTCTGGATGAAGGCGGCTGGCTGGCGGTGGAGCGGCCGCTGGTCACCGCCTCTGGCTCTGCCTGGCATGACCTCGTCGCCGAGGCCTTCCGCGATGCCAGGCTGGACCAGCGGGTCCGGCGCGTGATGCGCCCCGGTTGCTATGTGACCCACGATCACGGCCTCTACGGCGAGTCCCAGGCTCGGGTACTGGGTCGGCGCCCGGCACTTGGAGAGGGGTTGCGCCCGGCTCTGGAGGTCTTCGCCTAGGTCCAGTCGCTGCCCGAGCCGGGACTCGCCATTGTCGCCATGGGCCGTCGAGATGTCGGTGGCGACCGCCTGCCGCTGGCGCTGCGTCGCTACCGGGAAGGCGGCGCCCCGGACCAGACCCTGGCGGTCGATGGCTGGCGGGTGACGAAGCTGATGGACCAGCACGCCTTCTTGGCCTTGCCCGATGGCACCGGAGACGTGAGCGTTGGCGACATCGTCGCCTTCGGCATCTCCCACCCCTGCCTGACCTTCGACAAGTGGCGGCGCCTCTGCCGGGTCAACGAGGGCCTCGAGGTGGTCGAGGTCCTCGAGACCTGCTTCTGACGGCCTGGCCGAGTCTGGGCCGCTCCCTCGCCGGCGGAAACGGGCGGGTGGGTTTACACCGCTACCCCTCTAGGCTGGATTCGGAGTAGAGCACCCTCACCCGCTTGGTGTGGGCCACCTGACTCAGGGCCTTCAGGGCCCTGGGGCCATAGTCCTTGTCGACGTCGATGACCACGTAGCCGATGCGCTCGTTGGTCTGCAGGTACTGGCCGAGAATGTTGATGTCGTTCTCGCAGAGCACTCGGTTGATCTCGGAGAGCACCCCGGGCACGTTCTCGTGGATGTGCAGGAGGCGATGCTTGTCCGGGTGAGCCGGCAGGGCGACCTCGGGGAAGTTGACTGAGCTCACGGTGGTGCCGTTGTCGGAGTAGGTCACCAGCTTTTCTGAGACCTCGATGCCGATGTTCTCCTGGGCCTCGAGGGTGGAGCCGCCGATATGCGGCGTGAGGATGACATTGGCCAGGCCACGCAGGGGGCTCACGAACTCCTCGTCGTTGCCCTTGGGCTCCACGGGGAAGACGTCGACGGCCGCGCCGGCGAGACGCCCGCTTTTCAGGGCCTCGGCCAGGGCCTCGATCACCACCACGCTGCCGCGCGAGGCGTTGATCAGGATGCCGCCGGCCTTCATCAGGGCGATCTCCGCCTCGCCGATCATCCAGCGGGTGGAGGCCAGGTCCGGCACATGCAGACTGACCACGTCGGCGCGGGCCAGCAGGTCCTTCAGGCTGGCCACCTGGCGAGCGTTGCCCATGGCCAGCTTGGTCACCACGTCGTAGTAGATGACCTCGAAGCCCAGCGACTCGGCGAGCACCGAGAGCTGGGAGCCGATGCTGCCATAACCGATGATCCCCAGGGTCTTGCCCCTAGCCTCATGGGCATTCTTCGCCGACTTCTGCCAGCCGCCCTGATGGGCGTGGTGGCTCTTCTCGGGGATGCCGCGCAGCAGCATGATGGCCTCGGCCAGCACCAGCTCCGCCACCGAGCGGGTGTTGGAGAAGGGGGCGTTGAATACCGGAATGCCGCGCACCAGGGCGGCGTCGAGGTCGACCTGGTTGGTCCCGATGCAGAAGCAGCCCACCGCCACCAGCTTCTCGGCGGCATCGAAGACGCGCTCGTTGAGCTGGGTCCGCGAGCGGATGCCGATGAAGTGTACGTCGCGGATCTTCTCGATCAGCGACGCCTCGTCCAGCGAGGTCGGCAGGTGTTCGATGTTGGTGTAACCGGCATTGAGAAGATTGTCCACCGCGCTCTGGTGGACGCCCTCGAGCAGCAGGATCTTGATCTTGCTCTTGTCCAGGGACGTTTTGGCCATGGTCGATTCAACCCCTTCTTCGGCGCGCGCCGCATGCATGTGTCATGAAGATGCCATGAGCCTGGGGCCTGCCGGTGACACTTGGCCCGGGGCAAGACAGGCTCGAAACAGGGCACGCATGTTACCACAGCCGGCATGAGCCACGATGAAAATGCTGTGTGCCCCGGATGAGCGGCATGCATGTTGTGCCGGTCCCCGGGGCAGACGACCCCCCGGGGAGAGCGTGTATACTGTCCGCCCCAGGATCATCCACCGGCGAGATTAGGCGATGGCGGAACATCACAGTCAAGGCAGGGGCGGGGACGGTGACGAGCCGGCACCGGCCGACTTCGCTGCCACCGTCGAGCGGCTGGAGCAGCTCGTCGAGCGTCTGGAGTCCGGCGAACTGTCGCTGGAAGGCTCCCTCGCGGCCTTCGAGCAGGGCGTGCGCCTGACACGCGACGCCCAGCGTCGGCTCGACGAGGCGGAACTCCGGGTGCGCACCCTAACCGAGGGTGAGGCGGGCGGCGTGGACCTGCAGCCCTTCGCGGCGCCGCCTGCGGAGGACGATGGTGACCGCTGACGAGCTCGCGGCCCGTCTGGCCGCGGACCGTGCCCGGGTCGATGCCCGTCTCGAGTCGCTCTTCGCCGAGCGTGCGGCGCCCTCGCCACGGCTGGAGTCGGCCATGCACCACGCCCTGCTGGTGGGCGGCAAGCGGCTGCGACCGCTGCTGGTCTACGCGGCCGGCCGCGCCCTGGGCGCCGTGGATGACGATCTGGATGCCTCCGCCATGGCGCTGGAGCTGGTCCATGCCTACTCGCTGGTTCACGATGATCTCCCGGCCATGGACGATGACGACTTGCGTCGTGGCCAGCCCACGGTGCATCGGGCCTATGACGAGGCCACCGCCATTCTCGCCGGCGATGCGCTCCAGGCCCTGGCCTTCGAGGTGCTGGCGGCACGCGCCCACCCGCGAGCAGGCGTCCTGGTCGCCAGCCTGGCCCGGGCCGCCGGGCGCGATGGCATGGTGGCCGGCCAGTCACTGGACCTGGCCGCCGTGGGAGGGCATCCGCAAGTGGCCGCGCTGGCGGCCATGCACGGCCACAAGACCGGGGCCCTGATCCGCGTGGCGGTGCGCCTGGGCGGGCTGGTCGCGGTCGACGAGACCGACCCGCGGCTGGCGGCCCTGGATGCCTATGCCGATGCCATCGGGCTGGCCTTTCAGATCCACGACGATGTCCTCGACGTGACCGGCGACACCGTTACCCTGGGCAAGACCTCCGGGGCCGATGCCGCCAGGGCCAAGCCGACCTATCCGAGCCTGCTGGGGCTCGAGGGGGCTCGCCGCCGGGCCCTCGACCTGGTCGAGACGGGCGTGGCGGCCCTGGCGCCGCTGGGCGAGAGCGCCCATCCCCTGGCCGACCTGGCCCGCTACATGATCGAGCGTGACCATTGACACCACAGGGCCCACATGAAGCTGTTCGATGAGATTCCCGACGAGCGTCCGGCCACGCCGCTGCTCGATACCCTGGATACGCCGGCCGCGCTGCGTGCCATGAACGCCGGCCAGCTGGCCCGGGTGGCCGACGAGTTGCGCGCCTACCTGCTCTACAGCGTGGGCGTCTCGGGTGGCCACTTCGGGGCCGGCCTGGGCGTGGTGGAGCTCACCGTGGCCCTGCACCAGGCCCTGGAGACGCCCCATGATCGACTGGTGTGGGACGTCGGCCACCAGGCCTACCCTCACAAGATACTCACCGGTCGCCGTGAGGCGATGACCGGCATTCGCCAGTACGGCGGCCTTGCCGCCTTCCCCCGGCGGGCCGAGTCGGAATACGACACCTTCGGCGTCGGTCACTCCAGCACCTCGGTCTCGGCGGCCCTGGGCATGGCGCTGGCCGCTCGAACCCGCGGCGAGTCGCGCCGGGTCTGTGCGGTGATCGGCGATGGAGCCTTGACTGCGGGCATGGCCTTCGAGGCTCTGGCCCATGCCGGCCACGTGGATGCCAACCTGCTGGTGGTGCTCAACGACAACGAGATGTCGATCTCCGAGAACGTCGGTGGCATGGCCAGCTACCTGGCGCGCATCCTCACCAGCAAGCCCTACACCAGCATGCGCGAGGGCGGCAAGAAGGTGCTCTCCCACCTGCCCGGCGCCCTGGAGCTGGCGCGGCGCACCGAGGAGCACATGAAGGGCATGATCAGCCCCGCCACGCTCTTCGAGGAGCTGGGCTTCAACTACATCGGGCCCATCGACGGCCACGACCTGCCGCTGCTGGTCCATACCCTGCGTAACATGCGTGACCTGGAGGGGCCGCAGTTCCTGCACGTAAAGACCCGCAAGGGCAAGGGCTTCCTGCCCGCCGAGGCCGACCCCATCGGCTATCACGCCATCACGAAGCTGGAAAAGAGCGAGCCGGGAAAGAATGGCCAGACGCCCCCGCCGTTCAAGCCGGCCAGCCAGCAGGCGAGCCACAAGCAGAAATACTGCCGTGTCTTCGGTGACTGGCTGTGCGACATGGCGGCAGTGGACGAGCGGCTGGTCGGCATCACTCCGGCGATGCGGGAGGGCTCCGACCTGGTGCGCTTCTCGAAGGAGTACCCCGAGCGCTATTTCGACGTGGCCATCGCCGAGCAGCACGCGGTGACCATGGCCGCGGGCCTGGCCTGCGAGTCCATGAAGCCGGTGGTGGCGATCTATTCCACCTTCCTGCAGCGTGGCTACGACCAGTTGATCCATGACGTGGCGGTGCAGGAGCTTGACGTCACCTTCGCCATCGATCGCGCCGGCCTGGTGGGCGAGGACGGCCCCACCCACCATGGCAGCCTTGACCTGTCCTACCTGCGCTGCATCCCGGGAATGGTGGTGCTGGCGCCCGCCGACGAGGCAGAGTGCCGGGCGATGCTCAGTGCCGCTTACCACCATCCCGGTCCGGCGGCGGTGCGCTACCCCCGCGGTACCGGGCCGGGGGTCCAGACACCCGACCACCTGGATCCCATCGAGGTCGGCCGGGCCGAGTGGCGGCGGCGTTGCACTGGCCCCGAGAGGCGGGTGGCCCTGCTGGCTTTCGGCAGCCTCAACGGCGCGGCGGCGGAGGTGGCGGAGCGGCTCGAGGCCGGCCACCTCAACATGCGGTCGGTCAAGCCGCTGGATCGCGAGGCGGTGCTGGCGGCAGCCGACGAACACGACCTGCTGGTGACCCTGGAAGAGAACGTGGTCGCCGGCGGAGCCGGAAGCGCCGTCAACGAGTTGCTGATGGCCGAGGGTGTGCAGGTTGAGGTGCTCAACCTGGGACTGCCCGATGCCTTCGTCGAGCACGGCAAGCCCGCCGAGCTGCTCACCGAGTGTGTCCTTGACGCCGATGGCATCGAGGCGTCGATCCGCGCCCGATTATCCTGATCCTTCACCCTTTCTTTGCGAGGCTGAGATGTTCTTCCTGATACTGTTCGGTGCGCTGTTGGGTTTCCTGATCGGCGGTCCTCTGGGGCTGCTGGTCGGGGGTGGCCTCGGTTACTGGCTCGTACGGCGACTGCGCAGGAGTGTGCTGGGTCAGCTGGCCGGGGCCCGGGCCCAGTTCCTCGATTCGACCTTTGCGGTCATGGGCTGCATGTGCAAGGCCGATGGCCAGGTCACCGAGGCCGAGCTGGAGGCCTCCCGGCGGTTATGGGACCGCCTGCGGCTCGACGAGGCCCAGCGTGCCGAGGCCCGCGCCGCCTTCACCCGTGGCAAGGGTGAAGACTTCGACCTTGAGGCGGAGCTGGCCAGGGTCCGCAAGGTGGTGGGCCGCCAGCATGCCCTGCTGCAGGTGTTCCTGCAGGTCCAGCTCGAGGCGATCACCGCCGACGGTGAGTTGCACCCCGCCGAGCATGACATGCTGCTTCGCGTGGCCCGGGGCCTGGGCTGCTCCGAGGCCGAGATCGCCCAGATCGAGGCCATGCTGCGCGGCGGTCCCGAGGCGGCCGGTGGGCACAGCCTCTCTCTGGAGGATGCCTACCAGGTGCTGGGGGTCGACGCCGAGTCCAGCGACGCCGAGGTCAAGAAGGCCTATCGTCGCCTGATGAGCCAGAACCATCCCGACAAGCTGGCCGCCAAGGGGCTGCCCGAGAGCATGCGGGAGGTGGCCAAGGAGCGTACCGGCGAGATCGGCAACGCCTATGAGCGTATCCGCAAGGCGCGCGAGGCCGCCTGATCCCTGCCCGCCTGGAGGGGTCGGCGTGCATGCCGGCTCCTACCCGATGCAAAAGCCCCCGGATCTCCGGGGGCTTTTGCATTACTGGCGAGTGCGTTCCTGGTGAGGCCTCGACTGGTGGCCTCACGGGACAGACGCTCATGTTCATCGTTGGCGGCGAAGGATGCTCATGACGGGACCCTGTCCAGCCGGTGATAGTGATCGTCATGGGGCCTGGGGTGCGCTAGCGTGTCAGCATCGATGCACCGTGAACCGTGAAGGAGTCGCCCGATGATCACCCTCTACAGCTTTCCCGCCTCCCGCTCGCTGCGGGTGGCCTGGGCCCTCGAGGAGCTGGGGTTGGAGTACGAGTGTCGCCATGTGGACCTGGGTGGCGGGGAAGGTCAGACGGAGGCCTTCCTGGCTCGCCATCCCGACGGCAAGGTCCCGGTACTGGTGGATGGCGAGCTGACGCTGTTCGAGTCGGCGGCGATCTGCCGTTACCTGGCGGAGCGCTACGGCGAACCGGGAGGCCTGCTGCCGGCCTCCGTCGAGGATCGCGCCCGGGTCGACCAGTGGCTCTTCTTCATCATCGGTGAGCTGGAGCAGGCGCTCTGGACCCAGGCCAAGCACAAGTTCGTGCTGCCCGGGGAGCAGCGGGTGCCGGCGGTACTGCCTACCGCTGCCTGGGAGTTCCAGCGGGCGGTCAGGGCCCTAGAGCGGCGCTTCGACGGCGAGGGCTGGCTGGTGGGGGATCACTTCACCCTGGCGGACCTTCTGCTGGCCCATACCCTGAGCTGGGCCGTGCAGTTCAAGATGCGCCTGCCGGCGGCGCTGGAGGCCTATCGGCAGCGCGCCTCGGCGCGTCCGGCACTGGCTCCGGCGGTGGGGCGGGAGCGCACCGCTGCCGAGTCGGCATGAGTCCGGGTCAGGCCCCGAAGGGCAGCACATCGGTGTAGACCGCGAAGTAGTGGCAGGTGCTGCCCCCCATGACGAACAGGTGCCAGATCGCGTGGTTGAAGGGGATGGCGCTGATGGCATAGAAGGCTACGCCCAGGGTGTAGGTGATGCCGCCGGCGATCAGCAGGGCAAGGCCGGTGGTGGAGAGGCTGGCCGCCAGCTCATCGCCGGCCAGGACGACCAGCCAGCCCATCAGCAGGTAGAGGGCGACCCGCAAGGTGGCGAAGCGGTGGGGCCAGGCCAGCTTGCAGGCGATGCCCGCCAGGGCCAGCGTCCAGACGGTGGCGAACAGCGTCCAGCCCGTCGGACCGCGCAGGTTGACCAGCAGGAAGGGCGTGTAGGTGCCGGCAATCAGCAGATAGATCGCACAGTGGTCCATGGACTGGAATCGGCCCTTCAGGCGCGGATGGCGAACGCCGTGATAGACGGTGGAAGCCGTGTAGAGCAGCACCAGACTGGCGCCGTAGAAGCTGATGCCGACGATCTTCCAGGGGTCGACCTGGGCGGCCAGGCTGGCCAGCACGATCAAGACCACTACCCCGGCGAGGCTGAGCGCCGCGCCGATACCGTGGCTGATGCTGTGCAGCAGTTCTTCCAGGACACTGAAGGGCGTCTCGTCCAGGACACGGACGGGCTTCTCGCCATGGGGGATGGAGTGGGTCATCGGGAAGCCTCCTGCCGAGGAGCCGCCCCGATGTCGGGCCGTGCGACCCGGTGGCTCAGGGCTTGCGTTCGATATCCACATCGCTGGCCTGGGTGAAGTCGCCCAGCGCCATCATGTGGCCCAGTTTGCCGGCCTTGGTGGATAGGTACTGCTCGTTATGCGGGTTTAGACCTGTGGTCAGCGGAACACGTTCCATCACCACCACACCGGCCTGAGTCAGGGCGTCGACCTTGCGGGGATTGTTGGTCATCAGCCGCAGGGACGTGATGCCCAGATGGTCGAGCATCGGCACGCAGAGATCGTAGCGGCGCAGGTCGGCGGCGAAGCCCAGTTGCTCGTTCGCCTCCACGGTGTCGGCCCCCGCATCCTGCAGCTGGTAGGCGCGAATCTTGTTGAGCAGGCCGATGCCGCGACCCTCCTGGCGCAGGTAGAACAGCACGCCTCGTCCCTCTTCGGCAATGCGCTTGAGAGCTTCCTGCAACTGGAAGCCGCAGTCACAGCGCATGGAGAAAAGGGCATCGCCGGTCAGGCACTCCGAGTGAACCCGGCCCAGCACCGGCTCACCATCGGCCACGTCGCCCAGGGTGAGGGCGATATGGTCCTTGCCGGTCGCCTCATCCTCGAAGCCGTGCATGATGAAGGTGGCCCAGGGGGTAGGCAGCTGGGAGGCGGCGATGAATCGAATCGTCACGATGTACCTCAGTGGAAGACCACGGCATTGCCGAAGGGTGGATGCTCAGTCTATCAGGAAGGCCGGGCGGGCTCACCGTGTGCATCACGGGGCTCATCCCCGGCTTGCGCGATGGGGTACAATGTTGCTCACATTTTCCGTGGACGAGCGCCCGCATGGAACTCAAGAACGACCGCCTTCTGCGCGCCCTGGCGCGTCAGCCCGTCGACCGCACTCCGGTCTGGATGATGCGTCAGGCCGGCCGCTACCTGCCGGAGTATCGTAGGGTGCGTGGCCAGGCAGGCAGCTTCATGGACCTCTGTCGCAACCAGGAGCTGGCCTGCGAGGTCACCCTGCAGCCCCTGGAGCGCTTCCCGCTGGATGCGGCCATCCTATTCTCCGACATCCTCACCATCCCCGATGCCATGGGGCTGGGGCTCTACTTCGAGACCGGCGAGGGGCCGAAATTCCGCAAGCCGGTGCGCACCGCGGCGGAGGTGGACGCCTTGGCGGTGCCCGATGCGGAGCGAGACCTGGACTATGTGATGCGAGCCGTCTCGACCATCCGTCGTGAACTGAACGGCCGTGTGCCGCTGATCGGTTTCTCCGGCAGCCCATGGACCCTGGCCACCTACATGGTGGAGGGCGCCTCCAGCAAGGACTTCCGTCACGTCAAGACGATGCTCTACGACGCACCGGACGCCATGCACCGGCTGCTCGACATGCTGGCCCACGCGGTCACCGACTACCTCAACGCCCAGATCCGTGCCGGCGCTCAGGCGGTACAGATCTTCGACACCTGGGGCGGCGCCCTCTCCACTCCGGCCTACCTGGAGTTCTCCCTGCGCTACATGGAGCAGATCGTGGCCGGTCTGATCCGCGAGCATGAGGGGCGTAGGGTCCCGGTGATCCTCTTCACCAAGAACGGTGGCCAGTGGCTCGAGGACATCGCGGCGGCAGGTTCCGATGCCGTGGGCCTGGACTGGACCACCGAGCTCTCTTCTGCTCGCGCCCGGGTCGGCCATCGCGTCGCCCTGCAGGGCAATCTGGATCCCAACGTGCTCTTCGCCCATCCCTCGGCGATCCGCGCCGAGGTGGCACGTACCCTCGACAGCTTCGGCCATGGCCCCGGGCATGTCTTCAACCTGGGGCACGGGATCAACCAGTTCACCGATCCGGACCATGTCACGGCCTTCATGGATGCCCTTCATGACCTGAGCCCTTCCTACCACCGCAACATCGCCCATGACTGACGCGCCCTGGTGGCAGCGCTTGCCCTGGGGGGGCGGGAGAGAGTGGCGCCCCCTCTGGGTAGTGCTGGCCGTGCTGGCGTTCGTGGTGATCGCCTGGGGAAGCCTGACTCCGAGCAGCGAGCTTCCCGAGACGCTGCCCTGGGACAAGGCCAGCCACTTCATCGCCTACGCCGGCCTGGCGGGCCTGATCGGGCTTGCCGGGGTCCGTCTGCCGCTGGCCTTCCTCGTCGCCACCCTTTACGGGGTGGCCATCGAGTTTGCCCAGATTCCTGTGCCGGGACGCTTCGGAGGAGACTGGCGCGATATCCTGGCTAACGGCCTGGGGGCGGCATTTGCGGTGCTGGTGCTGCAGACCTTTCGCCGCTTCTGTCTTCGTCGCTCGGCCTAGGGCCGGCCGAACGGCACTGGGCCTAGATCAGCGGTTCGCGGGTCGCTACCGGTTCCGGCTGCGCGTCCCATGCGGGTGATGGCTGTGTGTCCCATGCCGGTACTGGTTGAGCTGCCCACGCCGGTGCCGGCTCTGTGTCCCATCCGGGTAATGGTTGAGCTGACCATGCTGGTTCCGGCTGATCGCCCAGCGCCAGGTCCAGGGCGGGCTCGCCGGGGTAATTCGGCGGCCGGTAGCGCTCGGCGGGTCTAACCACCCGAGGGCTGCCCAGCGCGCTCTCCTCTTCGGCATCGACATGTCGTGCCTCGCTGGTCCAGGCCGCCTCGTTGTCATGAACCGCCGGTCGCCGCTCCCAGGAGCGGGTGACCACGGCGCCGGGGGCGAAGCCGGGACGCTGCGCCTTGATGTGGTGTGGCAACAGGCAGAGTTCGGCCAAAAGGCGCAGGGTGACGGCGGCCAGCAGCCAGAGTCCTCCTGCCATGGCAAGTGTCGGCCAGGCGCTGTTCGCCTCTACGGACGGCCTGAGCCAGGACAGGCGGGGCACCAGCCACAGGGCGGTCGCGCCCAGCAGGCCGAGCTGCAGCAGCAGATGGCAGTTCAGCACGGTGGCGCGGGCCAATGGCCGGCGGGGAAACAGGAACTGTCGCATCGGGGTCCTCCCGGAGAATGCACAACGTCACGATGAGTCGCACCGACCTCCGTGTCGGTCGGTGCGAGATGCTACCCCAGATTCCGTTGTCCTGCAGTCCTGTCATGCCGTCATCGTCTCAGGTTGACCAACCCCGGGGGGCTTGCCAATGTTGAATGAGAGGCGGAGGTCGGTGTCCCGACGGGCGGACTTCCGTCGACTCACCTTTATCGAGGAGCGGCTATGACTACCTATATCGTGGTGGCTGATGCGGCGCGGGCCCGCCTGTTTACTCGTGATGGCATCAATATCAGCGAGACGGACGGCCTGCTCCATGCCGAGGGTCGCCTGCACGAGGGGGATCTGGTGACGGACCGGGAGGGCGATGTCCGCGAGTCGACCACGGGCCGCAGTGCCGGCGGGGAGAGCGTGGCCACCCAGCACCACGAGGAGGTCTTCGCCCGCCAGGTCGCCGATCGGCTCTATCGCGCCCGGGTCGAGAATCGCATGGAGAAGCTGATCCTGGTCGCCCCGCCGCGTTTCCTCGGTCAACTGCGCGACAAGGTCGACGGCCCGACCGCCAAGCTGGTGATCCATACCCTGGCCAAGGATCTCACCAAGGCCTCCCTCGCCGATATCCAGGAGGCGGTCAGCGACCTCCGCTAGTGCCTGCCCGTGTCATCCACTCGCGGCCCGGCCCTGTTGCCGGGCCGTCCTGCGTCAGGGGACCTGGGGCAGGTCGATCTGATCGCTGCGGCGAACGCCCTCGGTCATCTGGCGGCACAGCTTGAGGAATTCGCGCATGCCGGTGGCCAGGTACTTGTGGCGGTGCCAGATGAAGCTGAACTGGCGACTCAGGTCCAGCTCCGGGGTGACGATGGGTACCAGGCTGCCGCGGCGGAAGGCGTCGCGCAGGGCGAGCCTCGAGACACAACCGATGCCGAGCCCCGACTCTACCGCTCGCTTGATGCCCTCGGTGTGCTCCAGTTCGAGCAGGATGTTGAAGCGCCCGCGACGATGCCGGGCGGCCTGTTCCAGGGTCAGCCGAGTGCCGGAGCCCTGCTCTCGCATGATCCAGGCCTCGCGCAGCAGGCGATCCAGCTCCACTGGGCCTGTGGTGGCAAGCGGGTGGCGCGGTGAGCAGAATACCGCCAGCTCGTCTTCCACCCAGGGCTGGGTGATCACGTCCTCCTCCTCGCACTGTCCCTCGATCAGTCCGAGGTCGAGCTCATGCTGGCGAATGCTCTCGATGATGGTTCGGGTGTTGCGCACCGAGAGCCGTACCCGGCTGCCCGGGTGGCGCTGCATGAAGTCGCTGATCAGCAGGGTCGCCAGGTAATTGCCGATGGTCAGGGTAGCGCCCACGTCCAGGGTGCCGATTCCCTGTTGTCCACGCAGCAGTTCCTCCACTTCCTCGGCGCGGTCGAGCAGGGCCACCGCCTTGGGCAGCAGTTGGAAGCCCAGGGCATTGAGCTTCAGGCGCTTGCCGATGCGATCCAGCAGCCGGCAGTCGAACTGGCGCTCCAGCTCGGCCAGGGCGGTGCTGGTCGCCGACTGGGAAAGCGCCAGGGAGCGGGCCGCACGTGAGACGCTCTCGTTCTGGGCGACGGCAACGAAGACCTCCAGCTGGCGCAGTGTATAACGCATGACGTTTCTCGCAGGCTATGATATCGAAATTATAGATAAGTATTATCCATACAATCCATTTAACAGATAACCTTCCGGCCCTTAGAATTGCCTTAACAATATATTTGGCTTATTTATTCGTTTATAGAATATAAAAGGAGTCGGGATGAGCAAGTTCGCGCTTGAGGACGTTCTCAGTGTGCATCACTGGAACGACACCCTGTTCAGTTTCCGCACCACCCGGGAGCGCAGCCTGCGCTTCAAGAATGGCCAGTTCGTCATGATAGGCCTCGAGGTGAACGGTAAGCCGCTGATGCGGGCCTACTCCATTGCCAGCCCCAACTACGAGGACCATCTGGAGTTCTTCAGCATCAAGGTGCCAGATGGTCCCCTTACCTCGCGCCTCCAGCACCTCGAGGTCGGCGACCAGATCATGGTCAGTCGCAAGCCCACCGGTACCCTGGTCACCGATGACCTTCTGCCGGGGCGTAACCTCTACCTGCTCTCTACCGGGACCGGCCTTGCGCCGTTCATGAGCCTGATCCAGGATCCTGAGGCCTACGAGCGCTTCGAGAAGATCGTGCTGGTCCATGGCGTCCGCAACGTCAGCGAACTGGCCTACGCCGACTTCATCCAGAAGGACCTGCCCGCCCATGAGTATCTGGGCGAGGAGATCAGCGAGAAGTTGGTCTACTACCCCACGGTGACCCGGGAAGAATTCCACACCATGGGGCGGCTGACCGACCACATCCGCAGCGGCAAGCTGGCCGAGGACACGGGGCTTCCGGCCATCGACCCCAAGCAGGATCGCGCCATGATCTGTGGTAGCCCGGCGATGCTCGACGACACCAGCCACCTGCTCGACGAGCTCGGCTTCACCATCTCGCCGCGCATGGGTGAGCCCGGCGACTACGTGATCGAGCGGGCGTTCGTCGAGAAGTGAGCAGCGCCAAGCCGCCCGGTCATGGGCGGCAGGTATCGAGATGGAAAAATGAAAACCCCGCCGGATCGAATCCGGCGGGGTTTTGCGTTGCTATCGGCAATGCCGATGACAGCAGTCTGCGGCGCTACGCGCTTAGACTGCGTCCTTGCCGGTCTCGCCGGTGCGGATGCGGATCACCTGCTCCAGAGCGGTGACGAAGATCTTGCCGTCGCCGATCTTTCCGGAGTTGGCCACCTGGGTGATGGCATCGATCACCTTCACCGCCATGTCGTCATCCACGGCCACCTCGAGCTTGACCTTGGGCAGGAAGTCCACGACGTATTCGGCGCCGCGGTAGAGCTCGGTGTGGCCCTTCTGGCGGCCGAAGCCCTTGACCTCGGTAACGGTGATGCCCTGGACGCCGATCTCGGAGAGCGATTCCCGGACGTCGTCGAGCTTGAACGGCTTGATGATGGCGGTCACCAGTTTCATGGTCTTGATCCTCGTCCTGTCCGTTGGTCGGTGGCGTTGGACGCCACCCTGGCTGCGTTCATTGTGCCAGAGCATACACCCGCTGCGGGAGGAATAAAAAAAGCCCCCCGAAGGGGGCCAGGAGGAGCGTGGGCTCACTCGCGTAGGTGTCTTACTTCTTGGAGGCACTGAACTCGGGGTAGGCTTCCAGGCCGCACTCGGTCAGGTCGACCCCTTCGTACTCTTCCTCTTCGGTGACCCGGATGCCCATCACGGCCTTGAGGATAAACCATACGATCAGGCTGGCCAGGAACACCCAGAAGAAGATGCCGAGGATACCGATGATCTGCGGACCGAAACTGGCACCGCTATTGGTCAGCGGTACGGCCAGCACGCCCCAGATGCCCACCACCCCGTGTACGGAGATGGCACCCACCGGATCATCAAGCTTCAGCTTGTCCAGGGCCACGATGGCGATCACCACCAGCAGGCCACCCGCGGCGCCGATGAACACGGAGCCCAGCGCACTGGGGGACAGCGGATCGGCGGTGATGGCCACCAGGCCAGCCAGGGCGCCGTTCAGGGCCATGGTCAGGTCGGCCTTGCGGAACCACATCTTGGCCAGGATCAGCGCGGCGATCACGCCGCCGGCGGCGGCCGCGTTGGTGTTGACGAATACCTGGGCCACGTTGTTGGCGGAGGACACGTCAGACATCTTCAGCTCAGAGCCGCCGTTGAAGCCGAACCAGCCCATCCACAGGATGAAGGTACCCAGGGTGGCCAACGGCAGGTTGGCGCCGGGGATGGCATAGATGCTGCCGTCCTTGCCGTACTTGCCCTTACGCGGGCCGAGCACCATCACGCCTGCCAGGGCCGCGGCCGCACCGGCCAGGTGCACGATGCCGGAGCCTGCATAGTCGGAGTAGCCGACCTCGGCCAGCCAGCCACCGCCCCAGGTCCAGTAGCCGGACACCGGATAGATGAAGCCAGTCATGACCACGGCGAAGGCCAGGAAGGCCCACAGCTTCATGCGCTCGGCGACGGCACCGGAGACAATGGACATGGCGGTCGCCACGAACACCACCTGGAAGAAGAAGTCCGAACGCATGGAGTAGTAGGGGGCGCCATCGCCGCCGGCGAGCACCGCTTCGACCCCGTTCTCGCTGCCGATAAGCGCGCCCAGGCTAGGCAGGAAGCCGCCGGCATCGCTGGAGTACATCAGGTAGTAGCCCACCAGCAGGTACATGGTGCATGCGATGGCGAACAGGGCGATGTTCTTGGTCAGGATCTCGGCGGTGTTCTTGGAGCGCACCAGGCCTGCCTCGAGCATCGAGAAGCCGGCGGCCATCCACATCACCAGCACGCCGCAGATCAGGAAGTAGAAGGTATCGAGCGCATAGCTCAGCTCGGGTAGTTCACTCATGGGTGTCTCTCCACGTCAGAAATGGGAAGGGGTGGTCAGACGGCATCGGCACCGCGTTCACCGGTGCGGATGCGGATCACGTCCTCCAGAGGCGTGACGAAGACCTTGCCGTCACCGATCTTGCCGCTGTTGGCCGCACTGCAGATGGCATCGAGCACGGTTTCGAGTCGTGAGTCGTCAACCGCGATCTCGACCTTGACCTTGGGCAGGAAGTCGACGACGTACTCGGCGCCACGATAGAGCTCGGTATGGCCCTTCTGGCGGCCGAAGCCCTTGACCTCGGTAACGGTGATGCCCTGGACGCCGTTGTCGGCGAGTGCCTCACGGACGTCGTCGAGCTTGAATGGTTTGATGATGGCGGTGATCAGCTTCATTCCGAATCTCCCTTGCTGGAATATGGGCTGGCATGGTGCCGCCCGACAAGTGGCTGCCCTGTTTAAGCGATAACCATGCCAGATTTTAAAATTTTCATTTTAAATCATATGGATGTGACGAGTTATTGTGTGTGGACGGCGGCGGGACGAACGAGGTCGATGGCGATGATGATTCATTGTGGTGCATTTATCAGAATGACTGCGCACCATAAGTGAGCATAGAAGGGTGATGCGTGGTGCCGGAGGCTTGCGTATCCTCTTGTCAGGCATCCAATCACGTTTCAGGAGAGACACCATGGTGAGCCATGATCGCATCAGTCGCTTGGCCCAGCAGATCGGTGACCGGCTGCAGGGTGCTTCCCAGGCGCCGGAAGAGGTACAGAAGGGCATCCAGCAGGTGGTCAAGGGCGCCTTCGACCGCCTGGAGCTGGTGTCCAGGGAGGACTTCGACATCCTGATGGACGTGCTCCAGCGCACCCGGGCGCGGGTCGAGGCGCTGGAGCAGCAGGTGGCGGCGCTGGAGGAGGGGCTGGATGGAGCCACCTCTCGGGAGACTTCACCGAGCGAGCCTGCAGAGGCGCTGCCGGAGACACCAAGCGCCGAGTCGAGCCCCGAGGAGGACGCCGGCGCCGGCGAGACCGACCGCTGATCCTCTGCCTGCCCTGTCCCCTATCAATCGTGCCCGGGCGCACCCCGCCGGCCTGGACTAGCCTGAAGTCAGACAGGCGGCGAGGGATCGCGCATGACGCTGGCAATCATCCACACCCGGGCCAGCCTCGGACTCGAGGCGCCCGAGGTGCTGGTCGAGGTGCATCTGGCCAATGGCCTGCCCGGCATTACCCTGGTGGGGCTGCCTGAGGCCGCCGTCAAGGAGAGCCGCGAGCGGGTACGCAGTGCCCTGATCAATGCCGGCTTCGACTTCCCCCTGCGACGCATCACCCTCAACCTGGCCCCCGCCGATCTGCCCAAGGAGGGCGGCCGCTTCGACCTGCCCATCGCCCTGGGGCTGCTGGTCGCCTCGGGCCAGGTGCCGCGCGAGGCCCTCGAGGGGATAGAGTGCGCCGGGGAGCTGGCTCTCGATGGTCGGCTGCGGCCGGTGACCGGGGTACTGCCGATGGCCATGGCAACATGCCATGCGCGCCGCCGGCTGATCGTGCCCCGGGCCAACGCCGACGAAGCCGCCCTGGCAGGCGACCTCGATGTGCTGCCCGCCGATCACCTGCTCGAGGTGGTGGCCCACCTGCTGGGCCAGGAGCCCCTTCTCCCGCACCGTTCGTCAGGTCCCGCCCCCTCGACGGAGCCGGGCCCCGACCTGGCCGAGGTAAGGGGGCAGCATCAGGCCCGGCGTGCGCTGGAGGTGGCCGCCGCCGGCGGTCACAACCTGCTGTTCGCCGGCCCGCCGGGGACCGGCAAGACCATGCTGGCCAGTCGCCTGCCGGGCATCCTGCCGCCGCTCTCCGAGCAGGAGGCCCTGGAGGTGGCGGCGATCCGCTCGGTCAGCGGGCTGGCGCATGCCGAGCAGTGGGGCGTGCGCCCCTTCCGTGCCCCGCACCACACCGCCAGCGCCGTGGCCCTGGTAGGCGGCGGCTCGAAGCCGCGCCCCGGCGAGATCTCCCTGGCCCATCGTGGCGTGTTGTTCCTGGACGAACTGCCGGAGTTCTCTCGACACGTGTTGGAGGTGATGCGCGAGCCCATGGAGTCGGGGCAGATCCATATCGCCCGGGCCAGCCACGAACGACGCTTTCCTGCCGGCTTTCAGCTGGTAGCGGCCATGAATCCCTGCCCCTGTGGGCATCTGGGCGACCCACGCCAGCCCTGCCACTGCACCGCTGCCCAGATCCAGCGGTATCAGGCACGACTTTCCGGCCCGTTGCTCGACCGCATCGACCTTCAGGTGGAAGTGCCGGCGCTGGCGCCGGAGCAGTTGACCTCCCGTGAGCCGGGCGAGTCCTCGATGGTGGTGCGCGAGCGGGTGCTGGCGGCGCGGGCGAGACAGGCGACGCGCGGGGTGCTCAATGCGCAACTGGCCGGACGAGCCCTGGAGGAGGCCTGTGCCCTTCGGGCAGGGGATCGGGCCTGGCTGGCCGGTGTGCTGGAGCGGCTCAAGCTGTCGGCTCGGGCCTACCATCGGGTGCTGCGGGTGGCCCTGACCCTGGCCGACCTGGCCGGCGAGGGGCGCCCCGGGCGCGATCAGCTGATCGAGGCCATCGGCTATCGTCAACTCGACCGGCTGCTGAAGCGATGACGGGCACCGCGATCAGAGCGCCGTGGCGTCCAGGGCTCCGCTGATCTCCGCGCGCCAGGCGGGTTCGTCGCGTCCCGTGCGGCGCAGCTCCAGGTTCAGGCGATAGGGCAGCAACTCGCGATCCGAGAGCCTCAGGCGGGGGCCGTCGGCCATCAGGCGGGTGTCCAGTCGCCACTGGTTGTCGTGGCCGCCCTGCGCCATGGCCTCACGCCATTCCAGCACCTGGGGGCCACTCGAGACCGCCAGCAGGGCCCGAGTCAGGCTCTCGAGCAGGCGCTCGTCGGTGAACCCCAGCCTGGCGTCGACCTCCGGCATGGCCAGCAGCAGGACCTGATCGACGGCCGGACGCGCCAGGGGCGGCGTCGCCGTGACCTGATCGGCGGCGCGTTCGCTCAATCCCAGCAGGGCCTGGCGCGCGGTAGCCGGCTGCTGCGGGGAGCCGGCACAGCCGGCGAGCAGCAGGGTCAGCAGCAGGGTCAGGTAGCGCATGGCGCACTCCCCTCGCCTTTCGGGGCACCGGAAGGCTCCAGCGTCGCGACGAATCGGTCGAGTACCGAGAACAGTTCGCGGCGAATAGGCTCGGCCTCATTGACCAGGTGGTGGCGGGCCTCGGGGTGGCGATGGATCTCGGCGTTGGGGAACTTACGTGCCAGCACCGTGAGGTTCCATTCCCAGTCCACGGTCAGGTCCTGCTCGCCCTGCAGGATCAGGGTTGGGACGGGACTCGGTGGCAGCGCCAGCAGCTGCGGCATCCAGCGGCGCATGGCACCGATCCAGTCCATCACCAGGCGGTCCGCCTGGAGGGGATCGCCGTCGCGCAGGAAGTCCGCGAAATCGGCATCCGTGGAATTGGCGCGGAACTTGCGCGGCACAGAGTTCACGAAGGGGCCCACCAGAAGGTGCAACCAGTTCGACTGGCTCCAGCCCCAGGGGCGAACCAGCGGTGCGAGCAGCGCCAGTCCCGACCAGTGGCCGTCGTCGCCGCGGGTCAGGGCGTCGGTGGCGAGAATCGCCGCCCCGGTGCTCTGCCCGATGCCTAGCCACGGGCGTGGCGCCAGCCCCTCGTCCTGCAGATGTTGCTGCAGCCGTTGCAGGCAGCTGCCATAGTCATTGAAGTCGTCGATGGAGGCGCGCCGGCCGCTGGAGAGGCCATGACCCGGCAGGTCCCAGAGCACGACCCGCCAGCCCCGCGCGAGCAGGCGTTCCAGCAGGTGGCGGTAGAGGCCGAGGTGGTCGAAGTAGCCGTGCACGATGAAGGCCGTGCCGATGGGCGACTCGGGACTCCAGACCTGGGTCCAGAGGCGAAAGTCGCCCGCCTCCAGATAGCCCACGTAGAGGCCTACCCGCTCGGCGAGCAGGGGTGCCAGGCCATAGTGGCCCAGATAGCGTTCCAGGGCCTGACCGGATAGGTCCGCGGGGGCGAGGGGCCCCAGGGCCTGCAGGGGGGTAAAGTCGCTCATCGGTTTCTCCGCAATGCCCGTTCATGCTAGCGCCAAGCCGGCGGCTCCACCAGCGAAGCCTGAGAGGACGGGCCATGGGCCTCATCATTTGGTCTAGCTTCTGGCCCCTCATGGCGGCTGCGGCTTTACATGTGGAAGCAATTTCCACAAAATCGGTGTTACGCAGTCATCTTTCCCTGTCCGGCCGGTCGGTGCCAGGGGGCACCGAACAGCCAAGCATGAGGAGTACGACCCATGACCCAACGCATTACTCGCCATCGCCTCCAGGTGGCCGCCGAGCTGGACCGCTTCATCAACGAACAGGCCCTGCCCGGGTCCGGCGTCGACCCCGAAGCCTTCTGGAGCGGCGTGGATGCCCTCTTCCATGACCTGGCCCCGCAGAACCGCCAGCTGCTCGCCGAGCGTGACCGCTTCCAGGAGAAGCTCGATACCTGGCATCGAGAGAACCCGGGCCCTGTCCGCGACATGGCCGCCTACCGCGCCTTCCTCAAGGAGATCGGCTACCTGGTGGAGGCGCCGGCCAAGGTCGGCGTGACCACCACCAATGTCGATCACGAGATCGCCACCCAGGCCGGCCCGCAGCTGGTGGTGCCTGTCAACAACGCCCGTTATGCCCTCAACGCCGCCAACGCGCGTTGGGGCAGCCTCTACGACGCCCTCTATGGCACCGACGCCATCTCCGAGGACGATGGTGCCGAGAAGGGCGCAAGCTTCAACCCGAAGCGTGCCGAGAAGGTCATTTCCTATGCCCGCGGCGTGCTGGACCGTGCCGCCCCGCTGGCCACCGGCTCCCACCACGATGCCATCAAGTACGTGCTGCGTGACGGCCATCTGGTGGTTTCTCTGGAGGGCGGCCGCGAGACCGGCCTCAAGGATTCGGGCAAGCTGGTGGGCTTCAGCGGCGCCACCGACAGTCCTGAGTCCATCCTGCTGGTCAACCATGGCCTGCACCTGGAGATCCAGATCGATCCGAGCCACCCGATCGGCAAGACCGACCCGGCCGGCGTCAAGGACGTCATCGTCGAGGCCGCGCTGACCGCCATCATGGACTGCGAGGACTCCGTGGCGGCGGTGGACGCCGAGGACAAGGTCGGTGTCTACGCCAGCTGGCTGGGCCTGATGAAGGGCGACCTGGAGGAGCAGGTCGAGAAGGGCGGCAAGACCATCACCCGTCGCCTCAATGCCGATCGCACCTGGCACAACACCGACGGCGGCACCGTCACTCTGCCTGGGCGCTCGCTGATGTTCGTGCGCAACGTGGGCCACTTGATGACCACCCCGTCGCTGCTCGACGCCGAGGGCAACGAGCTGCCCGAGGGCATCCTCGACGGCATCGTTACCGGCCTGCTTGCCTTGCATGACCTGAAGAAGGGCGAGGGCGAGCCGCGCAACTCCCGCACCGGCTCCATGTACATCGTCAAGCCGAAGATGCACGGCCCGAAGGAGGTCGCCTTCTCCAATGCGCTGTTCGGTCGCATCGAGGACATCCTCGGCATGGATCGTGACACCCTGAAGATGGGCATCATGGACGAGGAGCGTCGCACCTCGGTCAACCTCAAGGCCTGCATCGCCGAGGCGCCCTCCCGGGTGGTGTTCATCAACACCGGCTTCCTCGACCGCACCGGCGACGAGATGCACACCGCCATGGAGGCGGGCCCGATGATCCGCAAGGGCGACATGAAGGGGTCCGCCTGGATCCAGGCCTACGAGAAGAACAATGTCCAGGTCGGCCTGGCCTGCGGCCTGCGCGGCCGCGCCCAGATCGGCAAGGGCATGTGGGCCATGCCGGACCTGATGGCCGCCATGCTCGAGCAGAAGATCGGCCACCCCAAGGCCGGGGCCAACACCGCCTGGGTGCCGTCGCCGACCGCCGCGACCCTGCATGCCCTGCACTACCATCAGGTGGACGTGGCGGCCCTGCAGCGCGAAATGGAAGGCCAGGGCGATACTGCCCACCGCGAAAAGCTGCTCGATGATCTCCTCACCGTGCCGGTCGCCGAGAAGCCCGAGTGGAGCGACGAGGAGATCCAGCAGGAGCTGGACAACAACTGCCAGGGCATCCTCGGCTACGTGGTGCGCTGGGTCGAGCACGGCGTGGGCTGCTCCAAGGTGCCGGACATCCATGACGTGGGCCTGATGGAAGATCGTGCGACCCTGCGCATCTCCAGTCAGCACATCGCCAACTGGCTGCACCACGGCGTGGTCGATGCCGCCCGCGTCAAGGAGACCCTGGAGCGCATGGCCAAGGTGGTCGACCAGCAGAATGCCGGCGACCCGGAGTATACGCCGATGAGCGCTGACTTCACCGCCTCGACCGCCTTCCAGGCGGCCAGCGACCTGATCTTCAAGGGCCGCGAGCAGCCCGCCGGCTATACCGAGCCGCTGCTGCACCACTGGCGCGCGGTGCACAAGGCCAAGTAAGTCCGCCGCGGGCAGTAACGGGCCCACCCCGGGCCCGAACCGACACGCCCCCATGGTGCTGCCATGGGGGCGTTTTCGTGCGCGTATGGCGTTGACGCGCTCGACGTTTGGCCACTGTCGAGCGCGAGCGGGCTTCGCTATGGTAGGGGCCCGCCTTGACCACCCCCGCCGGGAGCCCAGCCATGACCGTGATGACCGCCGCCGCCATCGAGGACTTCCTCGACGAGATATTTCCCCAGCGCACCGGGACGATCGAGGGCGTCGACGAGATGCGGGCCACCATGAGCCTGGCCATCGAGGACGAGCACCTGCGGCCCGGCGCCAGTGTCTCCGGCCCCACCCTGATGGGCCTGGCCGATGTCTGCCTCTATGTGGCGATCCTCGCCCAGATCGGCCCCGAGCCGATGGCCGTGACCAGCGACCTGCACTGCCGCTTCCTTCGCCGGCCCCGTGGCGATCGCGATGTCATCGCCAATGCCCGCATCCTCAAGTTGGGTCGACGCTTGGCGGTGGGGGAGGTGCAGCTCTTCTCGGCGGGCGATGATCGCCCGGTGGCATTGGTCACGGCAACCTATGCGCTGCCTGATGGCGACTGATCGCCGGGCCGGGCGCGCCGCACCGACGCCGCCAGGGCCAGCCAGCCGGCCATCAGCAGCACCCCGCCGAACGGCGTGACCATGCCCAGCTGACGCATGCCCGTGAATGCCATGGCATAGAGCGAGCCCGAGAAGAGCAGCATGCCTGCCCCCCACAGGCCCAGGGCGAGTCGCTGCCCGGCCAGCGGCCTCGAGGCCCTCCAGGCCAGCACGGCGAGCAGGGCCAGGGTATGCCAGGCCTGGTAGCGCACGCCGGTCTCGAAGGCGCTCATCAGCCGCGGCGTCAGCTGCCCTGCCAACGCATGGGCGCCGAAGGCGCCGGCTAACACCACCAGGGCGCCGGAGAGGGCGCTCCCGAACCACCAGCCTCTGTCCTGCATGGATGCGTCTCCGTGTTCTTCCCGGGTTGCCGGTTGGTCGCTCACCGTACCCCGGGCGCGAGTAAGTCGCTACAATGTCGCCCCCGATTCACCTCTGGCAACGAGTTTCCTCCAGCCCATGAGCGACCCGCGACACGACGACAAGACGAACGGCCCCGAGGGGCCCGAGGCCCCGCTGCATCGACGCGGCATCAAGAGCTATGTGCTGCGTGCCGGCCGCATGACCCAGGCCCAGACCCGCGGGCTCGAGGAGGTCTGGCCGCGCCTGGGGCTGACGCTGGCCGATGGCCTTCAGGACCTCGATCCCCTGTTCGGACGCCATGCCCCTCGGGTGCTGGAGATCGGCTTCGGCATGGGCGCCTCGCTGGTCGAGCAGGCCGAGCGCCACCTCGATACCGACTTCATCGGTATCGAGGTGCATGCGCCCGGCGTGGGCAAGCTGCTAGACGAGGCCGACAAGCGCGGCCTGACCAATCTCCGGGTCTATCGCGAGGATGCCCTGGCCGTCCTCGAGCAGTGCCTAACCGAGGCGAGCCTCGACACCCTCCAGCTGTTCTTCCCCGACCCCTGGCCCAAGAAGAAGCACCACAAGCGGCGCATCGTGCAGCCGGCCTTCGTCGAACTGGTCCGCACCCGGCTCAAGCCGGGCGGTACCCTGCACATGGCTACCGACTGGCAGGCCTATGCCGAGTGGATGGCCGAGGTCATGCAGGCGGCCCCCGGCTTCGCGAACACCGCCGCTACCAAGACGGCCCCCTTCGTGCCCCGCCCCGACTTCCGTCCGTTGACCAAGTTCGAGGCACGAGGCGAGAGGCTCGGCCATGGCGTCTGGGATCTGATCTTCCAGCGGGTCGACTGACCGCTCGTGACCCCCAGGCGCGCTCAACCGGCGAGCCTCAGCCAGAGCGGCAGGGTCAGCATGGCCAGCAGCGTCTGGCCGGTGATCAATGCCGCCATCAACTCGGCGTCGCCGCCCAGCTGGCGGGCCAGGATATAGGCCGAGGTGGCGGTGGGCAGGGCGGCGAAGAGCAGGGCCACGTCCCGGGTCACCGGGTCCAGGCCGAGCAGATGGGCCAATGCGAGCACCGCCGCCGGCATCAGTCCCAGCTTGATCAGGTTGGCGGCCCAGACGCCACGATCCACCCTCAGCAACGCGGTCGGACGCAGCGCCACGCCCACGGCCACCAGGCCCAGCGGCAGGGCGGCACGGCCCAGCAGCTCCATGCCCGGCTGGCTCCAGCCGGGCAGTCCGATGCCGCTGAGGTTCAGGCCGATGCCGGCCAGGCAGGCGAGGATCAGCGGGTTGCGGGTCAGGGCGGACAGGCTCTGGCCCAGGCTCGACGAGCCCAGGGTGCCGGCGGAGATGAAGGCCGCCACGCACAGCACATTGACCACCGGCACCATCAGCGCCACCGCCACGGCGGCCGTCGTGGCTCCGGCGCTGCCGTGCAGGGCGGCGGACCCGGCCACGCCGACATAGGTGTTGAAGCGCAGCGCTCCCTGGAAGGCCGAGGTGAAGGCCGGCATGGTCAACCGCAGCCGGTCGCGGGCCAGCCACAGCAGCGCCGCGAAGGCGAGTAACGCCCCCAGCAGCACCAGCGCCAGGCGAGCCACCGGCACCTCATCGACCTCGGCGGTGGCCAGGGTCGACACCAGCATGGCGGGGAAGAGCAGGACGTAGATCAGGCGCTCCATGCGGGGCCAGAAGTCGCCTCCCGGCTGGCGCCACCAGCCGAGTCCGGCACCCAGCAGGATCAGCAGGAACAGGGGCCCCAGTGCATTGCCAATGTCTTCCATGACACCTCCTCATGGTGGCCTCCCTGCGACATCCTTGCATACTTCGCCGCAGGCAAATACTGATAAGCTTACCTGCATCCTGCCATCGATGGAGGCTCCGCTCTCCGCCATGCCCCAGCGCACCCTGTCCTCGAGCGGCGCGGCACGCCTGCCATTGCTGCGCGTGCTGATCACCGTCACCCTGCTGACCCTGGCCGTGGCGCTCTGGTACCTGACCAGTTACAGCCTGCGCGACGAGGCGGAGGTACGCTGGTACCCCCCGCCGGCGGGGGCCGGCTGCGACCTTCACGTGGCTCCTTGCAGCGTGCCCCTGGGAGAGGGTGTCGAACTCAGCCTGGCGGTCGTGACGAACGGCCCCATCCGCGCCCTCCAGCGCCTGCCTCTGGAGGTGCGCGTGTCAGGGATTCTGGCCGAGTCCGTGCGGGTCGATTTCGTGGGCCGCGACATGGACATGGGGCTGCATCGGTTTCCTCTCGGGGCCAAGGGTGAAGGCATCTTCCGCGGTGAGGGGCAGGTGTCGATCTGCTCTGAGGAGATCATGCCCTGGCGAGCCAAGGTAGTGCTGGACACCCCTCGCGGGCGTCTGGGAAGCTGGTTCGACTTCGAGGTGCAGAGACGATGATGATGAACCTACGACGAATCCGGATAGGGTTGGGTGCGGTGCTGGTGATGCTGGTGGCGTTAGGCGTGGCCTTCTACCAGCAGCAGATGCAGCAGGCGAGCGGCGAGCCACGGGGCGGACCGATCGAACTGCCATCGACCGAGGGTGACTTCTCCCTGAGCCAGCTTGAGGACGACCAGCTGGCGGTGGTCTTCTTCGGCTATACCTGGTGCCCGGATGTCTGCCCGATGAGCCTCGCCGTGGTTCGGCAAGTGATGGGGCGGTTGGACCCGGAACAGCGTCGCCGGGTAGTCCCGCTGATGGTCTCGCTGGATCCCGAGCGGGATACCCTGGCTCGGCTGGAGGAGTATCTGGGGTTCTTCGGCGACGACTTCATCGGTGCCACCGCCGGCCCGGAAGCGCTCGAGGCGCTGGCCGGACGCTATGGCGTGATCTGGCGAAAGGTGGAGACCCCTGACTCCGCCATGGACTACACCATCGATCACAGCGCCTCGCTCTTCCTGGTCGACCGTGACGGCGAGATCCTTCGTCGGGTGTTGCACTCACCCACCTCGGGGCCGCTTCAGGCCGCTCTGGAGAAGGCCCTCTTGTAAGGCTGGGACATGGCAGGGGTGAGCCGGTCACCGCTCGTCGGGTGACGCCTGCAGTCGTTCGATCATGGTCATCAGCGCGCCGGTCTGGTTGCCCTGGCGGGTATCATGCATGGGGTCGAGTTGCCAGGCGCTCTCGGCGAAGCCCCACCAGTCCCAGCAGCCCTGGGGGTTGGGCAGGCTGGTTTCCGTCTGGGGATAAAGCACCACCCGCCGATTGCTGGCGGCCCAGGCATTCAGGCCGCTGTGGCGCAAGAAGGCCTCGCCGATCTGCTCGACATTCATGGCGCAGCCGTGCAGTGCCACGCTGAGATCACAGCCGCCTGCCTCGCAGCCTTCCGGCACGAACAGGTAGCCGGTGTCACCCAGCCCCCGGGCATCGAAGTCAGACTGGTCGAACGCGACCAGTCTGCCGCCAGCTTCCCCCGCCCGTGGCGAAGCGAGTTCGCCATGCAGCCAGCCCAGCGCTTCTCCGGCGATGTCCAGATCGCAGGCCAACAGGTGCGTGCCGCCGCCACTGTGACAGTCCGCGAGGCTTTGCACGGGGGTATCCGCACCTGCCGCCACCGGCCAGCCGTGGCCGGCCTCCTCGCTTTCCATGAACCTCAGCTGGTCACCGGGAGAGGCCAGCCAGCCATGAAACTGCTCGGCCAGGGCGCTTCCCAGCGAAGGGTCGACGACGTTGTCCTGGCCGCCATGCCAGACGAAGACCCTGAGGTCGTCGAGTGCTTCGGCCTCACCGACCAGACCGCGCTGGCGATAGTCGCGGTACCGGTCTGCCAGCTCCGTCGGGTCCGGCAGGCCCTTGTGTGTCCCCATGCACTGACCCAGGGCAAGCCCCAGGGAGCCACGGGCGCAGGCCCATGGGCCTGCCGACAGGACGCCCAGCCCGGTGAAACGCTCCGGCCAGGCCACCGCCAGTTGAGTGGCCATGTAGCCCCCCGAGGAGACGCCGAGCACGCTGGTGTCACCCGGGTCGACCGCGAGGCGGGGCAGGGCATCCGGGGTTGGCTGAGCGGCCAGTGGGGAGGCTAGCCCCAGCCCGACGCTCAGAGAGAGGCAGGCGGCCAGCAGGCACCGGGTGGTGTTAATCGTTGCCAGATCATTCACCGGCGATATCGAGCAGCTCGACCTTGAAGATCAGGGTCGCGTGGGGACCGATGGGGCCCTGGCCCTGAGAGCCGTAGGCGAGGTCGGAGGGAATCACAATCTCCCAGGTATCGCCCACGCTCATCAGCTGCAGGGCTTCCTGCCAGCCCTCGATGACCTGGCCGACCTGGAAGCTCACCGGCTCGCCACGCTCGTAGGAGCTGTCGAAGACGGTACCGTCGATCAGCGTACCCTCGTAGTGGACCTCGACCTTGTCGTCGGCCTCGGGAGTGGTGCCGTCGCCGGATTCCAGCTCGCGATACTGCAGGCCGGAGTCGGTGACCGTCACGCCCGCCTGCTCGGCATTCTCGGCAAGATAGGCCTCGCCCTCGGCGCGGTTGGCCTCGGTCTTCTGCTTGGCCTCGGCCTCCCGGGCGGCCATGGCCTGCTGCTGAAACGTCGTCAGTGCCTCGGCCATCTCCTGGTCGCTCATCTCCAGCTCTTCGCCCCCGAAGACGTCGCGAACCGCCTGGGTGAAGGCGTCGATATCCAGATCCGCCACATCCTGCTGGATGCTCTGGCCCAGAGTGACGCCGAGGCTGTAGCCCAGCTTCTCGTTGTCGGTTTCCGGGGCGGCCAGTGCCAGGGGGGCGGCGGTAAGGAGGGCAGCGAGAGAAGCGGTGGTCAGCAGTGTCTTCATGAAGAAACCTTGTGGTCCGGCGGCGTGGCGCCTTGGGTGAATGTCATAAGGAAAGGAGTAGCGGAATCATGGGACTCTAACAGGGCCGGGCCGGTTCCGCACCCGCAGCAAATGCGGGGGAAGCCGGCCCGGCGGGTGACGCGTCTGAGTCAGATGATCAGGGTCGGACAATGGGCGGAGCCTGCCACCCGCTGGGCGACGCTGCCTAGAAGCAGGCCCGTCTCGCCGTTGGTGCCCTGTGAGCCGATCACGATCAGGTCACACTCGCGCTTGCGGGCGAAACGCACGATGGTACGTGACGGCCTGCCCCCCTTGACGAAGGCGCGCATCTTCTCGGCCGGCACCCCGAGCTCCAGAGCCTGGGACTTGGCATGAACCGCGACCTCGGTGGCGTACTCCTTGAGCACGTCGTCGGGGAGGTCCAGCTTCTCGGGCCTCACCATGGAGAGCGAGGCCTCGAGAAGGCTGTGATGCTTGAAGACACAAAGGATGTAGAGCTCGGCACCGGTGAGCAGTTGCAGGCTCGCGGCCTTCTTCAGAGCCTTCAGTGCGCCCTTGGAACCGTCCACCGGGACCAGTATGCGATTGAACATGGTCATCGTACTCCTGAGGCCGGAAAGCGATGCTTACCTGAAAGCCAGGTCGCGAAGGAAGAGAGCGATCTGCGGGAACAGGATCAATAGTGTCGCCGCCAGGAGCAGGATCAGGATGAAGGGGGGGGTCCCCTTGATCACGTCCAGGTAGGGCCGCTTGAAGATGGCAATCGCGGTGAAGATGTCACAGCCGAAGGGCGGGGTCGCCGAGCCGATGGCCACCTGCAGGGTGATCAGGATGCCGACCAGCACCGGGTCCAGCCCCGTGGCCTCGACGGCCGGCGCGAAGATCGGTGTGAGCACCAGGATCACCACGATGGGGTCGACAAACATGCAGGCCACGAAGAAGGCGATACAGATGGCGATCAGCACGCCTGTGGGGCCGGCCTCGTTGATACCCGCGGCCTCCAGGAGCTCCTGAGGGATCTGGGCGAAGGAGATGATCCAGGAGAAGCCATTGCCCACCGCCACCAGGATGAACACCACGGCGGTGATCAGGCCGGTGGACTTGGCGATGGCGTAGATGTCGTTGATCTTCAGGGAGCGGAAGATCAGGAACTCCAGGAAGACGGCATAGAGCACACAGGCCGCCGCCGCCTCGGTGGGGCTGAAGATGCCGCCATAGATGCCGCCGACGATGATCACCGGGAAGCCCAGCGGCCAGAGTGCCAGGCGGACGGCGGAGAAGCGCTCGCCCCAGTTCGATTTCGGCTCGGTGGGGACGTTGCGCACGGTGGCGTAGATCACGCAGTAGATGGAGAACATCAGCAGTATCAACATCCCCGGACCTATCCCGGCGATGAACAGCTCGCCGATGGAGGTGCCCGAGATGACCCCGTAGATGATCATGCCGATGCTCGGCGGAATCAGGAAGGCGATGTCACTGGCGTTGATGATCAGCGCCAGGGTGAAGGAGTCGGAGTAGCCGGCCTTGAGCATCTTTGGGCGCAGGGGGGAGCCAACGGCCACCACCGTGGCCTGGGTGGAGCCCGACACCGCCCCGAACAGCGTGCAGGAAGCGGCGGTGCTGACCGCCAGGCCACCTTTCACGTGTCCGATGAAGGACATCACCATGTTGATCAGGCGCTCGGCCGACTGGCCCCGCGTCATGATGTCCGCGGCGAGGATGAACATCGGTACCGCGATCAGCGAGGCAGGCCGGATGCCGGCCATCATCTGCTGAATCAGCGTGTCCATCTGACCCAGGCCATTGAACATCATGTAGAAACCGATGACCGCCGCCGTGATCAGCGGGATCATCATGGGAAAGCCCAGCAGCAGCAGGGCGATCATGGTGGTAACCATTATTGTCGTCATCGTGCTTTCCCCCGGGCCTTCTGCCCTCCGTCAGACTTCCGTTTCCGTATCCTTGTAACCGTCGAGCACGCCGGTCGACAGGTAGACGTCCCGTGACGTCAGGTTTTTTATCGCGGTGAGCAGATACTGGATGCCGGTGATCAGGAAACCGAGCGGTGCCCAGACGTAGATGGTCCAGATCGGGAAGCCCAGCGCCGGCAGGATCCTGCCCTTGGAGTAGAGATCCAGGATGTAGATGACCGAGTAGTAGAGCAGGAAGAACATCACCAGGGAGGTGATGAACGCGATGACCACCATCAGCACCTTTCGACCCCCGACGGGCAGGGCATCGTAGATGGCCGACATGCGGATGTGGCGGCCATGTCGGGCGGCATAGCCGATGCCGGCGAAGGTGATCATGATGATCAGGATACGGTTGATCTCGCCGGAGAAGTAGATGCTGTCGCCGAACACGAAACGGGCGATGACGTTGGCGATCGTGTTGAAGGCCATCAGCAGCACGCCGAGCGCCAGGATGACCGCCTCGAGCTTGCTGATGAAGGTATCGATGGTGCCAAGAAAACCCGGCAACCCCGAGCGGTAATGCTTTTCGGACTCATCTTCGGTCATGTCCGCACTCCTCAGCATGCGATGCGGGAAAGTAGGGCTCCCAGACACTCAGCATACGCGCCGGTGCCGGGCTCTGAGGCCGGAGGCATCAACGCTGGGTGCACGCTCTGTCTGCGTCTGGAAACGAAAGGGGGGTGGCCCGGGCAGGCCACCCCCCTGTCTAGGCCGAAGCCTGTGGTGCTTACTCTGCGCTCACGGCGTCGAGGTCGGCCTTGAACTGCTCGAGCAGCTGCTTGCCACCTTCGCCGGTCATGTTGATGAACTCTTCCTCCACCTGGGGAGCACGATCCTTGAAGGCCTGGATCTGTTCATCGGTGAGGCGTGTCACGGTGACTTCGTCGGAGGCTTCCTGGATCTTGGCCAGCGCCTCATCGGCGAGCCCCTGGATGTGATCGATGGTGTGGTCGTAGGCCGCGTCGGAGGCCGCATGCACCAGATCCTGGTCTTCTTCGGAGAGACCATCGAAGAAGTCCTGGTTGGCCATCATCGCGGTGGTGAACCAGCCGTGCTTGGTGAAGGTCAGGTGCGGAGAGACCTCATAGAGACCGCCGGACTCGATCCAGAAGATCGGGTTCTCCTGGCCGTCGATGATGCCGGTCTGCAGGCCACCATAGACCTCGCCCCAGGGCAGCGGCGTCGGTGTCGCGCCGAATGCACTGTAGGTCTCCGCCAGCAGCGGGTTGGTCATGGTACGGATCTTCTTGTTCTCGAAGTCCGCCGGCGAAGTGATTGGCTCATCGGCGGTGACCACCATCTCGCCTTCCGGATACATCTGGAGCAGTTCCAGGCCCTGCTCGGCATAGAGCTCAGGGAACATCTCGTTGATGGCCTTGCTCTCGTCGAAGAACTGGAGCACCTGGCCCATGTCGGTGGGCATCAGATAGGGGATGAAGAAGATCTGTGCCTCGGGGATGAGGGCGCCCGTGAAGCCTGGAGACTGGTTGACGAACTGCAGGATGCCGTTCTGGGTCTGCTCCATGATGTCGTCGGACTCACCGAGTTCGCCGAAGCGGTAGATCTGCAGGGAATGGTCCGAGTTTTCCTCGATATAGTTCTTGAAGGCGACGGCGAATACGTCCTGCACATCGCCTTCGTACTCCTCATGGGCATAGCGCCAGTTATCGGCGAAGGCAGCGGTGGACATGCCAAACATCAGGGCGCCGATACCGGCACTAGTCAACAGCTTGTGTGACTTCATTCTTGTGTTTCCTCTTCTGGTTTGGCCCGTGATGGGGTGACTCCAACAACAGGCGTCCGGTGAACATCACATTCACGCAGTTAGTCTCAGGCTAGCGTGGCGCCTATGAGCGGTCAAGCTGGCGTTCCAGAGCCCTAAGGGCGCTAAGATGGGGTTTTTGCAGCAGTTGCAGGCGGCCAACGAGGATATCTGCCAGGCGGGGAGGAGGCGTGGGAAGTCGGCAAATCCCGCTGCCGGACAGTGCCAGCCGTTCCAGGCGAGACAGCGTCTCGCGCTCGGCCTGTAGCTCGGCCTGCTGGAGCGTGCGGCGAAGCTCGGCGACGCCCTCGTGTTCCAGGGCCTCGGGCTTCAGGGCCCGACGCAGGCGGCGCAGAGGGGCCGTGACATCCCGTTGCCAGCGGCGGGCCTCGTCTGGGCGCGCGTTGCAGGCCAGGCCATGATGATGCAGCCAGCAGTGCCATAGCAGCTCGCAGACATCGATGCCGGCCTCGTCCTGAAGCGCCAGGCAGGCTGCCTCGACCCCCTCGCGGCCGTAGAGGGCCATGGCGAACTCCCACAGCGGGGCCTGTTGCAGTCGGTCCCGCAGAGCGGAGGGCAATTCGGTAGAATCGTGGGTCATGACATGCTGTCGTCCCCGTGGGCGGCGGCCTCACAGACTGCCGAGTGGAGCCTGCATGATCGCACTGCGCCAAGTTTCCCTGCAACGCGGCACCCAGACCCTGCTGGAGGGGGCCGACCTGACCCTGCATGCCGGCCACAAGGCGGGGATCGTCGGACCCAACGGCGCGGGCAAGTCCAGCCTGTTCAAGCTGCTGCTCGGCGAGCTTTCCCCGGACAAGGGGGAGGTGGAGATGAGCGGCGGTCAGCGCATCGCCCACATGGACCAGGAGGTGGAGGCACTGGAGCGCTCCATCGTCGACTACGTGCTCGACGGCGACCGTGAGCTGCGCCGGACAGAAGCCGCCCTCGAGCGTGCCCGCGAGCGGGGCGAGGCCCATCGCGAGGCCGAGTTGCATGGGGCCATCGAGGCGCTGGACGGTTACAGCGCCCCGGCACGGGCCGCCCAGCTACTGGTAGGGCTGGGCTTCGTTCAGGCCGACCTGGATAGGCCGTTGTCGGCCTTTTCCGGCGGCTGGCGCATGCGCGTCAACCTGGCGTGTACCCTTTTCAAGCCGTCCGACCTTCTGCTGCTGGACGAGCCCACCAACCACCTGGATCTGGATGCGCTGCTGTGGCTCGAGCAGTGGCTCACTCGCTACCCCGGTACCCTGCTGCTGATCTCCCACGATCGAGACTTTCTCGATGCGGTGTGTGATCACATCGTGCACTTCGACCGTCAGACGCTGGTGCTGTACCGCGGCAACTATTCCACCTTCGAGCGGACCCGTGCCGAGAAGCTGGCCCTGCAGCAGGCGGAGGCCGCCAAGCAGCAGGCCCGCCGGGAGGAGATCGAGCGCTTCGTGGCGCGATTTCGCTACAAGGCGACCAAGGCGCGCGCCGCCCAGAGCCGGCTGAAGATGCTCGAGCGCATGGGCGACATCGCCGTGGCCCACGCCGACTCGCCCTTCCATTTCACCATTCCCTCGGCTGATCGCGCCTCCCATCCCCTGCTCGTGCTGGACGAGGCGCGGCTGGGCTATCTTGACGAGGGCGGCCGGGAGACGCCGCAGCTTGTTGACGTCAAGGTGACCCTGCTGCCGGGGCAGCGCATCGGCCTGCTGGGGCCCAACGGGGCAGGCAAGTCCACCCTGATCAAGTCGCTCACCGGCGATCTGCCGCTGCTGAACGGGAGGCGGGTGCCCGGCGAGCACCTGGCCATCGGTTATTTCGCCCAGCACCAGTTGGAGGGTCTTGACCTGGCCTCCACCCCGTTCCAGCACGTGCAGCGCCTCTCGCCCACCGCCGCGGATCTGGACATCCGCAAGTTCCTGGGGGGCTTCGGTTTCCATGGCGACGATGTCTTCGCCGAGGTGGGGCGCTTCTCCGGTGGGGAAAAGGCACGCCTGGCGCTGGCCCTGGTGGCCTGGCAGAAGCCCAACCTGCTGCTGCTGGATGAGCCCACCAACCACCTGGATCTTGAGATGCGCGAGGCGCTCACCGAGGCACTGGCAAGCTTCGAGGGCACGGTGATCATCGTCTCCCACGACCGGCACCTGCTGCGGGCCACCGTGGACGAATTCTGGCGAGTGGCCGACCATCACGTCACGCCCTTCGACGGCGACCTGGAGGACTATCGGGCCTGGCTCAAGAGCCGGCTGGAGGGGGAACGTCGCGAGGCCCGGGCCGACAAGGCCGAACGCCAGACCGAGGGTGCCGCCCCCAGGGAGGATCGCAAGGCGGCCCGCCGGGCGGCGGCGGATCTGCGCGAGAAGCTGCGCCCGTTGAAGCGCGACCGAGACCGGGCCGAGAAGGCGATGGAGAAGGTCCAGGCCGAGCTCGCCGACGTCGAGGAGGGCCTGGGGGATGCCGAACTCTATACCGACCCGGCGAGGAAGGAGGAACTCACCGAACAGCTGGGCCGCCAGGGCGAGCTGAAGTCGCGGCTGGAGGCCCTGGAGCAGGCCTGGCTCGATGCCGAGGAGGCTCTGGAGGCCATGGAGGCGGCGCTCAACGAGGCCTGAGCCCGGTGTTCAGGCCGCCGCAGCGCCGGATGTCATCCCGCGGTGCACTCGGCGCGCCGTCAGCTCTCCAGCAGGAAGGTCACTGGGCCGTCGTTGACCAGCGAGACCTGCATGTCGGCGGCGAACTCGCCGCTCTCCACCTGGCGCCAGGACGCCCTGGCGCGGTTGAGCAGGTAGTGGAAGAGGCGTTCGCCCTCGGCGGGGGGAGCGGCACGGGAGAAGCTGGGCCTCAGTCCCTTGCGGGTGTCGGCGGCCAGGGTGAACTGGGAGACCAGCAGTAGCCCTCCCTGGGCCTGCTGAACATTGAGGTTCATCTTGCCGTCCGCATCGGCGAAGACCCGATAGTGCAGTAGCTTGTGCAGCAAGCGGTCTGCCGATGCCTCGTCGTCTCCCTTCTCGACACCCACCAGTGCCAACAGGCCCGGGCCAATGGCGCCCACCTCGCGATCGCTTACCTCCACGCTTGCGCTTCGCACGCGCTGGATCAGGGCCTTCATCGGGCGGGGTCTCCTTGCTGGTGATGTCCGGGGCGGCCCAGCCTAGCATGGCGTCGACCTGGATGACGCGACCTCAGCGCCCCAGCAGGTCGTCCCGGAAGCCCTCGCCCAGCGGATCTTCTCCCAGCCAGATGCCGAAGAGCGCGCTGGCCAGCGCCGGGTCGCCGCCCGCGTAGAGGGTTTCGCCATTCAAGGCGAGGGTCACGGCGTCTCCATCCCAGCCTAGGGCGTAGCGGTCACCGGGCGAGACGTCGCGGTAGCGTTCGTTGAAGGCCTCCAGGTTCGGCGCTAGACGAGCAAACTCGTCGCGGGGCAGGGCCTGCTCGACGCGTTCGCGGGTGACCTTGGCGAAGTCGCCGGCCTCGATGCCATGGAAGTACTCCAGCTCGAGGCGTCGCGGCACATCCGACTGCGGGGCAGGAACGGGATAGCCGACGGCCTGATAATAGGCGCCGGCATAGGCATCCCAGATCATGTAGCGGAAGAGGCCATGGCCGATGCGTTCGTAGCGGCGCTCGTCGACTTCCAGGGTGGCGGAGAAGCGGGCGCCCTCGATCTCTACGGATTCGACGGACTGGGCGGCCGATGGCAAGGCGGTAGCGAGCAGGGCGGTCGCCAGGGCTATTGGCAGCAGGGCACCGCGGATACAGGGCAGGGACATGGTGGACCTCACGCGACGGGGAGTAGTCCGTACAGACACTCAAACCGCGTCAAGGTTCTGTATAGATTCCAGGGGCTCAGCATGGGTGAACCCGGGAGAGGGCGCAAGGCGAGTGGTCTACCACCAGGCGTGGAAGTGATGCACCGGGCCGTGCCCCTGACCCACGTCGAGTCGATGGCTCTGGTCGAGCGCCCGAGACAGCCACGCCTTGGCGGCGGTCACCGCATCGGGCAGGGTGTCGCCCAGGGCCAGGCGCGCGGTGATCGCCGAGGAGAGAGTGCAGCCGGTGCCGTGCAGGTTGCCGGTGTCGATGCGCGGCCCTTCCAGCCACCTGAGGCGCTCGCCCGTGATCAGCAGGTCGGGGCACGCCTCGCCCCTCAGGTGGCCGCCCTTGAGCAGCACGGCCCCGGCGCTCAAGGCTCGCAGTGCAGGGGCCATCGCCTCCATGCCACCGCGGTCTTGCGGTACCGGGCGGTCGAGCAACACGGCCGCTTCCGGCAGGTTCGGGGTAATCAGATCGGCCAGTGGCACCAGGCAATCGCGCACCGCGGCGATGCCGGCGTCGTCGACCAGGGTGTCGCCGCTCTTGGCCACCATCACCGGGTCGAGTACTACCCAGCGCGGACGCCTGGCGGCCAGTGCATCCCGGATCACCTCGGCGACCTGGCGGCTGGCCACCATGCCGACCTTCACCGCGTCGATGTCGATATCGTCGAGCAGGGTGTCGAGCTGGGCGCCGATGAAGTCGGCGGGCACAGGATGCACGCCGGCGACGCCGCGAGTGTTCTGGGCCGTCAGGGCGGTGATCACGCTGGTACCATAGCTGCCCAGGGCCGAGAAGGTCTTGAGGTCGGCCTGGATGCCGGCGCCGCCGCCGGGGTCGGAACCGGCAATGGTCAGGGAGTTGGGTATGAGACGGGGGTGGGCCATCATCGTCACGTCATTGCGGTCGAAGGTGGCCGACAGCCTACTGCAGGCAGGGGGGGCGGTGCCATGCTGATGCTCTTCCTGGTGGCGTTGGCCAGCGCCACCCTGCTGCCAGGCGGCTCCGAGGTGTGGCTGGCGCGGCTCTGGTGCCAGGGGGAGTCATGGTGGCTGCTCTGGACCGTGGCCAGTGTCGGCAACACCCTGGGGAGTCTGGTCAACGTGGGGCTGGGTCGCTATGCGCGCCATTTCGAGAAAAGGCGCTGGTTTCCCGTCTCTCGCCAGGGGCTGGCGCGTGCCGAGGGCTGGTACCTCCGTTTCGGCGAGTGGAGCCTGCTGGCCTCCTGGGTGCCGGTGGTCGGCGACCCGCTCACCGTGCTGGCCGGGATCCTGCGGCTGCCCTGGTGGCGGGCCACGTTGCTGATCGCCCTGGCCAAGAGCGCGCGCTATGCCCTGGTCCTGTGTCTGGCCGGCGCCTGGCTGGCCCCACTGTGCGCCTGAAACGACAAGGGGCCGCCCGAAGGCGGCCCCTGTCAACACGGTACCGGCGAGATCACTCGCTGGTGGTGTCGCCCTCCGGGTTGCGGGCGTTGTAGTAGGCCTGCTCGGAGATGGCGTGATAGTTCACGACCTTGTCCTGGAAGGCCTCATAGGAGTCGTAGATCTTCTTGGCCATCTCGCTGGACTCGGCGAGCTCGGCGACCACATCGGCGGAGTGCTCCTTGGCCTGAGCCAGCACGTCGGCAGGCAGGCGGCGAAGTTCCACGTCGTGCTCGTTGACCAGGGTCTCGAGGGCGTCGTTGTTGCGCGCGGTGTACTCGTCGAGCACGTCGGCATTCACGTCACGCACCGCAGTGCGCACGATCGCCTGCAGGTCGGCGGGTAGAGAGGCCATGGCCTCCTCGTTGACGATCGCCTCGAACATCACGGTCGGCTCGTGCCAGCCGGGGTAGTAGTAGTAGTCGGCGGCCTGATGCAGGCCGAAGGCCAGATCGTTGTAGGGGCCGATCCACTCGGTGGCGTCGATGGCGCCGGACTGCAGGGAGGTGAAGATCTCTCCGCCCGGCATGTTGACGATGGCCACCCCCATGCGGTTCATCACCTCGCCGCCGAGGCCCGGCATGCGCATCTTCAGGCCATCCAGGTCATCGACGGAGTTGATCTCCTTGTTGTACCAGCCGCCCATCTGTACGCCGGAGGCGCCGGCGGCCATGACATCGATGCCGAAGTCGTCATATAGCTCGTTCCACAGCGCCAGGCCGTCTCCGTAATGCAGCCAGGCGTTCATTTCCTGGGCGTTCATGCCGAAAGGCACGGCGGCGAAGAACTGAGCGGCCGGGGCCTTGCCCTTCCAGTAGTAGGAAGCGGAGTGGCCCATCTCGGCGGTGCCCTCGGAGACGGCATCGAAGACCTCGAAGCCCGGCACCAGTTGGCCGGCCCCGAAGACCTCGATGGTCAGGCGGCCGTCGGACATCTCATCGACCAGCTTGGCGAGGCGCTCGGGCCCCTGGCCCACCCCTGGAAAGTTCTTCGGCCAGGAGGTGACCATCTTCCACTCGAAGGTCTCCTGCGCCTGGGCGGTGTTGTCGACGCTGGAGATCAGCATCAGGCCGGATGCGGCCCCGGCCATGGCCACGGACATGGTGAGAGATCTGAGTTTCATGCAATTCCTCTCGTTGTGTTATGAGAATAGGTATCGAGAAGCCCCTCTGGGCAGTTGGCTTGCCAAGGGGCTGGGCGTGCCCGCCTTGAACGGCGCTCGATGACGCCGGATCAGGGCAGGGGCACTGTAGCGAACCAGGCCCTCCCGGTCGCTAACTCTCAGTCCACGCTCTGCCTCAGGCAGAGCACCACCCGGGGAGGGCGCGGGCGGGGGTGGCTAGAACTGTGCCGGCAGCCAGGTGGCGAGCCCCGGGAAGAAGGCCAGAGCCAACAGCATGGCCAGCTGCAGCGCGATGAACGGCATGACGCCCTTGTAGATTGCCGAGGTGGGCACCGACTCCGGCGCCACGCCCCGCAGGTAGAAGAGTGCGAAGCCGAAGGGCGGTGTCAGGAACGAGGTCTGCAGGTTGATGGCGATCATGATGCCCAGCCAGATGGGGTCGAGGCCCATGGCCAGCAGGATCGGACCTACGATGGGCACCACCACGAAGGTGATCTCGATGAAGTCGAGGATGAAGCCGAGCAGGAAGATCACCAGCATCACGATCAGCGTCGCTCCGACCACGCCCCCGGGCATGTTATCGAACAGGTGGGTGACCAGCTCCTCGCCGCCATAGGCACGGAACACCAGCGAGAAGAGCGCGGCACCGATCAGGATCAGGAAGACCATGGTGGTGACATTGGTCGTGGAGCGCAGCACCTCCTTGAGGGTGGTGAGGTCCAGGCGCCGGTAGGCCAGGGCCAGCACCAGGGCACCGAAGGCCCCCACGGCCGAGGCCTCGGTCGGGGTAGCGAAGCCGCCGAGGATAGAGCCCAGCACCACCACGATCAGCACGATGGGCGGCACCAGCCCCTTGAGCAGCAGCAGGCCTAGGCCGCCCTCGTGGCCGAGTTCTTCCATCAGTTCCCGGCGGTCGACGGCCGGCGCGGCGCTGGGCTTGAGCCAGGCGGTGATGGCGACATAGGCAATATAGAACACCACCAGCAACAGGCCGGGCACCAGGGCGCCCATGAAGAGGTCACCCACCGAGACCGTCTTGGGGCTGAAGATACCCATGGAAAGCTGTGCCTGCTGGTAGGCGGAGGAGAGCACGTCACCGAGCAGTACCAGGGCGATGGACGGTGGGATGATCTGCCCCAGGGTGCCCGTGGCGCAGATGGTGCCGGTGGCCAGGGGCATGCTGTAGCCGCGCTTGAGCATGGTAGGCAGCGACATCAGCCCCATGGTCACCACGGTGGCGCCGACGATGCCGGTAGAGGCCGCCAGCAGCATCCCGACCAGGGTCACCGAGATGCCGAGCCCGCCGCGCAGCGAGCCGAACAGCAGAGCCATGGCCTCGAGCAGAGTCTCAGCGACCTTCGACTTCTCCAGCAGCACGCCCATCAGCACGAACAGCGGCACCGCCAGAAGGGTCTGGTTGGTCATGATGCCGTAGAGGCGGTTGGGAAAGGCGCCCAGGTAACCGGCATCGAAGTTGGCATCGATGCCCAGGGTCTCGAGCCCCAGGCCGAGGCCCGCGAAGGCCAGGGCCGTGCCGGCCAGCGACAGGGCGACCGGGTAACCGGCCATCAGCACCATGCAGATGACGACGAAGAGGACCAGCGGCATGAACTCCAGCATCACAGGTGCTCCTCATGGGCTTCGTCTTCATGGGCCGCGGCGATGCGACCGGTCAGCACGTAGAGGTTCTTCACGGCCTCGACCAGGGCCTGCAGGATCATCAGGCCGGCAAACAGCGGGATCAGCGTCTTGAGCAGGAAGACGCCGGGGATGCCGCCGGAGTCAGGAGAGCCCTCGAGGATCACCCAGGACTTGCTCACATAGCCAGTGCTGGACAGGATCACGAAGATCATTACCGGCAGCAGCAGGAAGAGAGTGCCGCAGAGGTCGACCAGTGCCTTGCGCTTCGGCGTCATGGCTCGATAGAAGATGTCCACACGCACATGGCCGTCGTGCTTGAGTGTCCAGGCCGCGGCCAGCATGAACACCGCGGCGTGCATGTACATCACCGATTCCTGCATGGGGATGCTGTTGAAGCTGAAGATGTAACGCAGCACCACGATCAGGAACTGGATGAGCATCATGGCCAGGACCAGCCAGGAGAGGCTTCGGCCTAGCCGTTCCGAGGCGCTGTCGAGCCAGGCGATGACGCCCGGCAGCTCGCGGGATTGGGCCATGGGATTGGTCTCGTTGTATCAGTCTGGACGTTTTTGAGGGGGCATATGATCGCATACTCTCGGACCTGCCGCCCACTCCTCCTGACCCTGGCTATTAAGGTCTGGGCTATACGGTATGGGGCCGGTACTCGTCAGGGTTGCTTTCGCTCGACCTCGCGCCGGCCGGCGCCCAGGCAGGCATCCAGGCAGGCATCCAGGCAGGCATCGGGCAGCCGCACGTCCACGGCGATGGGCAGGTGATCCGAGAAGAGGTGTTCGAGCACCCGCACCTCGTCCGCCTTTAGGGAATCTGACAGCAGGATGTGATCCAGGGCCCGGCGGGGCTGCCAGGAGGGGTAGCTGAGGGGAGGGCGAACCGGGTTTAGCGGCAGGGAGGAGCGAAAGCGCTCGTGTCCGTGTAGCTGGTCCGGCGTGCAGTTGAGGTCACCCATCACCACCACATGGCGCAGGGGGCGTATGATCTCGCTGAGGTAGTCGAGCTGTCGCACCCGGCCACGATGGCTCAGCGCCAGGTGGGCGACGAACAGGTGAAAGGCGTCGGGCCCCTCGCCATAGCGGGCATGGATGGCGCCGCGACCGGGCAGGGTGCCCGGCAGGCGATGCTCCTCGATACTGGCCGGTGTCAGCCGCGACAGCAGCCCGTTGCTGTGCTGGGCGATGCGGCCCAGATTGCGGTTGAGCTGCTGGAAGTGGTGGGGAAAGCCGGCATGGGTGGCGAGGTACTCCACCTGGTTGACATGGCCCGAGCGGAAGCTCCCTCCGTCGGCCTCCTGGAGCCCGACGATGTCGAAGCGGCCGAGCACTTCACCGATCATGTCCAGGCGTCGCAGGCGTTTCGGGTGCGGCAGCAGGTGCTGCCAGCTGCGCGTCAGGTAATGATGGTAGGCCGAGGTCTGTATGCCCACCTGCAGGTTGAAGGTGAGCAGTTTCAGGTGGCCGCCGTCGAGCAGCCGTGTCCGTGCCTCGGCCAGTTGGGTCATCTCAGTCAGCGCGCTCCTCGCGAACCTTCTCGACCAGCGCCCCGGCGATCTGTGGCATGTTGTCGAGGCTACCGGCCGTGCTCGGCGACACCAGGTAGCGGCCGTCGACGATCAGTGCCGGCACGCCCATCAGCTGCATCTGGCGCATGCGGGCATGGGCCTGGTTCACCTTGCCCTTCACCCCGAAGGAGCCCAGCGCCGCCAGGGCCTCTTCCTCGCTGACGCCATACTCGCTGAAGAAGGCGGCGATATCGTCGGGTGCCGTCAGGCTACGATTCTCCTCGTGGATGGCGTGGAAAAAGTCATCATGGAGGTCGTCGAGGATGCCCAGCTGCTGGGCCGCATAGAAGGCGAAGGCATGCGTGTTCCAGTCGCCGCCCATGGTGGCTGGCATTCGCTGGAAGGCCACGCCCTCCGGTTGCTCGGCGACCCAGGCGTTGAGTGGGTCTTCCAGGTTGTAGCAGTGCGGGCAGCCGTACCAGAAGGCCTCGGTCACCTCGATGTGTCCGTCATCGACCTGGGTCTCCACCGGGTTATCGAGCAACGTGTAATGCTGGCCTTCGACAAGGGGGGCGGCCGATACCAGGGATGACAGGCCGAGGCCGGCCAGGGCTACCATCAGGGTCTTCAGCATATGGGATCTCCTTGGGTGCAACAGCTTGAATGAAACATGATCCGGGTGCCGGCGGGCGGCACATCGCTGGGTTTGATGTCCCACTGGTGGCCGGGTTCCCCGGAAATGCCGAGGGCGGCCAAAGGCCGCCCTCGGGGTCCCGGGTTGCGACAGGCTGTCTGGGCTCAGTGCAGGCCGCGCACGTAGTTGGCCACGGCGTTCATGTCGCCATCGCTCATCTTGCTGGCGATGTCGCGCATGATGGCGGCCGGGTCGTTGGCCCGCTCGCCGGCGGCGAAGGCCTGCAGAGTGGAGACCACATAGTCGCTCTTCTGGCCCGAGAGGGCCGGATAGACCGCGCTGCCGATGCCCTCACCGGTAGGCGTGTGGCAGGCCGCGCAGGCCGGGATGCCCTTGGCCATGTCACCGGCACGGTAGAGCTGGCGACCACGCTCGACCAGTGCCTCGTCGGCGTCGGCCTGGCCCAGGGCGGGATCCATCCCGGCGAAGTACTTGGCCACGTCCCAGGCATCCTGGTCGGAGTAGTTGTCCACCTGGCCGGCCATCTGCGCCACCATGCGGTTGCCGTCGCGGATGTCCATGATCTGCTTGGCCAGGTAGGACGTCTTTTGGCCGGCCAGGTTGGGGAAGATGCCGGATGGGCTGATGCCCTCCTGTCCATGACAGGCGGCGCAGGCCTGCGCCTTGTCCCGACCCGCTGCCGCATCGGCATCCGCTTGAAGGTCCGCATGGGCCATGCCGACCGCGCCCATGGTGATTGCCAGGCTTGCCAGTAGCTTTCTCATCGCTGTTCCACTATCCCGTTACGTTGTTGGCCGGTACGTACCCCGAGTGCTGCCCGGGCTTGGTCCGGGTGCCCTGTGGCCGGTCGTCGCCGACGCCCTCTGGTCGGTCGCTGGCGGCCGGAGCACGGTGGTATACTCGTGCGCCCCGGGTCGCAGACAAAGACACTGCATTATAACGGAACACCCCAGCCGCGGGAATGCAAGCCGTGGCGCCCTTGATCAACGTCAGGATTTCCTCGCCATGTCGCGACTCAACTATCAGACTTCCCGCTTCCTCACCAGCGCCCCGACCCTGGCCAAGTGCCCACCGGATGACGGTGCCGAGGTGGCCTTTGCCGGCCGATCCAATGCCGGAAAGTCCAGTGCCATCAATGCATTGACCCAGCAGAAGGCGTTGGCCCGTACCTCCAAGACCCCGGGGCGTACCCAGCTGATCAACTTCTTCGTGCTGGGCGAGGATGCCGACCATCGGCTGGTCGATCTGCCTGGTTATGGATATGCCAAGGTGCCGGAGCAGGTCAAGCTGGAGTGGCAACGCCATCTCTCCGACTACCTTCGGCGTCGTGGCTCGTTGCGTGGCCTGGTGCTGGTGATGGATGTTCGCCATCCCCTCTCGGAGTTCGACCAGACCCTGCTGGGCTGGGCCGACGAGTCGGACATGCCGGTGCATATCCTGCTGACCAAGGCCGACAAGCTTAAGAGCGGGGCGGCGAAGAGCGCCCTTCAGCAGGTGCGCTCGCGGCTCCGCGAGTGGGAAGACCTGGTGAGCATCCAGCTTTTTTCTGCCCTCAAGAAACAGGGCGTCGAGGAGGTGCATGAGCGTCTCGATCAATGGCTGCTCGATGAGCGGGAGCCCGCCGGCGACTGACTAGCGCGCCTCCAGCCTTTCCAGCAAGGCCGGCAGCTCCCGAACATGGCCCAGGCGATGAACGCCCTCTGGCAACTCGCCGGCAGCGGGCGTGTCCGGGGCGATCCAGGCGGCCCGCATGCCCAGGCGCAGTGCCGGTAGTACATCCTCCTGCCACGAATCCCCCACATGAAGCGCCCGAGAAGGCGCCGTCTCGAGGCGGGCCAGGGCGGCCAGGAAGGGGCGAGCATCCGGCTTGGGGGCCTGAATCTCTCCTGCGGCGATGGTCACCCGGAAGTGGCGGTGAAGCGCCAGGCGATGCACCGCCAGGTTGCCATTGGTGATGGCCCCCAGCCGATAGCGGCCGCCGAGCCCCTCGAGCAGTGGCTCGACTTCGGGGTGTGGCGAGACGTCGAGACGCAGCGCATGGAAACGCGACATGGTGGCGGGTGCCCAGAGCCAGGCGGCGCTGCGCGGGAGTCCGAATGCCGTCAGCAGCTCCACCAGGGCGCGTTCCCGCAGCCAGCTGAAGTCGCCACGCCGCAGCGGGTATCGTTCGGCCAGTCGGCGGCGAGCGGCCTGGTAGGCCGCCAGGGGGTAGCGGTCCGCGAAGCGCCCGAGTTGCGTCGTTCCACGGCGGGTCAGCCATGACGCCAGTGCCTCGTCGAGCCAGGCATAGTGGCCGGTCTCGGTACGCTCCATCACCCCGCGGTTGTCCCACAGGGTGTCGTCCAGATCGAAGGTGATCGCCCGCAGGCTCATGACGACTCGCCGTCGTCGCTGCGGCGACGGTGGGCCCGTGGGTGGGCGGCGTCATAGCTCGCCGCCAGATGCTGCCAGTCGAGTCGCGTGTAGACCTGGGTGGTGGCGAGATCCGCATGGCCCAGCAGTTCCTGCACTGCCCGCAGGTCCTGGCTCGACTCCAGCAGGTGGCTGGCGAAGGAGTGACGCAGCCGGTGCGGATGGAGATGCTCGGCGAGCCCGCGGGTCTTCGCCAGCTCGGCGAGGCGCAGCTGGATGGCACGATGCCCCAGTCGCACCCCGCGGACCCCCACGAACAGCGCCCGCGTGTCACGGTCGGCCAGCTGGCCGCGCACGGCCTGCCAGTCGTCCAGGGCCTGGCGGGCCCGACGGCCCACGGGCACCTGGCGGGGCTTGCCGCCCTTGCCGAGCACCCTGACCCGCTGCGGCTGGAGGTCCCCGAGGTCCAGTGCCGCCAGTTCGGCCAAGCGCAGTCCGCTGGAGTAGAAGAGTTCCAGCATCGCCTGGTCGCGGCGTGCCAGGGGCGAGCCATCGTGGGGGGTATCGAGGAAGCGGGCCAGCTGGTCCACGTCCAGCGGCCGTGGCAGGTGCCGGGGTTGGCGTGGAGCGTGCACCAGGGTCGCCGGGTTGTGGGCCAGTCGCCCCGCGTCCACCAGGTGGGCGGCGAAGCGCGAGATGGCCGCCCGCCGCCGGGCCAGGCTGCGCGGCGCCAGCCCGCGCATGCGCTCGCCGCCGAGGAAGCGGCGCAGCAGGGCGGCATCGAGGCGGGCCCAGTCGTCAATGGCCTCTGCCTCGAGGAAGGCCCTCAGGGCCGAGAGGTCGCGTCGGTAGGCGTCCGCCGTGGCCGGGCTGGCAGTCCGCGCCAGGCTGGCGAGAAAGGCCTCGACCTCGCGGTCCAGCGTGCGTCCGGTCACGGCGAGGAGGGCGCCCGGCTGACCAGCAGGCGTGCCACCACCTCGCCCACGTACTCGGTGAACAGGGTATCCATGCTGGCGCGGAAGTGGTCCGGGTCGGGGCTGGCCAGTACCAGGTAGCCCAGCGGTTCACCCAGGGTCAGCCGCGACAGCGCGCAGGAGCCGGCCTTGCTGGGCGCCGGGACGTGGGGCAAGAGACGCTTCCAGTCCGTGGGGGTCAGTCGCGTGCAGCGGCTGGGGCGACCATCTAGCAGGGCCGCGAGACGCTGTCCGGCGTGGTCGTCGAGTATCTGACGCGGCGCCTGGGGCGGCATGGGTTCGGCGTCGGTGAGGCTGGCCGGGCACCACATCGCCACCGCCGGGGTGTGGAAGTGCTCACTCATCTGTGTGGCCAGCGCCTGGCCCAGGGCGTCGTTGTCCTCGGCCTCGAGCAGCGCGAGGACGAGCTCGCGGGTGCGGCGATACTGGCCCTCGTTGTGGCGCGCCGATTCCAGCAGCTGCTCCAGGCGCCATTCGGCCTGCTCGGCGCGAGAGCGCAGGTCATGGACCAGGCGCTCCAGCAGCGAGGTGGCGCCGCGGGACTCGGGGTGGGGAACCTTCAGCTGCTGCAGCAGCCCCTCGCGTCCGACGAAGAAGTCAGGGTGACAGGCCAGCCACTGGGCCACCCGGTCGGGGTCGAGGGTCTTGCGCGGGTCTGGGGCGGCACCGGTCATGGGGCTTCTCCTTTGTGGCGAGGGCGACTCAGTTCAGGACGACGCGGCCGTCGAAGACGCGTTCGGCGGGACCGGTCATGCTCAGCGGGGCATCGCCGCCGGCCCACTCGATGCGCAGGTCGCCGCCGCGCAGATGCACGGTGACAGGGCTCTCCAGCAGCCCCTGGCGGATGCCGCTGGCCACGGCCGCACAGGCGCCGGTGCCGCAGGCCAGGGTCTCGCCGCTGCCCCTTTCGTAGACGCGCAGGCGGATCTCGTGTCGGGACACCACCTGCATGAAACCGGCGTTGACCCGTTTCGGGAAGCGCGGATGGGCCTCGATGGCCGGACCCAGCCGCTCGACGGGGGCGCTGTCAACGTCCTCTACCCGCAGCACGGCATGGGGGTTGCCCATGGAGACCACGCCCACCTCCAGCCGCTCCCCGTCCACGTCCAGTGCATGGAGGACCCGGTCCTCGGCGGCGTCGAAGGGCAGCGTCTCGGGGGTGAATCGCGGCGCACCCATGTCGACGCTGACCTGTCCGTCGTTCTCGACCGTCAGGGTCAGCGGGCCGCCGGCGGTCTCGACGTGGATCTCGTGCTTGTGAGTCAGTCGCTGGTCTCGCACGAAGCGGGCAAAGCAGCGCGCGCCGTTGCCGCAGTTCTCCACCTCGCTGCCGTCGGCGTTGTAGATCCGGTAGCGGAAATCCATTTCCGGGTCCCGGGGCGGTTCGACGACCAGCAACTGGTCGAAGCCGATGCCGAAGCGACGATCGGCCAGGCGGCGGATCTCGTCGTCGACGAGGCGCGCCCGCTGGGTGACCAGGTCGACCACCATGAAGTCGTTGCCGAGACCCTGCATCTTGGTGAAGTGCAGCAGCATCAGCGGCTCCCCCCCTCGTCTTCGGGGAGCAGGGCTTCGCCGGCCCACAGTTCCTCCAGGCGCTCGCGGCGACGCACCAGATGGGCCCGGTCGCCGTCCACCATCACCTCGGCGGGACGCGGGCGGCTGTTATAGTTCGAGGCCATCACGAAGCCGTACGCCCCGGCGGAGCGCACCGCGAGGAGGTCGTCGGCGGCGATGGCCAGGGCGCGGTCCTTGCCCAGGAAGTCGCCGGTCTCGCAGACCGGGCCGACCACGTCATAGGTGGCGGTATCACGGGGCTTGCGCGTGTCCACCGGCAGGATGGCCTGCCAGGCCTGATAGAGGGAGGGACGGATCAGGTCGTTCATTCCGGCATCGACGATGGCGAAGTTCCTGGTCTCGCCGGGCTTGAGGAACTCGACCCGGGTCAGCAGCACCCCGGCGTTGGCGGCGATGGAGCGACCCGGCTCGAAGAGCAGGGTGAGGCGCTCGCTGCCCGGCCACTTCGACAGACGCTCGAGCAGGGCGGTGGCGTAGTCGAAGGGAGACGGGGGGTGCTCGTTGCGGTAGGGCACCCCCAGGCCGCCGCCCAGGTCCAGGTGCTCGACCTCGATGCCGCACTCGCGCAGGCGCTCGAGCAGCACCAGCAGTCGGTCGAGGGCGTCGAGGAACGGCGAGATCTCGGTGAGCTGGGAGCCGATGTGGCAGTCAAGGCCAACCACCTTCAGGTGAGGCAGTTCGGTAGCCAGTTCGTAGGCGGCCAGTGCCTCGTCCACGGGGATGCCGAACTTGTTGTCCTTGAGCCCGGTGGAGATGTAGGGGTGGGTGCCCGCGTCGACGTCCGGATTGACCCGCAGCGATACCGGCGCCACCTTGCCGAGCCGCCCCGCCACCGCATCGAGACGTTCCAGCTCGGGGCGCGATTCCACGTTGAAGCACTTGATGCCCACTTCCAGAGCGCGGGCCATCTCGGCCTCCTGCTTGGCCACACCGGAGAAGACCACCCGGGCGGGGTCTCCACCAGCGGCGAGGACGCGCTCCAGCTCCCCCACGGAGACGATGTCGAAGCCGGAGCCCATCCTCGCCAGCAGTCCCAGCACCGCCAGGTTGGTGTTGGCCTTGACCGCGTAGCAGATCAGGTGCGGGTGGCTGCCCAGCGCCTCGGTGTAGGCGCGAAAGTGACGAGCCAGGGTCGCCCGTGAGTAGACATAGCAGGGCGTGCCGAACTGCTCGGCGACTCGGCTAAGCGGCACGTCCTCGCCGTAGAGGACGCCGTCGCGGTATTCGAAGTGGTCCATGCTAGCTCTCGTCGTCGCTGGCGGTGTCGTCGTCCTGCCGGGGCGCACCATCATCCGGCGTCGCCTGCTGGCCGGCAGGGTCATAGCGCTCGGCGGCCGCCTCATCGCCGGGCAGGTAGAGCGGGCCCTTCTGGCCGCAGCCGGCCAGCAGGACAAGACCGAGCGCCAGGGTGGCGGGGAGGAGCCGTCGCATCAGGCCTGGCCCTCCAGGCTTGCCAGTGCATCACGCGCCCGTTGGGCCGCGGCCCGCACCTGGTCCGGGGCGGTGCCGCCGATGTGGTTGCGCGCGGCCACCGAGCCCTCGAGGGTGAGCACCTCGAAGACATCCGCCTCGATGGTGTCCGAGAACTGCCGGAGCTCCTCGAGGCTCATCTCGGAGAGGTCCTTCTTCTCCCTGAGGCCGAAGGCCACGGACTGGCCGACGATCTCGTGGGCGTCGCGGAAGGCCACTCCCTTGCGCACCAGGTAGTCGGCCAGATCGGTGGCGGTCGAGAAACCACGACGGGCGGCCTCTGCCATGCCTGGCTTCTTCGATTCGATGGCCGGCGCCATGTCGGCGAAGGCGCGCAGGCAGCCCTTGACGGTGTCCAGGGTGTCGAACAGCGGCTCCTTGTCCTCCTGGTTGTCCTTGTTGTAGGCCAGCGGCTGTGACTTCATCAGGGTCAGCAGACCCATCAGGTGGCCATAGACGCGGCCGGTCTTGCCACGCACCAGCTCCGGCACGTCGGGATTCTTCTTCTGTGGCATGATCGAGGAGCCGGTGCAGAAGCGATCGGGCAGGTCGATGAAGTCGAACTGGGCGCTGGTCCAGAGCACCAGCTCCTCGCTCATCCGCGACAGATGCATCAGCAGGATGCTGGCGAAGGCGGTGAACTCGATGGCGAAGTCCCGGTCACTCACCGCGTCGAGGCTGTTCTCGGCGGGCCGCTCGAAGCCCAGCAGCTCGGCGGTGACGTGACGGTCGATGGGGTAGGTGGTGCCGGCCAGGGCGGCCGCCCCCAGCGGCATCACGTTGACCCGCTTGCGGCAGTCGAGCAGGCGCTCATGGTCGCGGGCCAGCATCTCCTGCCAGGCCAGCAGATGATGGCCGAAGGTCACCGGCTGGGCGGTCTGCAGGTGAGTGAAGCCGGGCATGATGGTGTCGGCCTCGCGGTCGGCCAGCGTGATCAGCCCCTCGCGAAGGCGCGACAGCTCGGCGGCGACCACGTCGATCTCGTCACGCAGAAAGAGGCGGATGTCGGTGGCCACCTGGTCGTTGCGGGAGCGGCCGGTATGCAGCTTCTTGCCGGTGATGCCGATCTTGTCGGTGAGCCGCGCCTCGATGTTCATGTGCACGTCTTCCAGGGCGACCGACCATTCGAACTCCCCACGCTCGATCTCGCCGCGGATCTCGCCCAGGCCCTCAATGATGGCATCGCGCTCCGCGTCGGTCAGCACGCCGACCCTGGCCAGCATGGTGGCGTGGGCGACGGAGCCCTGGATGTCGTGGAGGGCGAGGCGCTGGTCGAAGTCGACCGAGGCGGTGAAGCGTTCGACGAAGGCGTCGGTGGGCTCGCTGAAGCGGCCCCCCCAGGACTGATTGGTGCCGGGGTTGGAAGGACTCGGGCTCATCGGACTGGGCATCCTGCTTGACGATAGGGGTGGGTGACGACCGGCGGACCGGCCGCAGCCCCGCCGGGGCGGTGCTGTCTTCACATGGCGGAAAGTGTACCAGAGTCCGCCGGACTGGCGAGGGCCGGCAGTGCAACGTCGTCGCGGCACGACACGATTTTTCCTGCCTCGTGCGGTGCTTTATGATGAGGCACATCAATGTCATCACCGGGCGCCGGCGCCATGTGCGCCATCGGCAGGCCAACCGGTACGGGAGAACCACGTGCAAGCCATCAACACCCTGCGTATCGCCACCCGAAAGAGTCAACTGGCCATGTGGCAGGCCGAGCATGTCCGTGATCGCCTGATGGCCGCGCATCCCGGCCTGCAGGTGGAGCTGGTGGCGATGTCCACCCGCGGCGACAAGATCCTCGATACGCCGCTGGCCAAGGTCGGTGGCAAGGGGCTGTTCGTGAAGGAGCTGGAAGAAGCGATGCTCGACGGTCGCGCCGACATTGCCGTGCACTCCATGAAGGACGTGCCCATGCACTTCCCCGAGAGCCTGGGGCTATCCGTGATCCTCGAGGGCGCCGAACCCACCGATGCCTTCGTTTCCAACCACTACGCCTCCCTGGATGAGCTGCCCGAAGGGGCACGCATCGGCACCTCGAGCCTGCGCCGCGGCCTGCAGATGCGCGAGGCGCGCCCGGACCTCGAGGTCCTCAGTCTGCGCGGCAACGTCCAGACCCGGCTGCGCAAGCTGGATGACGGCGAGTTCGATGCCATCCTGCTGGCGACCTCCGGCCTGCGTCGCCTTGGGCTCGAGGCGCGCATCACCATGGAGCTGCCGCCCGAGGTCTGTCTGCCGGCCTGTGGTCAAGGGGCGCTGGGCATCGAGTGCCGCCTGCACGACCCCGAACTGATCGCGCTGCTGACGCCCCTCGACGATGCGGCCACCGCCACCCGGGTGCGTGCGGAGCGCGCCATGAACACTCGTCTGGAAGGCGGCTGCCAGGTGCCCATTGGCGGCCATGCGGTGTTCGAGGAGGATGGTCAGACCCTCTGGCTGCGGGCCCTGGTGGGTAACCCGGAGGGTACCCGAGTGCTGCGCGCCGAGGGACGCGGCTCCCTCCACGAGCCGGAGCTGCTGGGCATCCGCGTGGCCGAGGAACTGCTCGACCAGGGTGCCGGCGAGATCCTCGCCGAGGTCTACGGCGCCGGCTGATGGAGGACCTGCCGGTACTGATCTCGCGTCCGGGCGAACGGGCAGGCCCGCTGGCCGCCGCCATCGAGGCCCGCGGACTGCCCGTCGAGCGCCTGGAGGTCATGCACCTCGAACCGCTGCCGGAAACCTCGGCGGTGCGCACCGCCTGGCTGGACATCGACCACTTCGACAAGGTGGTGGTGGTGAGCCCCTTCGCCGCCGAGTGCCTGGCGGCGGCGCTGGATCGCTACTGGCCCCAACTGCCGGTCGGTATCGACTACTATGCGTTAGGGGCTTCCACCGCCGCCCTGCTTCACCGACGCCTGGGTGTTCGTGTGCACGTACCTTCGCCGGTGGCAGGCGAGGACACCAGCGAGGCGCTGCTGCGCCTTGCCTCGCTCAAGACCCTAGAGGAGCAGCGCGTGCTGCTGGTGGCCGGTGAGGGCGGTCGGGCTTTGCTGGCCGACACACTGGCGGCGCGCGGTGCCAGGGTGAACCGCCTGACGGTCTATCAACGCCGCCTCCTCGACCCCTCGCCGCCTATGCAGGCGCGGCTGGCAGAGGGTAATTTCCGTGCACTGGTGGTCAGCAGCGGAGAAATTCTCGAACATCTGGCAAGATGGTGTTCGGATGCCGCGTTGAACCAACCGCTAATCGTCTCCAGTTCGCGGTTGGCTACACTGGCCGGCAGGCTGGGGTTTCGTTTACCCGTCGTGGCGTCGGGTGCCACACCTGCCGCTCTGGCGGTCGCGGTCGCCAGGAGCAGCGCCCCTGAGGAGGCCGATGTCGATCATGATGATCTCGAAAAGGGCTAGCGACAGATGAGCAAGCAACCAAACGATCAGGACGAACAGCAGACGCCGTCCGGCGCGGCCCAGGGCGGCGCACAATCGGCGACTTCGAGCAGCCAGACCGGTGGCGAGGCCGACAAGGCTGGAGGTTCGGCCTCCCGGCGGTCGCGTCGTCGAGGCAAGGGTGGGTCATCGGCCTCGACCGCCGATGGGGCGAAGCAGGATGCCGCCGCGCCCACCAGTGACGCGAGTGCCAGCGGCGACCAGCCGCTCACGGAAGGTGTCGCTGCTGGAAAGGAAAGTGCCGCTGCTGGGAAAAAGGCTCAGAGCGCGCCCGCCGACAAGCCGAAGACGGAAAGTGCTAAGACGGAAAGTGCCGCTGCCGCAAAGTCCAAGGGGCAGAGCGCCCCCGCCGGCAAGGCGGCACCGGAGTCCCAGGCCTCTGCAAAGGCGGGCACGTCCGGTGGCGGCAAGGCCCCGGGTGGTTCAGCCGCCGTCACGGATCATGGTGACGAGGGCGGCAAGCGAGGTGGCAAATCCGGGGTGCTGGCGCTGGTGCTGGTGATCCTGCTGGCCATCGGCGTGGCCTTCTTCGGCTGGCAGGCCTGGCAGAAGCTCGACGCCCAGCAACAGCGCCTGGCCTCGCTGCCCTCCGACGTGGCCAGCCAGTCAGCTCTCGGCGACCTGAAGGGGCAGATCGATAGTGCCGAGACCGAGCGCAACGCAGCCCTCGAGTCTGCCCTTTCCGATCTTCGCGGCGAGTTCGCCGACTATCGCGGCAGCGTCGATGGGACCCTGGACAAGGTGCTTACCGAGCTCTCCCGCGAGCAGGACACCGACGAGCGCGACTGGCTCCATGCCGAGGCGGCCTACCTGCTTCGCCTGGCCAATCAGCGCTTGCAGCTGGAACGCGATGTTGAAGGCGCCGCGGCCCTGCTGCGTACCGCCGATGCACGCCTGCTGGAGGCCGACAACCCCGCCCTGGTGCCGGTGCGCCGCGAGATCGCTTCCGAGCTCGCCGCCCTGCAGTCCGTGCCGAAGGTCGATCGCACCGGTCTCTATCTGGCGCTCAATGCCCAGCAGGAACAGATCGCCGGACAGCCGCTGGCCCAGGACATCGAGGAGATCACCGCCGACGCCACTATCGAGGAGGCGCCTACCGGTGGCTGGGAGCAGCAGCTGTCGCGCTTCGGCAATGAGCTCAAGGACCTGGTCATCGTGCGCAAGCACGACCAGGCCCTGGAGTCGCTGATCGCACCGGAGCAGGAGTCCTACCTGCGCCAGAGCGTGCGCCTGGTGCTCGAACAGTCCCAGTTGGCGCTGCTCAAGGAGGAACAGGCACTCTATGAGGCCAGCCTCGACAAGGTCCTGACGCTGATCCGTGGCTACTACGACACCGATGTTGAGGGCGTCCAGTCGGTGATCGCACGCGTCGAGGAGCTCAAGCAACGCAGCATCCGTCCTGAACTGCCCGACATCAGCGGCTCCCAGCAGGCGCTGGCGAGTTTCATCGAGCATCGCTTCGAGAGCCGCAGTGCCGAACAGGGCAATGGTGGCGAGGCCGGTGGTGGCCAGGGAGATGACGCATGAGAAAGCTGATCCTGATCGTGGTCCTGGGCCTCGCGCTCGGGGCGCTGTTCGGCCAGCTGATGATGTCGGTGCCTGGCTACTGGCTGGTGCGGGTGGGGGAAACCTCCTACCAGACCTCCTTCTGGTTCGGCCTGGTCATCCTGCTGGCCGTGTTCATCGTGCTGCACTTCGGCCTGCGACTGCTGATGCGCTTGTCCCGGCCGGTAAGCCGCTTCAAGGTGTGGAACAGCAGGGCCCGCAATCGCACCGCCATGAAGCGCACCGTGCGTGGGCTGGTGGCCCTGGCGGAGGGGCGCTGGAAGCGGGCCGAGAAGTCGCTGGTCAAGGCCGCCGATGATTCCAGCACGCCGTTGGTCAATTACCTCTCCGCGGCCCTCGCTGCCCATTACCAGGGGCGCTACGAGCAGGCCGACACCCTGCTCAAGCGTGCCCACCTGAGCACAGAGGGTGCCGATACGGCGGTGGGCATGATGCAGGCCCAGCTCATGCTGGATCGCCAGCAGTACGAGGAGGCGCTGGCGATCCTGACTCGCCTGGACCGTCACCTGCCGAACCACCCTCAGGTCCTCAAGCAGCTCAAACAGGCCTACCTCAGTGTCAGTGACTGGGATGGCCTGCGCCGGCTGATGCCACGGATGGGCGCCCTGCAGCTGATCTCCCGCGAGGAGCGCGAGCAGCTCGAGCAGCGCGCCTACCGTGAGCTGATCGGCCATGAGGCGCGCAATCCCGGAGACATCGAGCGCGTCCGCAGCCTCTGGGCCGACATGCCCGACCACTTGCGCACCAACACCGACCTGATCGTGCTCTATGCCGAGGCGCTGGTCCGCGGCAACCAGGAGGGCATCGCCGAGCGACTGCTGCGCCATTCGCTCAAGGAACACTGGGACAGCCGTCTCGTGCTCCGCTTTGGCCTGCTCGATGTGGATGCCCGCCGCCAGCTGGTGGTGGCCGAGAAGTGGCTGCAGGAACGGCCCAACGACCCGGATCTACTGCTCACTCTGGGGCGCCTGGCGCTGCGCAACGCCTACTGGGGCAAGGCCCAGGAGTACTTCGAGGCGAGCCAGCGCCAGCGGCCCAGTGGCGTGGTCTGCGCCGAACTGGCCCGTCTCTATGCCAACCTGGGCGAGCACCAGAAGAGTCAGCTCTTCTACCGCCAGAGCGTCGAGCTGCTCGACAAGTCGCTGCCCTTGCTGCCTCAGCCCAGCCAGGAGGCCGCCGACAAGGCCAAGAAGCGCAAGACGGCCTGAGCAATTGCCCGCTCGACCCGTCAGTCAGCCACTCTCCACGGGGCGCCAGATGGCGCCCCTTTTGCTGCCTGGAGAACTCTGTTCTAGGGTCGACCTTCCTGCATGTTCAGCTCGGGTGAGACGGGAGTCGGCTGGAACCTTACCTTGCCGACCTCATCGGGTCATGGATCGTGGCGTTGCTCCATTTGAGGAACCTGATGGCCACGTCTTCCCTACCTGCAGAAACGCCAGCGGGGCTGCCCAAAGGCAGCCCCGCTGGCGTAAGGCGGGTTCGAGGCTCGGGTCGCCTAGACGTCATTGTCACCGGGTTGGCGATGCTCGGGGTCGGCGATCTCCTGGATGCCATGTGCGGGGTCATCGGCACCAGCAGCGGCAGGCCGGTGCTTGCGTGACGAGGACTCCAGCATCCGCACGTTGGCCGCCGGTGCGCGGCCTTGCTTGTCTTCGCCGAAGTACAGCGTGGTGTGCGGGAACGGGATCTCGATGCCGGCCTCGTCGAAGCGCATCTTGACCAGGCGGTTGTAGGCACGCCCCACGGCCCACTGGTCGCCGGGGGTGGTCTTGATGACCACCCGGATGTTCACCGAGCTGTCGGCCAGGGCCACCACGCCTGCCACGGTGAGAGGCTCCAGCAGCTTGTGGCCGTGCTCCTCGCTGGCCTTGAGGTCCTCGAAGGCCAGCTTGAGTTGCTCGACGGCCTCGTCGATGCTCTCGTGGTAGGCGATGCCGTACTGCCCGACATGGTTACCGAACTCCCGCATGTAGTTGGACACGGTGTCCACGCTGGAGAAGGGCACGATGTGGTAGGTGCCTGAGAGGTCCCGGATGCCCACCGAGCGGATGCTCAGCTTCTCTGCGGTTCCGGTGACGCCGCCCACCGTGACCACGTCACCGGTGTTCATCGCGTTCTCCACCTGGATGAAGATGCCGGTGATGATGTCCTGCACCAGTTTCTGGGAACCGAAGCCGATGGCCAGGCCCAGCACGCCGGCACCGGCGATCAACGGGCCGATGTTTACGCCAAGTTCGGAGAGTACGATCATCACTGTCATGGTGATCAGGGCGATGGCCAGGGCGTTGCGAAACAGGGCCAGCAGGGTCTGGGCCCGCGCCGAGGGGACGCCGCTGCCGGTTTCGGGATTGAGCTTGTGCTCGATCAGGCTGGCAAGGCCCAGCCAGGCCGCCGCTGCCACCACCAGGATCATGAACACGCTGGCGGTCTTGCCCACCAGGCTGCGGCCGGCCTCGGAGGCGTACCAGCTGGCCAGGTCGAAGGCTCCCCAGGCGCTCAGCACCACCATGGTCACCGTGATCAGGATCGCCGCGCGGATGACCCTCAGGGCATTGGGCACGTAACTGTTGAGGCGCGGCTCGAGCATCGGCAGCTTGATCCGCAGGTCGTCGGAGAGCCGGATCCGGCGGCCGATGGTCTGGGTCAGGAAGGACGACACCAGCATGCCCCCCACCACCGTCGCCAGCGTCTTGAGGGTGGCGAAGAGGACGAAGGGCAGGGCGTCTGCGGGCTGGGTCAGGGTGAGGACCAGCACCATCACGAAATAGGCCAGGGCGAACAGGTGCCAGGTGCGTGCGAATAGCTGCAGGGAAACCCGGCTGGCCGCCATGGTCGTCTGCTGGGCCTTGTGATTCAGGCCATCACGCAGCCGCTTGCGGTTGCGCAGCACCACCACCACCGCATAGATGAAGGCGGCGACCATGATGAGGGTGCCGGCGCTCTGGCCCAGAGTGGGGGCCAGGTAGGCATTGATCAGCGGCACCACCACCATCAACCCGTAGCCGACCAGGCCGATGAGTCGGGCGATCCAGCGGTTCCAGTAGGAGGCCTCATCGGCGGAGATCGTCAGCAATCGCAGTCCCTCGTAGCGAGACGAGAACAGCATCCGCACACCCGCCTTGAGCAGCTCGATCACCAGGAACGCATTGAGGAACAGCGAGGCACGGGTGGAGAGCTCGCCGGTCTCGCCTACCGCGAAGGTCGCGATCAGGTTGCCGCCGACATAGGCCAATGCCACCACCAGCACGTCGATCAGTGCGGCCAGGGCCACGCAGAGCACCAGGCGCAGAACGGGGTTGAGGCCCTGGCCATTGAGTGACCACTGGCTGAGAGGGGTGAACACCGACTTGGCCAGCCAGCGGATGGCCAGGAAGAGCACGAGGGTGGCAAGGATCACCAGACCCAGGTTGATGGTCGCCTCTGTAAAGGCCGCCATGTCGAAGTTGCTTGCCGCCTCGGCACTGCCCGAGAACAGGCCTGAGACTGCCTCCGCCACGCTGGACAGCTGAGTGCCGACCTCGCCGGCAATCCGGCTGGTGGCCTGGGCCAGCTGGCGAGGCAGGGAGGGCTCTCCGGCGGCGTCCGAGGCCACGGCGTTGGCCGCTTCAATCCCCGGGGTGTCGGCGGCCAGGCCGCGCAGCTGGTCGATCAGCTGTTGGCGCGTCTGGGTGTTCTCGAGCAGGTCGGCCAGGGTGGAATAGGCCGTCGGCTCGCTGCCGGCGTCGGCTTGCTGGGCCTGGGCCGGGGTGGAGAGGGCCACCAGGGCTACCAGCAGCCAGCCGAGGATGGCAGTAAGGGCTCGCATTGGGTTCACGCGGTGACCTCCGTCTCTTGGCGTGTTGGCGATGGGGTGTCAGGGGGTGTGCTCACTGACGGCATGATACGGGTTTGAGCCCATGACCACGACCCGGGCGCTGTGATGATGATTACATGTACAAGTATTGTACATCATGGATTTGGTATGCCAGTATTACGAGCTATCAGCGACACCGAGCCGCTGACCCCTGCAAGGCAAGCATGCGATACTCTTGGCCACCCTCACCGGGTGGCCTTTTTCGTGAAGAGTTTCCGGATACCTGTCTTGCATCGTTTGGGGAGTGGATGAACATCGACCCGTTGACTCTGCTGGCCGTGGCCGTTGGAGGTGGCCTGGGTGGCATGGTGCGGCTGGCGGTGGGCAATGCCGTGGCGCAGCGCCTGGGCGCAGGTTTCCCCTGGGGGACCCTCGCGGTCAATCTCAGTGGTGCCCTGCTGATGGGGATCCTGGCCGGCATGCTGGGCCCGGCGCCGTCGGCCCCGGGTCAGGCGTGGTCGCTGCTGGCCATCGGCCTGCTGGGGGGCTACACCACCGTCTCCTCGTTCAGCCTGCAGACCCTGACGCTGGTCCAGCAGGGCCGGGGCGGTGCCGCCCTGGCCAATGGCATGGCAACCCTGGTGGCGGGGTTCGCGGCCCTGCTGGTCGGCGCCTGGCTTGCGGGTGGGGCGGGGTGATCGCCTGGCGGGCCTATGGCGCCGTGGGGCTCGGCAGCGCCCTGGGCGCCTCGTTGCGCTACCTGGTCGCGCTCGCTCTGGCCGGGCCGGCCTTCCCCTGGGCCACCTTGGCGGTGAATGGCCTCGGCTCGTGGCTGATCGCCGGCTTCGCCGCCTACGCTGCCCATCGGACCAGCGGCCGGGTGGCGCGCTGGCAGCCCTTCCTGGTCGGGGGGTTCTGCGGCGGCTTCACCACCTTCTCCCTCTTCGGCCTCGAGACCCTCGAGCTGCTGGAGGCCGGTCGTCCCTGGATGTCGCTGGGCTATGTGCTGGTCAGCGTGCCGCTGTGGCTGGCGGCGGCCTGGCTGGGTCACCGGGCCGGCAAGCGAATGGCGGCGCGGGCCTGACGACGCCATCCGCGGCGTCGGAGGTCGGGTTCAGCCCTTGCCATCCCGCTTGCCGGCCTTGCCCTTGTCTTTCCTGCGCTCCTCCATCTTGCCTTCGTTTGCCTTTCCGTCCTCTGGCGCCGCGTCGCCCGACGGATCGCCGTCCGACGTGAAGTGCTCGCGGACCAGCGCCAGCAGTCCCTGGGTGGAGGCGTCGAAGTCCTGGCTTTGGGCATCGATGCGCTCGCTGATCTCGCCGGCGATGCGCTTGCCCAGCTGTACGCCCCACTGGTCGAAGGAATTGATGTTCCAGATCACCCCCTGGACGAACACCTTGTGCTCATAGAGCGCGATCAACGCACCGAGGTTTTTAGGCGTCAGCTCGTCGAGCAGCAGCACGCTGGAGGGACGGTTGCCCGGGCAGCTGTAGGGGTCGAGCCGGCTGCCGGTCTGGCTGCCCTCCATGAAGGCATTGGCCTGGGCCATCATGTTGGTGAGCAACGCGAAGTGGTGATCCTCGACTCCGGGCTCGGGCTTGAGCGAGGCGATGAAGTCGATCGGCACGTAGCGAGTGCCCTGGTGCAGCAGCTGGAAGAAGGCGTGCTGGCCGTTGGAGCCGGTCTGGCCCCATACGATCGGCCCGGTCTTGTAATCCACCGGGTTGCCGAAGATGTCCACCGACTTGCCGTTGGACTCCATGTCGAGCTGTTGCAGGAAGGCCGGCAGCTGATGCAGCGCCTGGTCGTAGGGCACGATGGCCTGGGTCTCGGCACCCTGGAAGTTGATATGCCAGATGCCGATCAGCGCCATCAGCACCGGCATGTTCTCGGCGAAGGGGGCGCTCAGGAAGTGCTGGTCCATCTCGTAGGCGCCCTCGAGCAGCTCCATGAAGCCGTCGAAGCCGATGGACAGGGCGATGGGCAGCCCGATGGAGGACCACATGGAGTAGCGCCCGCCGACCCAGGCCCAGAACTCGAAGACGTTCTCCTCGCGGATGCCGAAGGCCATGGCCGCCTGGCGGTTGGTGGAGGCGGCGATGAAGTGCGCGCCCACATCGGCGTCAGGGCCTGCTTGCTCCAGGAACCAGCGCCGCGCGGTATGGGCGTTGAGCAGTGTCTCCTGGGTGGAGAAGGTCTTGGTGGAGACGATGAACAGGGTGGTGGCCGGGTCGAGGCGGCTGAGTACCTTCTGGATGTGGGCGCCGTCGACGTTGGAGACGAAGTGGAAATTGAGCCCGGAGTGGCGATGCTTGAGTAGCGCCCGGCAGGCCATGTTGGGCCCGAGGTCCGACCCGCCGATGCCGATGTTGACCACGTCGGTGATGCGGCTCCCGCTGTGGCCCTTCCACTCGCCGCTGCGCACCGCCTCGGAGAAGCTGCGGATCTGCTCGCGGGTACGCTGGATCTCCGGCATCACGTCTTGTCCATCGACCATCAGCGGCCCCTCGCCGAGGTTGCGCAGGGCGGTATGCAGGACCGGACGATTCTCGGTGACGTTGATGATGTCGCCGGAGAACATCTGGGCGCGGCGCTGGACGAGTGCCGAGTGGTTGGCGAGCTCGATCAGCTTGGCCAGCACCTCGTCGGAGACCGGCTGCTTGGAGTAGTCGAGGAAGAGCCCACCGACGCGCAGACTCATCTTGTCGAAGCGCTCGGGATCGGCGGTGAAGTAGTCGCGGATGCGGTCGGCGGCGGTCTTCTCCTGCAGGCCCTTGAGAGCCTGCCAGGTGACGCTGCGGGTAAGCTGGAACATGGTCGACCTCGGGTTGGCGTTGTTGTTGGCGAGGGGTAGTGGCTGGCGATGTATCAACGGCGAGGCATCAGTCGGTGCGCGACGATACCCAGGCGCCTGCATCGGGAATGTTCATCTCATAGTCCCGGCCGAGCCAGGGTGAGCTGATGAGGAAGTCGGCGCTGGCGGGGTTGCAGGCCACCGGAATGTTCCACAGGGCCGCAAGTCTGAGCAGGGCCTTGACGTCGGGGTCGTGGGGCTGCGGTGCGAAGGGATCCCAGAAGAACACCAACAGATCGAGTCCCTGTTCGGCGATGCGGGCGCCGATCTGCTGGTCGCCGCCCAGCGGACCGCTCATCAGGCCTTCCACCTCGAGGCCCAGCTGGTGCGAGATTCGCCCCGCCGTGGTGCCGGTGCCGATGAGGGCATGCCCGGCCAGGGTCTCCTGCCAGCGGGCCACCCACTCGAGCAGTTCTTCCTTCTTGCCGTCGTGGGCTACCAGTGCGATGCGCTTGCGGGCCGGCAGGGTCCGCTTCACGTTGCCCGGTGGGCGAATCTCATGCATGGCCGGCCTCCACGCCGAGGATCTTCAGGGTGTTGGTGCCGCCGTGGGCATTCATGTGGTCGCCTCGGGTGAGGATCACATGGTCGCCGGGGGCGGCGATGCCCTTCTGGACCAGCAGCGCCAGGGCGCGGTCGTTGAGCTCTGCGGCCGTCATGGAGCTGGTATCGAAGGGCAGCGAGACCACCCCGCGGAAGAGTGCCATGCGACGCTGTGCGATCGGGTTATGGGCCAGGCCGACGATGGGTAGCCCCGAGCTGATTCTTGATGCGATCAGCGGCGTGTAGCCGGAGGCGGTCATGCAGGCGATGGCGGCCACGCCCTCCAGGTGGTTGGCCGCGTACATGGCCGACAGGGCGATGGTTTCGTCGATCTGGCTGAAGCCCTCGTGGATGCGGTGTCCGGATTCCTGGATGCGCCGTTCGCGCTCGGCACCCAGGCAGACCCGGTTCATCGCCTCGACGGTTTCCACCGGGAAGTCGCCGGCCGCGGTCTCGGCGGAGAGCATCACCGCATCGGTGCCATCGAGCACGGCGTTGGCCACGTCGAACACTTCGGCCCGGGTGGGCAGCGGCGACTCGATCATCGACTCCATCATCTGGGTGGCGGTGATCACCGCGCGGTTCAGGGTGCGGGCGTGCTTGATGATTCGCTTCTGGGTGCCGATCAGCTTGGCGTCGCCGATCTCCACGCCGAGATCGCCGCGGGCCACCATCACCGCCTCGCTGGCGCGGATGATGCCGTCCAGGGTGTCATCGTCAGCCACGGCCTCGGCGCGCTCGAGCTTGGCCACCAGGCCGATCTCGGCGCCTGCCTCGCCGAGCAGCTCGCGGGCCTCGACCATGTCGGCGGCGCTGCGCGGGAAGGAGATCGCCAGGTAGTCGACGCCGATCGCCACGGCGGTCTCGAGGTCGGCCTTGTCCTTGTCGGTCAGCGCCGGGGCGGAAAGGCCGCCACCCTGCTTGTTGATGCCCTTGTTGTTGGAGAGCTTGCCGCCGACTACCACGCTGGTATGGATCAGGTGGTCGGCGACCCGGTTGACGTCGAGTACCAGCCGGCCGTCGTCGAGCAGCAGGCGGTCGCCGGGGCCGACGTCGTCGGCCAGGGTCTTGTAGTCGCAGCCAACGCGGGTCTCGTCGCCCTGGTCGCTGCCCAGGCCCATGTCGAGGATGAAGGACTGGCCCTCCTCGAGGGTCACGGCGCCCTCCTTGAAGCGGGAAATGCGGATCTTGGGGCCCTGCAGGTCGCCCAGGGCGGCGACGCTGCGCCCCAGGCGATCGGCGATCTCGCGCACCCGTGTCAGGCGCTGGCGATGGTCATCGGGGCTGCCGTGGGAGAAATTGAGGCGCACCACGTCGACGCCGGCCTTGAGCATCGCCTCCAGTACGCCCTCCCGGTCACTGGCCGGTCCCAGGGTGGCGACGATCTTGGTACGGCGTATGGGGGTGTGCAGCGGGGTGGTCGACATGTCGGTGCTCCTCCGGAGACAGTGCTTGTTATCCGATCACCATAACGCCTTTGACGTAAGTTTACTACATCAGCGCTCGGTGCCGTTTCCCGCGAGTTATCGCGGTATGAATGCTATTGCTGCAAAAGCCGGAACTATTCGGTGCAGGGTCGAGGCCTCGCCCCAGTCAGTTTGCAACATCATATGTTGTAAAGTTACCAAAAAATCCTTGAGCCGTAGACACGACTGGTCCACATTATAGGGCAGACTAAACGTGGCCCGTCGCGCAGGGAAGGAAGTGCCGGCGCAGGCAGGCACGCAATGAGCCGTTTACACGCCAGGATCCTATCGTCCATCGGCTCAGCCACGACCCTAGAACGCACTGGACCGAGGAGAACAACGCCATGACGCTCAAGATTGCCATCAACGGCTTCGGCCGCATCGGCCGCAACGTGCTGCGCGCCCTCTACGAGAACGGCTATCGGGACCGCGTACAGGTGGTCGCCATCAACGATCTCGGCGACCCGGCCATGAATGCGCATCTGCTGCGCCATGATACCGTGCATGGTCATTTCCCCTTTCCCGTCGAGCATGACGAGGAGAGCATGAGCGTGGACGGCAACCGGATCGCCATCCTCTCGGAGCGGGATCCCGCCGCGTTGCCCTGGAAGACGCTGGGGGTCGACCTGGTGATGGAGTGCACGGGCCTGTTCGTCAAGCGCGAGGCGGCCGCCAAGCACATCGAGGCCGGTGCGGAGCGCGTATTGATCTCGGCACCAAGCCCTGATGCCGATGCCACCGTGGTGTATGGCGTCAACGAGGACGTGCTAACTCCCGAGCACAAGGTGGTCTCGAATGCCTCATGCACCACCAACTGCCTGGCCCCGGTCGCCAAGGCCCTCAACGATGCGGTGGGCATCGAGAATGGCCTGATGACCACGGTGCATGCCTATACCAATGATCAGAACCTCTCCGATGTCTACCACAAGGACCCCTACCGCGCCCGCAGTGCGACGCACTCGATGATTCCGACCAAGACCGGTGCCGCGGCGGCGGTGGGGCTCGTGCTGCCCGAACTGGCGGGCAAGTTCGATGGCCTGGCGGTGCGCGTGCCGGTGATCAACGTCTCCTTGGTCGACCTGACCTTCAATGCCGGTCGTGACACCACCAAGGAAGAGATCAACGAGATCGTCGCCAGGGCGGCGGAGGGATCGAAGGTGCTGGCGGTCAACGCCCAGCCACTGGTCTCCATCGACTTCAACCACGACGCCAACTCCTCGACCTTCGATGCCAACCACACCCGGGTGAACGGCCGCCTGGTCAAGGTCATGGCCTGGTACGATAACGAGTGGGGCTTCTCCAACCGCATGCTGGATACCGGCCTGGCCATGCATGATGCCTGAGCCGGCCCAGCCTTGACATCGGGGCCCGCCGGGGCTCCGATAGTGACGCCGGAGCGACAAGCCGCTCCGGCGTTTTCATGTCCATGACAGGGTTCCCTCGTGCTGCCTGACTATTCCTGGCTTGCGTGGTCAGTGATCATCTTCTCGACCTACCTGACCGGCGTTTCCAAGGGCGGCTTCGCCGGCGGATTCGGGACGCTTTCGGTACCCCTGATGGCGCTGGCCATCGGCCCCATCGAGGCGGCCGGCCTGCTGCTGCCCCTCCTGCTGGTCATGGATGCCTTCACGGTCAAGGCCTGGTGGGGGCATCACGATGTGGCGGAAGTGCGGCGACTGGTGCCGGGGATGGCCATCGGCGTCGTGATCGGCACCCTGGCGATCGGCAGTCTCGACGAGGATGGGGTGCGCCTGTTGCTGGGCCTGATGTCGCTGGCGTTTGCGCTCTACATGCTGGTTCGTCCCGCTGTGTCACGGCCCATCTCCTCCGCCTGGGCGCTGCCTTCGGGGATCGGCTGCGGTTTCACCAGCTTCCTGGCCCATGCCGGGTCACCGCCCCTAAATCTCTACCTGATTCCTCGACACTTGAGCAAGGAGGCCTTCATCGCCACCATCGCGATCGCCTTCGCCGTGGTGAACCTGATGAAGCTCGGCCCTTACCTCTGGTTGGACGAGATCAACCTCACCAGCGCCTGGGCCTCTCTCGTGTTGGTGCCGGTGGCCTGGTTCGGGGTGAAAAGTGGCATCTGGCTACAGCATCGGGTCAGCGAGCGGCTCTTCTATCGCCTGGTGGTCCTGGCCATGGCCATCGTCGGCGTGCAGTTGGTGGTCCAGGCGCTGGGATGAGCCTCACTCGGGGATGTGCCAGGTCGCCGGGCACTCCCGCGTGTGGAACAGGTACTGGGCGGTGGTGGCGTTGCGCCGCTCGGCGAGGACCTCGCGTCCCTCGCCGAGGGCCCTGAGCAGGTCGTCGTCGGGGTGGCGCACGGTGAGCAGGGTCAGGCCGTCCAGGCGCGCCACTGAATAGTCGGCACACAACGAGGTGACCAGCGGCTCCAGGCGGGCCGGGTGGCTGTCCAGGCACAGCGAGAGGCGCATGGCTCCGGCATCGATCAGGCCGGCATGCAGGCCGGCCGTCACGAGTCGGCCCAGGATGTCGTGCTGGCGGGCTTCGTCCATGAAGGCGAAGTCCCGCGGGCGGATCTCCAGCAGGGTCTGCTCCTCGCAGAGCATGAAGGCGGGTACATCGCCATCATGGAGGGCATCCCCGGCGATGGTGCTGCCCGGGGCCTCGAGAGTCAGGAAGGAGCGCACCGTCAGCGGGATTGCCTTCTGCTGAAGGGGAGCCAGGGTCTTGGGGTGGATCACCGTGGCGCCGTGCCAGGCCAGCTCGATCGCCTCGCTGAAGGAGATCCGATCGAACTGAACCGCATTGTCGAAGCGTCGCGGGTCGGCGTTGAAGAGTCCCGGCACGTCCTTCCAGACGGTGACCACCTCGGCCTCCAGGCAGTGGGCGAGGATCGCCGCGGTATAGTCCGAGCCCTCTCGGCCCAGCGTGGTCGAGGCACCCTCGGGCGTAGCGCCGATGAAGCCCTGGGTAACTCGGAGCCGGCCATCGGCGAGATCAAGGCCGCGCACCCGCTCGGCAGTGGTCTTCCAGTCCACACTGGCCGACTGATGGTCGTCGTCGGTGACGACCAGCTCCCGGGCATCGAGCCATTCGGTCGCCATGCCGACCTCGTCGAGCCAGGCGCCGACGATGGTGGTGGAAAGCAGCTCGCCGAAGCAGACGGTCTGGTCGTAATGGAAGGGCCGCTCGCGTTCCGCATGGGCCCGGTGGCGTCGGTCGAGTTCGCTGACCAATGCCTCGACCCGCTGTGTCACCGGACCGGCCGTCGAGCCGAACAGCGCTTCGACGGTGGCCAGGTGATCACCGCGCAGGCTTTCCAGGCGCGCGCGGTAATCGTCCCGATCATCGCCCCGGGCCGCGGCGAGCAGTGCCTCCAGGGCATTGGTGGTCTTGCCCATGGCCGAGATCACCACGACCAGCGGGCGCTCGGGGAAGTGGGCGAGCAGGCGGCCCAGATGACGGATCGCGGCGGCATCCTTGATCGACGCGCCACCGAACTTGAAGACCTGGGTCATCTGCTGTTCTCCCTCAGCTGAGTCGTTGCCGGTAGTCCTCGTAACCGAAGGCCTTCACCGTGCGCACCTCTCGGCTCGCCTCGTCGATCCGGCAGATCGACGGCAGGCGCATGCCGTTGAAGGTGGTGGTCTTCACCATGGTGTAGTGGGCCATGTCGGTAAACACCAGCCGGTCGCCGATCGAAAGCGCCGCGTCGAAGCTGTACTCCCCCACCACGTCGCCGGCCAGGCAGGTCAGCCCGCCCAGCCGATAGGTGTGGGCCTTCTCGCCGGGTTCGCCCGCGCCGATGATCTCCGGCCGGTAGGGCATCTCCAGCACATCGGGCATGTGCGCCGTGGCCGAGGTGTCGAGGATGGCGATGGTGCCGTCGTTCTCGACGATGTCGAGCACGCTGCATACCAGGTAGCCGGTGTTCAGCGCGATCGCCTCGCCGGGCTCCAGATAGACCTCGAGGTGCGGGTGGCGCGCCTTGAAGTCGCGGATCACCCGCACCAGCCGTGCCACGTCATAGTCGGAGCGGGTGATATGGTGGCCGCCGCCGAAGTTCACCCATTTCCGACCCGCCAGATAACGGCCGAACTTTTCCTCGAAGGCCGCCAGGGTGTGCTCCAGGGCGTCGCTGTTCTGCTCGCAGAGGGTGTGGAAGTGCAGGCCATCGAGGCCCGCGAGATCCACGCCCTCGAGGTCCACGGCCCGGGTGCCGAGCCGTGAGCCCGGCGCGCAGGGGTCGTAGAGCGCAACCGTGCCCTCGGAGTACTCCGGGTTCACCCGCAGCCCACAGGAGGCCTCGCGGGGGGCGTCGGCAACGGCCGCGCGGTGGCGCTGCCACTGGGCCGGGGAGTTGAAGCTGAGGTGATCTGCATACTGCAGCACCACCGCCATCTCCTCCTCGCTGAAGGCCGGCGAGTAGGCATGCACCTCGCCGCCGAAGGTCTCCGCGCCAAGCCGCGCCTCGTCCTGGCCGCTGGCCGTGGTGCCCACCAGGTATTGGCGCACCAGCGGAAAGGTGTCCCACATGGCGAAGCCCTTCAGCGCCAGCAGGATGCGGGCGCCGCTATGCTCCTGGACCTGCCCCAGCAGCTCCAGGTTCCTTCGCAGCAGGGCGTCGTCCACTACGTAGGCGGGCGAGGGGCAGGCGTGGATGTCGAAGGGATAAGCCGTCTCGGACATCGTGGATCAGGCCAGCGGGTCGGCGTCGGGGTCGAGTTCGACCATCTGCCACGGCAGGCCCATGTCGCCGATGCGCGCCATGAAGGGGTCCGGGTCGAGCTGCTCGACGTTGAACACGCCATCACCCTTCCACAGGCCCTCGAGCATCAGCATGGCGCCGGTCACGGCCGGCACGCCGGTGGTGAAGGAGATCGCCTGGGACTGCACCTCGCGGTAGCAGGCCTCGTGGTCGGAGATGTTGTAGATGTGCACCTTGCGACGCTTGCCGTCCTTGATGCCGTCGAGGATCACGCCGATGTTGGTCTTGCCCTTGGTACGCGGGCCGAGTGATGCCGGGTCGGGCAGCACCGCCTTGAGGAACTGCAACGGGGTGATCTCGCGGCCCTGGTACTCGATCGGCTCGATGCTGGTCATGCCGACGTTCTCGAGCACCTTGAGGTGGGTGATGTACTTCTCGGAGAAGGTCATCCAGAAGCGGATGCGCTTCAGGCCCTTGATGTTCTGGCTGAGGGACTCGAGCTCCTCGTGATAGAGCAGGTAGAGGTCCTTCTCGCCGATGCCGTCGAAGTCGAAGGTGCGCTTCTCGGCCAGCGGCGCGGTCTCCTTCCACTCGCCCTCTTCCCAGTAGCGACCGTTGGCGGTGATCTCGCGGATGTTGATCTCGGGATTGAAGTTGGTGGCGAACGGGTAACCGTGATCGCCGCCGTTGGCATCCAGGATGTCGATGCGGTGGATCTCGTCGAACAGGTTCTTCTGGCCCCAGGCGCAGTAGATGTTGGTCATGCCCGGGTCGAAGCCGCAGCCCAGGGTGGCCATGTTGCCGGCCTTGGCAAAGCGGTCCTGGAAGGCCCACTGCTCCTTGTACTCGAACTTCGCCTCGTCCGGATGCTCGTAGTTGGCGGTATCCAGGTAGGGCACCCCGGTGCGCAGGCAGGCCTCCATGATGGTCAGGTCCTGGTAGGGCAGGGCCACGTGGATCAGCACGTCGGGCTGGAAGGACTCGATCAGCGCGACCAGGGCCTCCACGTCATCGGCATCCACCTGGGCCGTCTGGATGGGGTGGTCCAGTTGGGCCGCGATGGCGCGGCACTTGTCTTGGTTGCGGCTGGCCAGGCAGATCTCCGAGAAGACCTCGGGGTGCTGGGCACACTTGTGGGTAACGACACCACCGACGCCGCCAGCGCCGACAATCAGGACTTTGCTCATGGGGTTCGAATCCAGATCGAGAAATGTTCAACAATGCTCCCGCGCAGGCCCCGAAGGGCAGGCGCGTGTGCGCGATGATGGCGTCGAAGCGAGCCGGGGGCAAGTGCTTTTCGCGGTCGAACTCAGACTAAAGGCTAGGTCGCGGGCCTAGTGCACGGCCGGAAGGTGGGCGAGGTGAACGGTGGGGGCATTAACGAAAAATGCGCCCGTAGGCTATTGATTCGTTAGCTGTCTGGTGGGGCTTCGCCGGGATCCCGGCTCGGATCTTGATCGTAGTCGTCGCTTGCTCATGCGGTTTGATCGCTGCATGAACCAGCTCCCGGATGAATCGCGGTTCCTTTGGCTCGACCCATAAGCGATACCATGCGCGTCACCCCTTCTGAACAAGGCTCTTACCCATGAAAATGCCCAAGAATGACTTCAAGCAACGGCTGCTGGCCGGTGAGGCCATGACCGGCATCTGGCTGGGGCTGGCCAGTCCCTATGTCGCGGAGTTGGCCGCTACCGCCGACTTCGACTGGCTGTTGCTGGATGGCGAGCATGCCCCTAATGACGTACAGAGTCTCCTGGGTCAACTCCAGGCTGTCGCCTCATACGAGAGTCAGCCGGTGGTGCGACCGCCCAGTGGTGACCCGGTGCTCATCAAGCAGTATCTGGACATCGGCGTGCAGAACCTCCTCATCCCCATGGTGGAAAGTGCCGAACAAGCTGCCGAACTGGTTGCTGCAACTCGTTATCCGCCGGAGGGTATTCGGGGTATGGGCAGCTTGCTGGCGCGCGCGTCGCGATGGGGACAGCTGGAGGACTATCTGGAAAGAGCGGATGACGAAGTCTGCCTGATCCTGCAGGTGGAGAGCCCCCATGCCCTGTCACAGATCGAGGCGATTGCAGCGGTGGAGGGTGTCGATGGCATCTTCATCGGCCCGGCGGACCTGTCGGCCTCCATGGGCTACCGATGCCAGCCGGGGCATCCGGAGGTGGTGCAGGCCATCGATTCGGCCATTGTCCGGATCCGAGCGGCCGGCAAGGCGGCAGGCATCATCACCCTGGATGAGCAAGCCGCACGCGGCTACCTGGACGCGGGCTGCACCTTCGTCGGCCTGGGTGTGGATGCTCTGCTACTGACGGAGGCGATGCGCAAGCTAGCCGGACGGTTTCATCTCTCCTGACAATGGACAGATAGTGATCGCCAAGAACTTCAGCGCCCGGCGAGGTCTCGCATCAATTCGCGTATGCCGTAGGTCCAGGGCGAGAGCTGATCACGTAGGAGTTGGAAGCGGTCATGGAGCCTCCTGTATCAGGTCGCTGGCATCTGGCCAGCGCTCGACTAACATGTTACTTGTGTAGTGATGTATGACAGGTATGCCAATGGCTTCGCTCTGGTCCATGGCTCTCTAGTCCATGGCGTGGTTTCGGGTCGATAGCCTGGTGCCAGTAGAGGAGCCCCTACCACTACCGACAACAACGGGAGACGGCGATGCTGGAGGAATGGAAAGGTAAGCGAGTACTGGTGACTGGCGCGAGCCGGGGTATCGGGGCTGCCGTGGCCACACAGCTTGGCGCCCTCGGGGCCCACGTGGCGGTGCATTACCACTCCAGTGCCAAGGGCGCTGAAGCCGTGGCCGAAGCGATCCGCAAGACGCACGGTGAAGCCTTTACTGTGAAGGGTGACATCAGCCGTTCCGCCGAGGCTGCTCGCCTGGTCGACGAGGCCGCCGAGCGTCTTGGCGGTCTGGACCTGCTGGTCAACAATGCCGGCGACATGCTCGGGCGAGTATCGCTGGACGAGATGGATGATATCCAGTACGACCGCGTGATGGACCTCAATGCCCGGTCGGTGGTGATGGCCAGCCGAGCCGCCTTGCCCTATTTCCGTCGCGCCGGTCGCGGCAACATCATTCATACCACCTCCATCGCCGCGCGCAACGGGGGAGGCCTGGGCGCCGGGCTCTATGCTTCGGCCAAGGGCTTCGTGAGTACCTTGACGCGCAACATGGCCAAGGAGCTCGCTGGGGAGTGTGTCCGGGTAAATGGCGTGGCTCCCGGAACCATTGCTACCGACTTTCACGAGCGTCACTCCAACGAGGACCACATGGCCGCGGCTCGAGCCTCCATTCCCATGGGGCGGCTGGGCAGTGCCGAGGAGTGTGTTGGCGCCTACGTATTTCTGGGCACCGACAGCATGAGCGGCTACATCACAGGCCAGGTGATTGAAGTGAACGGCGGGCAGCTGATGCCATGAAGCCTTCATCACACCCCTACGACATCGCCATCACCATGGGAGATCCGGCCGGTATCGGCCCGGAGATCATCTGTCGTGCTCTGGCGGCCATGTCTCCCGCGGAACGAGCCAGCAGCCTGGTAGTCGGTGACCCGGCGATCTATCGTCGCGCCGCGGCTACCATCGGTGCCGAACTCACCTTCGCTGCACTCGACGAGGCAGCGCAGGCTGACGACAGCGTGGCGGTCGCCGTGGTCGAGGCGCCGGATGGAGTAGAGATTCCCGATGGCCGTATCAGTGCCGGTGGCGGAGACATGGCCTTTCGTTGCGTCAGTTCAGCCGTGGAACTGGTGCAAGCTGGACGCGCGCGGGTGATCGTCACCGCGCCGCTCAATAAGGCCGCGCTGCATGAGGCAGGCCACCATTATGACGGCCACACCGGCATGCTGGCGTCGCTGACCGGCGCCCCCTCATCGTTCATGTTGCTGGCTTCCGAGACACTGTCGACCCTTCATGTTTCCACCCATGTGTCGCTGCGCTGCGCCATTGATCGGGTCACCGAGTCGCGCATCACCGAGACCGTTGAGGCCGGTCATGCACACCTGGTCGCCATGGGTCTGACCAGGCCGCGCATAGCCGTGGCAGGGCTCAACCCCCATTGCGGCGAGGGTGGTATCTTCGGGGATGAGGATGATCGCATCATTGCCCCGGCAGTCAGGTCTCTGAAGCTTCGAGGCTATGATGTCCAGGGGCCTATCTCTGCCGATACCGTCTTCTATCGGGCTCGACAAGGCGAGTTCGACCTGGTGGTGGCGCAATACCATGATCAAGGGCATATCCCGGTCAAACTGATTGCTTTCGACACGACAGTGAACGTCAGCCTGGGCCTGCCAGTTCAGCGCACTTCGGTGGATCATGGTACCGCCTTCGACATTGCCTGGCAGGGCAAGGCGGATGCCACCAACATGGGTGCCGCCATCGCCTATGCACGCCGCCTGGCGGCAGGCAAAGATGAGCAGTCAACGCCATGAGTCGGCGCCTTGCCGGTTGTCGGCTGGCGATCGTTGCCGATGACCTGACCGGCGCGCTGGATGCCACCGCCCCCTTTGCCGCACGAGGCGCCGATGCGCGGGTGGTGATCTCCCTGGCAGCGCTGGACGACGTGCTGACGAGCTGGGAAGGCGCCTGGCCCGACGTCATTGCGGTAAACACCGAATCCCGTCATCTGGACGCCGAAGAGGCTGCCCAACGGGTAGTCGACGCGACCCGGCGCCTTGCGCGGGCAAAGCCGGTCGCCTGGTTCAAGAAGATCGATTCGACCCTGCGCGGCCAGGTGGTGGCCGAGTGTGTTGCCATGCGCGTCGCGACGGGGCGACCCTTGGTGCTGGCCCCGGCAGTACCCGCCCAGGGCCGCGTGGTGCGTGATGCAGAAGTCTGGGTAGACGGCCTGCGCCTGGCCGACAGCGCCTATCAGGGTGATGCCCGCTCGGCGCCGCTTGGCGGACCGCTCGACAGCGCGTTCAACGCGGGTGGGATGAGACTGGCCCGCTTCGCTGTTGATGGCGACGCATTACCTCAGGGTGATGTGGTGGCCGATGCCGATAGTGACCTGGCTCTGGCCAGGCTCTACGACGCGGTGCTGGCGGCTGGGGTTCCTCGGCTGATGGTGGGTGCGGCAGGCCTTGCTTCGGCCATGGCTCAGCGCTGCTTTGGCTGCCTGCGTGCCAGCCATCGTTCCCTGTCCAGTGTGAAGGCGGTGCTCTACGTAGTGGGTTCGCGAAGTCCTCGCGCCGCCGAGCAGCTTGCCCGGTTACGTTGCGAGGTACCGTCGTTGTCGGTGATTGAGGCGCTGAGCCCCCCCTGCGCAACCCCATCGGGTGATGCTGCGCTTCTGGTGCCCGGCACGGCATCCGGTGGCGGAACCTCGAGGACGCTGAATGACCCCGGAATGGTCGGCGCCGAAGAGGTATCAGAGGCAATGGCCGAGGGTGCTGTGCATATCCTGGAGAGTTGGCCAGATGACCGCGAGACCCTGCTGTTCCTGACCGGTGGGGATATCGCCATGGCCACCCTGTCACGACTTGGTGTCACCTCGATCAGCGTCGAGGAGGAGTGGGCTCCCGGCGTGGCGCTTGGTTGTCTCGATGGTGAATCCACACGCCGTGTGATGACCAAGGCAGGCGGCTTCGGAGCGCCGGATCTGCTACAACGCCTTCACCGCATCTTCCACTAAAGGCGAATGCGGATAGTTCGGCTGCTGGTTGCACGGGGCTGCGGTAAGGGCTAGTTTGAAGTCGGTGGTATGATACGTATACAGACAGACGCTCAGGTAAGCACGAGAGTGGCATCTAACCGATCATGAATTCGCCACCTTTCCAGCCACAAACAGAACAAACTCAACGGTTGTGAGGATTACAAAATGAGCGACAAGCCCCAACGCCAGTTCAAGCTGTCCCGGGCAATGACTGCCCTCCTGATTGCCGGCGGCGTCAGCCTGGCCGGCGCCGCCCAGGCCGAGGAGCTGAACTTCGCCCACGTCTACGAGACATCAGAGCCCTACCACGTATGGGCGTTGTGGGCGGCTGAGCAGATCGAGGATCGCACCGACGGCCGCTACTCCATTGCCGTTCATCCGGCTTCCTCGCTGGGCAAGGAAACGGATATCAACGAGGGCCTGCAACTGGGTACCGTCGACCTGATCTATACCGGCAACCAGTTCGCTGGTCGCTTCTATGGTCCTATCGGCATCGCGGGTGCGCCCTACATGTTCCGCGACTTCGACCACTGGCAGGCATATGCCGACAGCGACCTCTTCGAGGAAATCGCTCAAGGCTATCGGGATGCTACCGGCAACGTGCCCCTGGCCATGAACTATTATGGCCGTCGCCACGTCACCTCCAACAAGCCGATCAACACCCCCGAGGACATGCAGGATCTCAAGATCCGCACGCCCAACGCTCCCATGTACATGATGTTCCCCGAGGCGGTTGGCGCCAACCCTACCCCTATCGCTTTCGCCGAGGTCTATCTGGCGCTGCAGCAGGGCGTGGTTGATGCTCAGGAAAACCCGCTGCCCACCATCAAGGCCAAGGCCTTCTATGAGGTTCAGGACTACATCAACCTGACCGGCCATATCACAGACTCTCTGATCACCATTGCGGGTGGGACACTGTGGGGCCGCCTCTCAGAGGAAGATCGAGATATCTTCCGCGAGGTCTACACAGAGGCCGGCGAGCGCATTACCCAGGATATCCTGCAGTCCGAGGCAGATCTGGTGGCCTGGTTCGAGGAGCAGGGCATCACGGTGAATGAGGTCGACATCACGCCCTTCCGCGAGGCCACGATCCCTTACCACAACAGCGACGCGGCCACCTGGGATCAGGAGACCTACGACCGTCTCCAGGCCATCGGTCAGTAATCTTCACCTTCCATCGCGGACGTCGCACCACCCCCGACCCGGGGGTGGTGCGCGGGAGTCTGACATGTACCAATCGGACCGAGACGAGGCGCCCGCCTTCGACTTTCTCGAGGAGGATTCCTTCGATGCGCGGAATTATGGCCTCGAAGATTATCTGACCCTGGGGATCTTCTGGCTATTGGCGCTGGACGTCTTTCTTCAGTTCTTCACCCGCTACGTGCTGGGAAACTCCATTGCCTGGACCGAAGAGATGGCTCGTTACCTGCTGGTGATGGTGGGCTTCATGGGCGGCACCATGGCGGTGCGCAAGGGGTCCCATATCGCCGTCGAATTCTTCTATCGCTACATGCCGTGGTGGATGGCACGTATGGCCTCGACACTGGTGGACCTTATCAACATCGCCTTCTTTGCCGCCATGGTGTGGATAACCATCAAACTGGCCGACCTTACCTCGGCATTGATGACCTCCGTGGATATACCCAAGAGCTACCTCTACTACATCGTGATGTTGGGTTTCGTGCTGATGCTGGTGCGTGCCGTCCAGGTGGCCATCCGTCATTGGCGCAGCGGAACCAGCGAGCTGCTGGGTTCGCCATGATAACGTCGACCGAGAGAACCTCTCCATGACCAATACCCCGATCCTGAGGCGGCGCGGTGCCCTGGTGCCTCCGGTGGTCGCTGCCCTCGCCATCCTCGGCTGCATCGCCCTGGCGGTCACCGAGCAGTACCTGCTGTTCCTCTTCGCTACTCTATTCACCTTGCTGGTGTTTGGCGTGCCCATCGCCGTCAGCCTGGCGGGCTCCTGCCTGATCTATGTGTTGCTGACCGGGCGTGTGCCCGACGTGGTGGTCGTTCACCGCATGATCAACGGCATCGACAGCTTCCCCTTGCTGGCGATCCCTTTCTTCATCCTCGCCGGCAACCTGATGAATAACGGTGGTATCACCACGCGCATCTTCGACTTCGCCAAGGCGCTGATGGGCTGGATGCGTGGTGGCCTGGGCCACGTCAACGTCGGTGCCAGCATCGTCTTCTCGGGCATGTCCGGTGCTGCCGTGGCCGATGCCGGTGGCCTGGGCACCATCGAGATCAAGGCCATGCGAGATGCGGGCTACGACCAGGAATTTGCAGTGGGCATCACCGCGGCCTCTTCCACCATCGGCCCCATCATCCCGCCCAGCTTGCCCATGGTCATCTATGGCGTCATGGCTTCGGTCTCGGTGGGCCAGCTGTTCGTGGCCGGCCTGGTCCCTGGACTGCTGATGGGCTTGGTGTTGATGCTGATGATCTTCTTCCTGGCAAGGCGTCGCGGCTATCAGCGCGATGCGGCTTTCTCGTTGCCGGTCCTGTGGCAGACGTTCAAGCGTGCCTTCTTCTCCCTGCTCACCCCGTTGATCATCGTCGGCGGTATCATGACCGGTGCCTTCACGCCTACGGAGGCCGCTATCGCCGCCGTCGTGTACGCGCTCTTCCTCGGGGGAGTGGTCTATCGCACTCTGACCTGGAATCGCCTGCTCAAGGTCAGTATGGAGACCATCGAGACCACCGCCGTCATCTTGCTGATCGTGGCAGGTGCCTCGATCTTCGCCTGGATTCTGACCAGCAATCAGGTCACCCAGCACGTGGTCGAGCTGCTAGGACCCTTCGCCGACAATCCCATCGCCACCCTGATCATCATCAACCTCGTGCTGATCATCGTCGGCTGTTTCATGGAAACCATCGCTGCTATCACCATTCTGGTGCCGGTGCTTCTGCCTCTGGCGGTGGCATCCGGGGTCGACCCGGTCCACTTCGGCGTGATCATGGTCCTCAACCTGATGATCGGACTGCTGACGCCTCCGGTGGGCATGGTGCTCTACGTTCTCTCGCGGGTGTCGAACATACCCTTCGAGCAGTGCATGCGCGGGACCCTGCCATTCCTGGTTCCGCTGGTGATCGCCCTGCTGCTGGTGACCTTTATTCCGGCGATCTCCATGTGGTTGCCGACCTTGATATACCGCTGACCATGAGGAAGACCGATCGATGAGTGATGCCCCCCAGGCATTCCATGTGAGCCGATACGAGCTCGAGCGCTTCATGCTGGCGGTGCTGGCGCGCGCGGGAGCCGATGCCAGTTCGGCCGAGGCGCTGACCCGGGCACTGGTGACCGCCTCGCGCATGGGCACCGACAGCCACGGCCTGCGCCTGTTGCCGCACTATATTCGTGCGCTTCAGGGTGGGCGCATCGCAGGCGCTCCTGCGATGCACTTCGAGCGTCGCCTGCCCGCCACCGGCTACCTGGATGCCGGCGACGGTTTCGGACACCTGGCTGGCTACACCGCCATGGAACACGCCGCGGATATGGCCGATGAGGTGGGGATGGGGGCCGTGGCGGTGGGCCGCTCCTCACACTTCGGGGCGGCAGGTTGTTATGCCCTGGCCGCCGCAGAGCGCGGCCTGATCGGCCTGGCGGTATGCAACTCCGACCCCTTCGTGCTGTTGCATCAGGGGAGCCGGCCCTTCCACGGGACCAATCCCATCGCCTTTGCCGCTCCGGTGGAGGGAGAGAATCCGTTTCTGCTCGATATGGCCACCAGCTCGATCCCCTGGAATCGGGTGCAGCAGTACGGAGCCATCGGTCGCGAGCTGCCGGATCAGGTGGCCGCCGATTCGACTGGCGAGGTAACCCGTATCCCCAAGGAGGTGGCAGCGCTGCTGCCACTGGGAGGTAGCGACTTCGGCTTCAAGGGGGCGGGGCTCGGTAGCATGGTGGAAGTGCTCAGCTCCACTCTTTCAGGCATGCTGAATGGCTTCCGCCTGCTGCCCATGGGCGGCCCCGACATGAAGACACCGCGTGGTGCGAGCCACTTCTGCCTGGCGCTTCGGCCTGATGCCTTCGCCCCGGGCGACCCCTTCCCCGAATGCATGCGCCGCTATCTCGAGGATCTGCGTGCTCAGCCGGGCCGGGACGGCGCGCAGGTCATGGCGCCCGGGGACCGGGAATGGGACTGCCGGGCCCGCCGCGACGCCGAGGGTATCCCGCTGGATAGTGCCAACCAACGTGCCTACGCCGAACTGGCCGAGACCCTGAATGTTCCGGCATTGCAGCCTCTGGCCTGAGCGGGGGAGGGGGCAAATGCAGTAACATGGCGTTCAAGCAGTGGGTCAACAAGGAGAACCAGCCCGTGTCCCGATACCGGATAGAACGCAAGACGCTCTCCGAACAGGTGGCCGAGCAGCTCGAGGCGGACATCCTTGAGGGGCGGCTTGGCGAGAACGATCAATTGCCTTCCGAGCGAGAGTTGATGGAACAGTTCGGCGTCGGCCGTCCGGCAGTGCGCGAGGCGCTGTTTTATTTGCAGCAGCTGGGACTGATCGCCATCAGCAGCGGTACCCGGGCACGAGTGATCCGGCCCACCGCCGAGGCGGTGATGGCTCGACTCTCCGGGGTAACCCGCCAATTGCTCTCCAAGCCTGACGGCCAGCAGTACTTTCAGGAGGCCCGGGCCTTGTTCGAGATCTCCCTGGCCCGCTATGCGGCGTGCTCCGCCAGAGAAGAGGATCTGGCGCGTCTGCATGGGGCTCTACAGGAGAGTCGTGACGCGGTGGGCGATGAGGCGCGCTTCAAGCGCTCCGATAATGACTTCCACGGTGTGCTGGCGAGTATCGCCCGCAACCCGATCTTCGATGCCATCCACGTGGCGCTCTCCGAGTGGCTTGACGACCGTCGCGCCCAGGTACTGCAGCAGAAGGATGAGGACAAGGCGGCGCTGATTGCCCACACCGAGATCGTCAAGGCCATCGAGTCCCGCGACCCTGATGCTGCCGAGGCCGCCATGCGGCGCCATCTGGACCGTCACTATGGCACCTATATGCAGCTCAAGGAGCGTCTCAGCGTTCGCGAGTGACGTCCTTTATTCTCTACTACCTTTATTCGCCATTCGCCATTCGCCATTCGCCATTCGCCATTCGCTATTCGCTGTCGTCACTTGCCGTCGACTCCCGCCGAAGCCATCTTGAAGAAGGGCCCGCTGCATGAACAGCGGGCCCTTTCGTCTGTGCAGCCTCTCTACAAGGAAACCCCACGCTTCCAGGGGATGAAGTCATACTGCGCCAGTTCCACAGCGCGGGGGCGATAGCCCCCCGAGGCGGCGGCGATGCATAGTCTCAGCAGCCGCTCTGCCAGCTCATCGATGCTGGTCTCCCCACGGATGATTGGCCCGGCATCAAAGTCGATGACATCGCTCATGCGCGCGGCCAGCTCGCTGTTACTGGAGATCTTGATCACCGGAGTGATCGGGTTGCCGGTGGGCGTGCCCAGCCCGGTAGTGAAGAGGATCAGGTTGGCACCGGAACCTGCGAGTGCCGTCGTGGACTCCACGTCGTTGCCCGGTGAACAGAGCAGGTTTAGGCCGGCCCTGGTCCGGGGTTCCGTGTAGTCAAGGACGTCCACCACCGGGCTGTCGCCGCCCTTCTTGGCGGCGCCTGCAGACTTCATGGCATCGGTGATCAGCCCGTCACGAATATTCCCGGGGGAGGGGTTCATCGAAAAGTCGGCGCCTACCCGCGCGGCATGCTGCTGGTAGGCCTCCATCAGGTTCTGGAAGCGACTGGCCACGCTGTCATCGGTACATCGGGCGATCAGTTCGTGTTCCACGCCGCACAGTTCCGGGAACTCGCTGAGGATGCCGCTGCCGCCCAGCGCTACCAGGCGATCCACGACCGCCCCCACCAGGGGGTTGGCAGAGAGTCCCGAGAAGCCATCGGAGCCGCCGCACTCCACGCCCAGGGTCAGCGCCGACAGCGGTGCTGGGGCTCGCGTGACCTTATTGGCCTCGGCCAGGCCGTCGAAGATGGTGATCAGCGCCTCGTGGATCAGCGCCTCTTCGCTCAGGCTGGCCTGCTGTTCCAGGTAGTGAACCGTTGTCAGGCCATCGGGGTCGCGCTCGGTTACGGCGGCGCGCAGCATGTCGATCTGGGCCTTCTGGCAGCCCAGGCTCAGAACCGTGGCACCGGCCACGTTAGGATGGCAGATGTAGCCCGCCAGCAACTGGCACAACGCCTCGGCGTCGTCATCGGTGCCTCCGCAGCCCAGGGTGTGGGTGAGAAATCGTACCCCTTCGACGTTGGGGAAGAGCCTTTCACCAGGCGGCTCGTCCGGGGTCGCGCCGGCTGAGCCGTGGAGCAGTTCCCGAGCCATGCGCTTGTAGTCCCGGAAGGGATCCTCTCCCAGTGCATCAGCCACGCATTGTCGCAGTACCTCGATGTTGCGGTTCTCACAAAACACCAGGGGCACCACCAGCCAGACGTTGGCGGTGCCTACCTGACCGTCGGGGCGGTGGTAGCCTTCGAAGGTGGCGTCGAGAAAGGCCGTGACATCGGGGGCCTGCCACTCGCCGCGCCGTGCCTGGGGCAGGGTGGTGGCCGTACCGTGCTCGGTGTTGTCGGTGGTGATCGCCGCGCCTTCGGCGACCGGCCGGGTGGCGCGGCCCACGGTGACGCCGTACATGACCACTGCATCGCCCGTATCGAGCGGTCGGATGGTGAACTTGTGCTTGTGGCGAATAGCCTCATCCAGGCGCAAGAGGCGGCCATCATCGTCGACCTCGCTGCCGGCTGGCAGGTCCTTGAGGGCAACGCGCACGTTATCGGCAGCGTGCACGCGCAGGCTGGCCAGTCGGCCGCTGTCACTGGCGATGGTCTGGGGCATGGTCTGAGTCCGCTGAAACCAGTACTGAGCAATCGAGCTCTATCATGGCCTTGATCACGCCGCTGCCCGGGGCGCACCAGGCGGGCATGCAGTCAGGAAAGTCAGCAAGCTCGGTGCGGTGGGTGATCATGGCGCTGGCCGGGAGGCGACCCGCTTCCATCAGCCGGCATACCTCTTCGAAGTCTTCTCGAGCGGCGTTGCGGCTGGAGAGCAGGCTCATTTCCTTGCGATGGAAGTCCGGGTCGTGGAAGGCGATGTCTGCCTTGACGATGCTGACCAGCACGTAGCGGCCGGCGTGGCCGACCAGGTCGAACCCATGCTGCATGGCGGCGGGGTTGCCGGTAGCGTCGAAGACGGCGTCGGCCAGCTCACCATCGCTGAGTGTCTCCAGAGCCTCGGCAACGTCCTGCATCACGGGATTCAAGGTGTGCGTGATACTGAGTCGATCACGGCAGAAGGCCAGGCGCTCGGGGTTGGTGTCCACCATCACCACTTTTGCTCCTCGCTCGCGTGCCAGCTGCGCTACGCCCATGCCGATGGGGCCGGCGCCGACTACCACCGCGAGCTCACCCTCGGCGAGCTCACTGCGCCGCACAGCGTGGGCGCCGATGGCCTGGCACTCGACCAGCGCCAACTGGTCCAGAGGCAGAGTGTCAGAGGTCACCAGCTGCTCGATGGGAACCGCCAGGCTGTCGCACATACCGCCGTCGCGGTGCACCCCGATCACCTGCATTTGCCGGCAGCAGTTGGTACGGCCCTGGCGACAGGCCCGGCAGTCCCCGCAGTGCAGGTAAGGAATTACGTAGGCGTTGCGACCCACCAGCGCCGGGTCGACCCGTTCGCCCACCGCGACTATCTCGCCGGCCAGTTCATGGCCGAGTACACGCGGGTACTGGAAATAGGGCTGATTGCCGCCGAAGGCGTGGATATCCGTGCCGCACACCCCGATCCGGCGGATGCGCAGCAGGGCTTCGCCGGGCCCGCATGACGGAGCTGTACGTTCCTCCAGGATCAGCCGACCAGGTTCTTGGCAGACGACGGTTCGCATGACGATCTCCGGTCAGCGCGCAGATTCGGCGACGACGGTCTGGTTCTGCTCGCCGAGCCCCGCAATGCCCAAGCGCATGCGCTGGCCGGGCTTCAGGTAGGTGGGCGGCTTCTGACCCATGCCCACGCCGGGTGGCGTACCGGTGGAGATGACGTCGCCTGGCTGCAGGCTCATGAAGCGGCTCAGGTAGCTGATCAGGAAGGGAATCCGGTAGACCATGGTGCCGGTGTTGCCGTCCTGGTAACGCTGGCCGTCAACCTCCAGCCAGAGATCGAGGGCGTGCGGGTCGGCTACCTCGTCCGGGGTTACCAGCCAGGGGCCGAGGGGGCCGAAGGTGTCACAGCCCTTGCCCTTGTCCCAGCTGCCGCTGCGCTCGAGCTGGAACTCGCGCTCGGAAACATCGTTGACCACGCAGTAACCGGCGACATGGTCCATGGCCTCGGCCTCGCTCACATAGCGGGCCTCCTTGCCGATCACTACGCCGAGCTCCACTTCCCAGTCGGTCTTGGTGGAGTCGCGGGGGATGATGACATCGTCGTCGGGGCCACAGATGGCGCTGGTCCACTTGTTGAAGACCACTGGCTCCGGCGGCACCTCGGCGCCGGCTTCGGCGGCGTGGTCGGAGTAGTTGAGGCCGATGCAGATGAACTTGCCGGTGCGTCCCACGCAGGGGCCGAGGCGTGCAGAGGAGACCTCCGGCAGGCTAGAGGGGTCGAGTTCGGCCAGTCGGGCCAGCGTCTCACGGTCCAGATGACGGCCGTCGAGGTCGGGCAGGTGTGCCGAGAGGTCGCGGATCACGCCGTTGGTGTCGAGTAGACCGGGTTTTTCTTGGCCCTGGGGGCCGAAGCGCAGCAATTTCATGGAGTCTCCTTGCGATTCAGAGCAGCCAGCCGCCGTCGATGACTTGGGCGGTGCCGGTGGTATAGGCGGACTCGTCCGCGGCGAGATAGGTGGCCAGGGCGGCGATCTCCTCCGGCGTGCCCAGTCGCCCCAGCGGCTGGCGTGCTAGGAAGTCGGCCTTTACATCGGCCTCCGGACGTCCCTGCTGGCTCGCCTGTTCGCGGATGCGCTGGTGCAGCGAGGGGGAGTCCACGGTACCGGGACAGATGGCGTTGCAGCGGATGCCCTGATTGATGAAGTCTGCAGCAATCGACTTGGTCAAGCCGATCACCGCAGCCTTGGTGGTGCTGTAGGCGCAGCGGTTAGGCACGCCCTTGAGGCTCGAAGCCACCGAGGCCATGTTGATGATGCTGCCGCCACCGTTGTCGATCATGGCGGGAAGCAGGACACGGGTCAGGCGTGCCATGGAGGTGACGTTGAGGGCCAGTGACAGCTCCCAGTCGGCATCCGTGCCTGTGAGCACGGAGCCGCTGGCCACATAGCCGGCGCAGTTGAAGAGCACATCCACTGGCGGCAATTCGGCGGCCAAGGCGTCAACGGCCGCTGCGTCGAGCACATCAAGGTGTCGTGTCTCGATGCCTGAAATGCCCTCCAGCTCGCGAAGCTTCTCGGTGTCGATATCGGTGGCGATGACCCGCGCGCCCTCGGCGGCGAATTGCAGAGCCGTGGATCGGCCGATGCCCTGGCCGCTGGCGGTGATCAGTGCCGTCTTGTCCTTCAATCGCATGATGCAGGCTTCCTGGGGTTGTGTCGGTTGTTGGGAAGGAGCCGTGGTGCCTTGCTGGTATGACAGGATGCTAGCCTGATGGTAGGTCAAAGTATGGCGCAAGGCGAAAAAACCAGCAACGTGAATCTTGTCTCGAAGTTGAGCATGCACACGGGTGTGTCGTCGTTTACTGATGGCATGCAGTCGTGAAGGCGTCCAATGCCTCGCCCTTGACGGCGATCACCAGGCCGGGGTTGGTGCAGAACTGTCCGGCACCCATGTTCAGCGAGCCCACATGCGCGTTCGACCTCGGCCGCGTCAACGGAAGGCGCTTCACTCCGCTCATGAAGTCGTGCTGTGCATCGGCTCCGAAAGGGTCTCCGAGAAAGGCACCTGGGTGGCACGGCCTGTGCCGTGACGGTTTGGATATCCTGCCATTGCCGTTAGCATAATATCATGGTGTCATACCAGCACGACGGTGAGGTTGTCCAGCCACACTGCCCGCTGCAACGGCATGGTGCATTGCCTGTGACAAGCCTGAGGTGGCTACCGATGCCTCTCGCCGTTGGGGCGAGAGCCAGGTTAGCGGGAAGAGCTGCTCTCATCGAAGCCGTAGGCCAATGCAAATCGAACCGATGGAGGGTCCCGTGCCTGACGTGACACGAATTAACAGCAGCATGGCCAATGGTCATATCGCGATCGTCCACTTGGGGTTGGGGGCATTTCATCGCGCTCAACAGGCGGTCTACCTCGAGCATTATCGCCAGCGCACGGGTGATACCTCCTGGGGCGTGAGCAGCGCCAACCTGCGGTCGAGCATCGACCTGGTGGATGGCCTGCGCGAGGCGGGCTATCGCTACCATGTGGCCGAGTATGCCGACAGCGAGACGGTGACACTGCGTGAGATCGGGGTGATCGAAGAGGCACTGTTCACTGGCCGTGATGCAAACGGGCGCTGGGGTCGCGACCTGGAGGCCCTGCTGGCTCGTATGGCGTCGCCCGAGACGCGCATCGTCACCCTCACCGTCACCGAGAAGGGCTACTTTCTCAATCAGGCCAGCGGTGAGCTGCTCGCCGATGATCCCATGATCGCCGCCGATATCGCCTCGCCCAGGGCGCCGCATACCGCGCTGGGTATTCTGGTGGAAGCGCTGGCGCGGCGTAGAGAGGCGGGTGTGCCGCCCTTCACGGTGCTCAGTTGCGACAACATGCCGGACAATGGACATCGCACCCGCAATGCCGTGATCCAGATGGCCGAGCATCGCGACGCCGCGCTGGCGGAATGGATTTCTGCGGAGGCTGCTTTTCCCTGCAGCATGGTCGACCGTATCGTGCCGGCCATGACCGAGGCCGATTTCACCCAGCTCTCAAGATTGGGTATAGAAGACTCCAACGCCGTTGTGTGTGAGACCTTCGCCCAATGGGTGGTGGAAGACCACTTCCCGCTCGGGCGGCCGGACTGGGAGGCAGACGGGATCGAGATGGTCGCCGACGTCGCGCCCTTCGAGACCATGAAGCTGCGCATGCTCAACGGGAGTCATTCGCTGCTGGCCTACCTGGGCGCACCGGAGGGCATCGAGACGGTGTATGACGCCGTCAGCCGCAGCGATCTGCGCGCTCTGTTGCGCCGCTACATGCTGGAGGAGGCGGCGCCGACCCTGGCCATGCCCGAGGGCATTGACCTCGTGGCCTACGCCGACTCTCTGATGTCGCGCTTCGCCAACGACAGCCTGCGCCACCGGCTTCACCAGATCGCCATGGACGGCAGCCAGAAGCTGCCGCAGCGCTGGCTGCTCGGCACCCTGGCACGCCGCGAGGCGGGGCTGGCGGCGGCCTGCACGGCGCTGGGCATGGCCGGCTGGATCCGCTACACCGCCGGCAGGGATATCCAGGGCAACGTCTACGAGGTGGATGACCCCCTGGCGCCTCGCTTCGCGGCGCTTCACGAGCGCCATGGACAGTACCCCGAGGCGCTGGTCACGGCCTTCCTGGCCATGGACGACGTGGTGCCGCCGGCACTCGCGGCTGACACCGTCTTTGCCGAAGGGGTACTCACGGCCTATCGCCTCCTGACCGAACAGGGCCTCGAGGGGGCGCTCGCCACCCTGGCGCGAGGCTGAAAGGAGATCCCCCATGGAACATACCTGGCGCTGGTTCGGCCCGAAGGACCCTATTCGCCTCGACGAGATCCGTCAGACCGGAGCCACCGGCATCGTCACGGCATTGCACGAGGTGCCCAACGACAGCGTCTGGTCGCTGGAGGCGATCCGCGAGCGCAAGGCGATGATCGAGGCCGCCGGCCTGTCCTGGTCCGTGGTGGAAAGCGTGCCGGTGCCCGAGGCAATCAAGCAGGGCCGGCCCGAACGCGATGCCCTGATCGCTACCTACTGCCAGACGCTGCGTCACCTGGCGGCCTGCGGCATCGACACCGTCTGCTACAACTTCATGCCGGTGCTCGACTGGACCCGCACCGACCTCGGTTGGTCACTGCCGGACGGGGCACTAGCGCTGCGCTTCGACCAGACCGCCTTCGCCGCCTTCGATCTCTTCCTGCTCGAGCGTCCCGGGGCCAAGGCAGAGTATGGCCATGAAGAGCAGGCCGAGGCCCGGCACTACCTTGATAGTCTTGATGCGCACGGTCGCGAGAAGCTGGTCAATACCCTGATTGCCGGCCTGCCGGGGGCCGAGGAGCACTACACCCTCGAACGCTTTCGCAGCGTGTTGGCGGACTATGCCGAGATCGATGCCGAGCGGCTGCGTGAGCATCTCGGCTACTTCCTGCGAGCGGTGATCCCGGTCGCGGAGGAGGTAGGCATTCGCATGGCGATTCACCCCGACGACCCGCCCCGGCCGCTGCTGGGGCTGCCCAGGGTGGTTTCCAATGCGGACGACGCCCGGTGGCTCCTCGACGCCGTGCCCAGTCCGGCCAATGGTTTGACGCTGTGCACCGGCTCCTATGGGGTACGCACCGATGTCGACCTGGCCGCAATGGCCCGGCGCTTTGGGCCGAAGATACATTTCGCCCATCTGCGGTCGACGCGGCGCGAAGCATCGGACCCGCGCTCCTTCCATGAGGCGCCGCATCTCGACGGCGACGTCGACATGGTGGCGGTGATCCAGGCGCTGGTGGAGGAGGAGCGTCGCCGCGAGCGCGAAGGCGGCTCGCGCCTGCCGCTGCGCCCCGACCACGGCCACCATATCCTCGATGATCGACACCGAGACACTGCCCCGGGCTATCCACTCTACGGTCGGCTTCGTGGCCTGGCCGAGCTGCGTGGGGTGGAAGTGGCGGTACGCCGATTGACGACCTGAGCGACTCTCCAAGGCAACGGGCCCCTCGAGAGATCGGTGGGCCCATTTCCTTCAAGGCAGGTCAGTAGACGACTTGGCGTGCCAGCCAGCCGCCATTCTCCGCCAGGGCGTGGCCATTGACGTTGCAGCCGGTGACCAGGGCCACCCGGACATGAAGAACAAAGCGGGTCACACGGACCGCCAGGCAGCATCGTTGACCAGGCTGATCGGGCGCTCTCCCCTGAGCGCCAGGATCAGGTTGTCCACGGCCCGCTGGGCCATGGCGGTGCGCGTCTCATGAGTCGCCGAGCCAATGTGCGGCAGGGCCACCACATTCGTCATGTGCGGCAAGGGCGATTCCGGCGACAGCGGCTCCTGCTCGAAGACATCCAGACCGGCGGCACGAATGCGGCCCATCTCCAGCGCCTCGATCAGCGCCGCCTCGTTGACCACCTTCCCGCGGGAGATGTTGACGAAGATCGCGGAGGGCTTCATCAGCGCAAATTCTCGCTCGCCGATCAGATGCTCGGTATCCGCGTTGAGTGGCACGGTGACACAGATGAAGTCCGACTCGGAGAGCAGCGCGTCCATCTCATGGTGCTCGGCACCGAGCTCCGCCTCCAGTTCGGGCTTGGGGGAGGCGTTTGAGTAGAGCACCCGCATGCCGAAGCCCAGGGCGCCGCGGCGCGCCACGGCGGCGCCGATTCGCCCGAAGCCGATCATGCCCAGGGTCTTGCCATGCACATCGCTGCCGAATCGCTCGGGGCCGATCCCGGCCTGCCAGTCGCCACGCTTGACCCACTCGGCCAGTTCCACGGCGCGCCTAGCGGCGGCCATGATCAGCAGGAAGCCGGTGTCGGCAGTGGTCTCGGTGAGCACGTCCGGGGTGTTGCACAGCAGGATGCCGCGGCGGGTCAGCGCATCGACCGGATAGTTGTCGTAGCCCACCGAGATGGTGGCGATCGCCTCCAGATGGGGAGCCTCGTCGAGCAGTTGGGGGGTGATGGCCAGGCTGGCCCCGATCAGTCCGTGAGCGTCGGGCAGCGCTGACCGGAAGGCGGGGTCGTCGGCGGAGGCCAGGCCGGGAAAGTTCAGGACCTCGAAGTCATGGCCCAGCTGGGCCAGCTGGTCGTCGTTCAGGCGGCCGTAGGCGAGAATGCGTTTCTTCATTGTTGAGGCTCCTTCCGGGCGACGGGCATTACGCCTACTGGGCAGAAAACTCGGCTTCAAGCATCGTGAGACGATCGCGACTGGGCAGCCCCTCCATGTCGCCCACCACCTGAATCGCCAGTGAGCCGATCAGGTTGCCGCGGCGAACCGCTTCCTGGGGAGAGCGACCGTCGAGCATGGCGCTGACCACGCCTACCGCAAAGCCGTCGCCGGCGCCCACCGTATCCACCACCTCGCCCACCGGGAAGCCAGGCATGGTGAAGCTCTCCTGCTGATCGCCCAGGTTGCCTCGATAGTAGCTGCCCTCCGGCCCCAGCTTGATGATGACCGCCTTGGCGCCACGCTCCAGGTAGAAGTCGGCGATCGCCTCGGGCGTGTTTTGCCCGGTAAGCAGGCGACCCTCGGCCAGGCCGGGCAGCACCCAGTCGCTATGGGTGGCCAGGTCATTGAGGGTGCTGCGCATCTCTTCCTCGCTGCGCCACAGGCTGGGGCGAAGGTTGGGATCGAAGGAGATGCTGGCGCCGGCTTCGCGGGCCTGCATGAGCATATGTCGCGACAGCGCTCGGGCACTGGACGAGAGCGCGGGAGGGATGCCCGTGGCGTGCAGGTGGCGCAATGCTGAAAAGTCGACGGCGCGCGCATCGGCGGGGGCCATATGGCTGGCGGCGCTGCCACGGCGGAAGTAAGTGACCCTGGGGTCGGCGCCACCCAGGGCGCGCTCCTTGAACACCAGGCCGGTGGGGTGGTCTGGGTCGATGGTCAGGTGCCGGCAGTCCAGCCCCTCGGCCTCCAGAGTTCGACGAATGAAGGTGCCGAAGTCATCGACCCCGACCCGGCTCAACCAGCCGACGTGAAAGCCCAGCCGGGCCAGCCCGATAGCGACGTTGGTGTCGGCTCCGGCGATGCGGCGCTGAAAGAGTTCGACGTCAGCCAAGTCGCCGGGGCTCTCGGCGACGAACATGGTCATGGCCTCGCCGAAGGTGAGGAGCTCGGGGGCGGGAGAAGCGGCGGACATGGAGGGCCTCACAGTCGTGTGGATCGTTCTGGCGTCGAGGGCCAGGAGTGTGCGGGTGGCCGCCAGGGTCACGTTTCCGTCCGCACAATGGCCTTGGGGTCTCCATCGCCGCCCGATAGGAAAACTTGGATGGTTCGGGACAGGGTTACAGGATTTTCAATCGGTTGGCCATGGGAGTGCTCGTTCAGGCCGCGTGCTCCACAGCCTAAATGGAACCATTTCCATCGTAGGCTCACGGTACAGGCAAGACAAATGCATAACGGCTTGACGAGAGATGCCAAGGCCATGGCAGCACATGGTTCTGCTTTTCAGCCAGAATGGGAAACAGCTGCCGCTTTCGCTTTGGATGGGGGCATCAACGAAAAAAGCGCCCGTAGGCGCTTGATTCGTCGACTTGTTTGGTGGAGGCGGCGTCCCATAAAAAGGCCGATCAACCTTATGAATATAAAAGGTTTTTTATAAGATCATATTTTAATATGCCCCTAAAAATGCCCCCTTTAGTTGCCTTATGCCTTACCGGGGACAACACAATCACAACATTGATCAGGTCAGCGTAAACGCCATGGCCCTTTCTCTCCAACTCTCTCGGTCAGGCCTTCGGCCTCGAGAATGCGCATGATGGCAACACCCCAGTATTGCTGATGGGACTCGGTCGCTTTCCGTTGATCCCCCCAGCCAAGCCCACACTCTCTGAATATTCGCGCCAGTCTGATGCCCTCTTGCCCGGGCTGGCATTCAGGCCGGGACCGCATGTAATCGAGAAACAGCCTCTTGGCCTGCTCTCTGATACTCCATCCCCGTTGCTCAAAGCTTTCCATATTCCGCTCCATCCAGCCTTGCCGCTGTGCGGCATCATAAATACTGTCCTACGTATCACTGCTGCGTGCGGACCTCCCTCCCCGCCAGCAGCTTCAGGATCAGCAGTGCAAACTGGCGGCCGGTCTTCTCGTCCTCCAGCAGCGGCATGCTGAGCTTCTCGTGATCGCTCATGGCATCCAGCACGGCGTCGGTGACCCGCTTGGGGAAGAGCCCGTGCATGACCTGATCCTCGTCATGATGGCGGATCTGGGCCATGACGGATGCGTCGCGTTCGATGCGGTCGGCGATGCCGTTGGCGAAGTGCAGCTTGTCGTCGTCGCTGATCTCTGCGCCGTAAAGGTCGTTGAGGGGGGGCAAGCCTTCGAGTTAAGGCCGCTGCCCCAGCATGGCCAAGTCCGCCCGGACTTGAGACGGCATCCGACATATTGCCGGAGAGCTTGTGACAACGCTTCACATTGAAGATGGTGATAGACATGTGGCCCCTTAAAAATACCAGGAAACCCCAAGGCTCACCTCGTGAGCGGTGTCATCCCCCTCCACTCCGGCGCGCAGATCCAGCGCATTGTTCACCCCCACCCGATGCTGGAGCCGCCACTGCGTGCGGCGTCCAGCCTCGCCCTGCAAGGAGTTGGAGTGGGTGAACTGCAACAGGGTGCGCTGATTCACACTCCAGTCGCTGAGCGCGCCCACTTGGGCCATCGGCGCTACCGGGCCGGCTTGGTGGCGCTCGCTACGAAACTGCCCCCCCACCATGGCGAACGGCAGGTAGCGGCCAAGACGGTGGGACTTGCCGGCCAGCAGCGTGATGTGGCCGTCCAAGCAGTCTCTGCAGTTCAGACGAGAGCGCTCGATGCCGGCGGAGGCGTGCCAGGCCATACCGGGCAGGGCCGGCAAGGGCACGCTGCGCGCATGCAGGTTGGTCACATGAAACAGCTCAAGGCGATTCAACTTCGGCCCGTCATCACCGAGGTCAACTTCGATGCGCCCGATTTCCAAGGCGGCATTTGGCATGCGCGTCGAGTTGGCGTCGAGCAGGTCATACTGCAGGGGGCGCAGGGTCAACCGGGAGGAGGCGCCCAGCGCTTCATGGTAGCTGCCCTCCACGCGCACCAGTGCCGGCGGCGTGGCCTTGTGCAGCGGCACCTGCTCACCGGGCTCCAGCGGCTCAGTGCCCCCCGGAAGCTTGAGGCGAGCCTGCAAGAGCTGCCTCTCTCGCTCGGCCAGGCCCGGCTCGTCCCCGGTCTGCTTGAGGAAGGCCGCATGCCCGAGCAGGGTATCCAGCACGGTGGCCTGGCGTTTGGGTGGGAGCTGGCGGAAGGGCGCCGCTAAAAGGTCGAGGCGATTGATCTCGGGCCATACTGCCCTGGCCGCCTTCTGCTCCGGTGCGGCGAGGTCGTGATAGCGCCACTCGGTCTGCAGCCGCCGCGAGGGGATATGCTCTGTGCTTTTCAGCAGCGGTCTACCCTCCACCTCGGCCTCGCCTAAGCCGCGCACCAGAGTCTCCGGCGCCACCCAGGGCGCATTGCCTGGGGTAAGGTCTTCCTCCACCACCAGCTCCAGAGTTCGGGCGATGCGCGAGGCGCAGTTCTCGGTGAGGAAGAGGTAGTCATAGTCCTGTCCGATCACCTCGAAGAGGTGGGCCACTAGCAACTCGCGTTCCGCCTCAGGCAGGGAGAGCCGGTAGTGCCAGAGGTCGCGCATTTCGCGTTCGGAATAGAGCGCGGTGTTTCGATAGAAGGGCGCACGCGAGTATCGGGCCACGTAGCCGCCGAGCAGACCCTTGGCCATGTAGGTGGCGAGGCCCTCGTCCTCGGGCACGTCGGCACCGAAGTTGAGGCTGGTATCGAGCAGTCGCGACATCGTGGCGTCCTGCTCATCGTCCTCTCGTTCCAAGTGCAGCATCAGATGACCGAAGAAGGAAGCGGGGTTACCCAGATAGCCTGAGGCGAACATCAGCCCGACCTCGGCGCCAGCATGTTTCTGTTGCCAGGACTCCCATTCTGGACATTCGGCATCCGGCCATTGTTCGCCGGTCATACGACTCAACCATAGGGCACGGGCCGGGAAACGGCAGCGGGCATGCACTTCCCCTTCTTCCGGCGCTTCACGCAGCGCCGCCAGGGTGGCAGCCAATTCGGCAGCGGGATCGTACTGGCCATCCTCGGCCAGGAAAAAAGCATCATCGAGCACTGCGCTACGCGGTTCGCTGAAGATACCGTCGCGGTCGAAGTGCAGCAGGGAACTCCACCGTGAATGGTCGGACAGCGCGGTATCGGCAGCCTGGGCGCTACCGGCATGCAGGAACAGCAGAGCCGAGAGCGTCACCAGTAGGCGTCGCATGGGCGAAGTCGTCCTTAGCTTAGGTATTCGGGGGGAGAACGGGGCCGGGCAGCAGTGCCTCGACCCCGTGCAACACTTAGCTGGCGGCGCAGCTAGCGGCAGCCTGGTTCAGGCTGTTGTAGTACTGGAAGGCCTTGTCAGCATGGGCCTGCTCGGCATAGTTGGCGGTGGCACTAGCCTGCTCTAGGTCGGCGCGCAGCTGGCTGACCACACCCTCGCGGGCCTCGCGGCTGCAGTTCATCAGGCCCAGTGCTGCAGTGAGGTGTTCACCCTCACCCATGGCGGTTTCCATGGCCAGCTGGTCGTAAGTCTGGTCAACGAATTGAGCGACCTCGACTTCCTTGCTTTCGCAGGTCTCCGGAGAGATGGTCGCGGAGGTCACGGCGGTGGTGCCTGAATCCCAGATCACGTTGGAAAGTGCAGCGGCAGTGCCGTTTTTATCAAAGATGGCCGCGCCAATACCACAGTGCTGCCAGGGGTTGATGTTGTCATTGGTGGCGGCGGAGGCGCTGGTGGCACCAATTATCATCATACTGCCGGCCAGTACGGCCGAGGTGATTGTCATAAGTTTCATGCGTTCAGTTCCCTTTTTTGCAAATTGCCGGCCTCATTTTCTTGCTTATCGAGAGGGGCCGGCGACTCCCGATACTCTTCTGATCTGACTGGAAGGTTTCGCCATGAGGTTGCGGTCTAGGGAAGGCCAGATGACGAGGTCAAGTTCCCTTTGGACTTACGACAACCCCACACATTCGAAACCATCGATGAAAGCGTCAGACCCGCCAACGATTGACGTACTCAGACCTCCCGTTGCCAAAGTATTCCTGCTGCCAGGGAGGTCCACCAAAGCCATCATCATGGGCCCGCTTGGCGGCCACCTGGCTGACGCCTGCATGGCCTCCCCACTGCCGCTCAATACCCGGATCGACGTTCGCCAGGGACGGATGGGAGTGGGTTCCACGCCCAGCAGCGCGATAGAGCTTCTCGACGAAGGTGGGACTGGCCTTGCCGATGTCATGGCAGGCGGCCACCAGTTCGGCACCGTCGGGGAAGAGATGGGCTTTGAGGGGAGTGGTGTAGCGACTCGTGAGAACCCGTGCCACCTCGCCCACGATCTGGCAATGATTGAAGACATTGCGACCGAAGGTCACATCACCGGCGTCGGTCACGAATGTCTTGGCGGGGCACCGCTCATGTGGAATGGCGGTGACCGGTGATGAATTGGCCTTTTTCGATCGTCGCCGCATGAAGCAAAGCCTCCCACAGAGCCGGATGATGTTAGGTGCCGGCTGTTATATCAGTGAGAGGGAATGAAGTGAGAGAGTCAACTCGGCTTACATCGATTGTCGCTTATCTCTTACATCCAGAGGTGGGATCCTGAACCATTGTTGAATCGGGTGTCGCCGGAAGTTTTCGGCCACGGCCGTCTTGTAGCTCGCGGCACCCCGGAACGGCAGGAAGCAGCATGGCCACGGACGGCCAGACCTTCCTTCACTCGAGAGCCTCCAGGGCTTCCTCGTGAGTGGTGGTCAATCTGCCCGACAACTCGCGTTGCTCCTTCCAGGCCTGGACGGTGACATGTTTGCCGAGCAACTCGAGGTTCTTCGGTTTGTCCGGCCACTTGACCTTCTTGAGCAGGCCAACCAGCTGCCGCTCATCACCATGGCCTTCCCACAGCTCTGATAGGTCCAGGGCGCTGATGGTGGTGCGCCAGACCCTCGGCCAATCTCGAAGAGGCTTGAGCCTTCCGTCGTCGTCGAGGATGTCGATGACGTCCATCTGGTCGATCTCCACCAGGCGTTGGAGAACATAGTTGGCGTCGACCTGGGTGCGCTCACTGCGCTCCTGGACGCGGTCGTCTATGGCGGTGGCGATGTCAGGTTTTGACAGGTTTTCGGCGCCTACCTGCCGGGCGGTCTTTTCACTGTAGCCGGCACGGATGGCCGCCTGGGTGGCATTGAGGTCGATCAGATATTCATCTACGAACCGGGATTGCTTTGGCGTGAGTCGAACTCGGGTCATGAGGCGATCCTCTCGGATGGCTGGACTTTCATTATATCTCGATCATGAAGTAAGTTGATATCAGCAATGAAATCAACGGGTCATGAATATCGCCCGCCATCGTCGTTGACACCCTGTCAGCTCACCGCTAACGTCCATCTCAGCGCCGATTTGACCACCAGCTTGCGGGCGCTCTACAAATTCAGCTAAAGCGACCCCAGAGGCCCGCTTTAGCACACGCTGAGTGGGTTTTTTGTTGCCTGGCCTTCGGGCCACCGCCGATTTAAGCACCAACTTGCGGGCGGGATAGAAATGCAGCTAAAGCGGCGCCGTGACTCACATCCCCCGAGTCGGCGCTTGCCGACCGATACCAGGGGTAGCCAGGAGTTCACATGCCCTACCTTCATCAGCCGCCCCACGACCTCGGGCTGGATGTCTGGCTCAAGCAGCCTGAAAACCGCGTGAGCGTTCCCGACGATGCCGATCTCGCCTGCCTGCAGGAGATCCACCTGGGCATCGTGGACGTGATCCCCGAGGCGCTGTTCTTCCGTCGCCATGACGGCTTGGACGAGTTGTGGGCCGCTGGCCTGACCCACGGTGCCCCAGGCAAGCCGCGGGAGGAGCAACTGGCCAACGCCTATCAGCAGGGGCGCGTGGCCTGGGCCGGTAGCCAGGGAACCCGCGCCACCGGCGCCGAGACCCTGTTTCGTGCCCTGACCGCCGCCCGCCACGGTCATGTCTGGCCCGAGGCCTTCCGCGAAGGCCCCCTGATCACCGAGTCTGCCCATCGCCGCATCGTCGGCGAGTTGGAGGCCGAGGTTGAGCGCAACCGCCAGGAGGCCGAAGTGCAGGCCCAGGCACCGATCCTCGTGTTGGCCCGCAGGCTGGGCCTGCGGCCCGAGCCCGCCGGCCGATCGCCTTCCGCCTGGTACGCCGACTGCCCAGGAAAGAGCCATCGACTGATGATCAGCAGCAGCTCGGATCAATTCGGCTGCGGCTACTGCCGTGTGAAGGGTGGGCCCGGCGAGCTGGACGCTCTGGCCACCGAGCGAAAGGCGACCCGCTCATGACTCGCCACTACCTGCTCACTTCGGCCGCGAGGATATCGCTCTACCCTGGGAGGAGACGCCTCGAATCGAGCACCTCAGAAGTAAAACTGATCCGCTTCGACGGCGGATTCGCTGACCACAACTGGAAGGAGAGTCCTGATGGGCAAAATTATCAACAAAGGCTTGGCGAAGCCGGACGATCCGATCTTCTCGACTGGGCCCGAGATCAGCTCCAACCACACGTCCAGAGGGTCTTCGAGGACTTCATCCGCCACTACGGATGGAGCAGCCCAGGGTCACGATGACCGCGTTGGAGACTTCGAGGACGAAGCCGATCAGGACTCGAGCCAGGCCAGTGCTCAGCGCCCGGAAAAGGAGCGTCAGAAAGAGCGGGAGCTCTTCGCCGGCATGATGCGGACGAGACAGTTTCCAATCGACCAGAGGCTCGACAACGACGCGACTGAGAGCAGCAACAGTGCCGCTTCACCGCCGGCTGACCTGGTCGGTCTGGTAGCCAGGCGTCACAAGGTTTCCAGATAAAAAGCTCAGCAGATGATCGACGATACCGGGGTGTACTAGCCGCCCTCGAGTCCACGGCAGAGTTCGAGGGCCTACCCAACAACCGCGAGCTGGCCTCTGCTTCTCGCCGACAGGAGACAGTGATGAAGGACGACCCGAACCGGCCGGAGACCGAGGAGGACGGCAAGCAGTTCGGCGCCCTGCGTATGGCGCGGTGGAAGCACCAGAACAAGCAGCTTCGCGAGCAGGGCAAGAAGGGCAGTCCGAGCAAGCGCTGAGGCCCCTCCCGGTCGCACCGAGTGTGCCGGGTTTTACTGGCCCCGAGCCACGCAGCCATGCTCGACCGCCCTTCGGTGACGACGTGATCTTCTAGCAACAATTCATCAGCGATTCCAGCGGTTCCGATTTCCCGGGTCAAGCAAATCCTGGCGCGTCTACTAAGTGGCTATTCAAAATTAATCGCGCACTCAGTCCCGTAGCCGCCGAGTAGGCGATAGACCTCGTTGCAGAGGTGATCAAATGAGAGGTAGGCACTCAACGGCAGCCATGCGTACTTCATCTTCCGCCACAGAATTTCTATCAGGTTCAGCTCCGGCGAGTAAGCCGATAGGTAGACCAGGTGCACACGATGCGACATCCACTCCACAATCTTCCTTCTGAAGGCCTTGGAGCGATGCATGCTGGCATTATCGAGCACCACGACGGCGAAGGTATCGGGGTCTTTCTGGGCCACAAATTGATCAAATGCTTCGATGACCGTATCGGTAGTCACCGGCTCCGTGCTGGTATGGTAGACCAGCTTCCCGTCTCGGCTGAGGAACCCCAGTACATTCAGCCTTCGGCTACGTGAGTAGGCAATCACCTCGCAGGGCTTACCGATAGGGCTCCAGGCGTATGGCACCGGAGATGATTGTGAAAAGCCCGATTCATCGAAGTAATAGAGCTCGTGCTCACCCAGGTCTTCCCGCTGCTGGAGCACCTTGAGGAGGCCCTGTGTGTTGCGGAAATCCGTTTCGTCACGCCGTGCCTTCAATGAATGCCGAATACGTTTGAAGCTGAGCCTATTTTTTTCAGCGCCCTGCGGAGCGTCACCATGCTAATGTTGTTCCCCGTCTCTTCCTGAAAGCGGGCATGCAAGGAGCGGAGCTGATGTGGCTGTTCGGCGACCAGTTCCTGCAGTCGCCGGTGGTCGTTGTCATCCAAGACCGGCGTGCGGCCACTGCGCGGCTTGTCGATCAACCCATCGAGCCCCGCCGCTTCCCACTGTTTAAGCCATCGAGATACGGCATCACGGCGGACCTGCAAGATCTCACTGATCTGGCCGATGGTATGGCCTTGATCACTCAGCAAGATGGCATGCGCACGTCGGCGTAGGGCGCGCTTCTTACCATGGTGATAGGCGGAAGACAGCGTCTGCTGCTCGGGTTCAGTGAGAGGGGCAACGAAGCGCCTTGCCATGGTTCCGTCCGTGTCAGGTATCCTACAGACATTATGCACGAAAACTTTATATTAGGCACTTACCGGGCTCACGGATTCAGGTCTGAATCAAGTTGACAGGTTCCGCAGACGTGAGAATGGATATTGGTTCGAGTGGGCGTTCTTATTTACATTTGGTTACAAAAAAAAATTTGATCCACTGTGCCCGTTTGGTCGACCTTTAGTTTGCTGGCGGACCCTTTAAGAGATGTCAGCTCACATCTGTTAACGTTATGCTAAGGAATAACAACATGATTAAATCCGTGATCACCACTGCGCTACTTGCCGCCGCATTGAGCTCCGGGGCAAATGCCAACCTCAATACACCGCTCGGCAACGCGGGCGTCAACACGCCATTTGGTGGCTTTAATCTAGGTCCCGTGGGTGTTCATACGCCGGTAGGTGGCTTCAACCTCAACACTCCGCTCGTTAACGCTGGTATCAATACGCCTTTTGGTGGCTTCAATCTCAACACTCCGGTCGGTAACGCTGGTATCAATACACCTTTTGGTGGCTTCAATCTCAACACTCCGGTCGGTAACGCTGGTATCAATACACCTTTTGGTGGCTTCAACCTCAATACTCCGGTCGGTAACGCTGGTATCAATACACCTTTTGGTGGCTTCAACCTCAATACTCCGGTCGGTAACGCTGGTATCAATACGCCTTTTGGTGGCTTCAACCTTGGTCCCGTGGGTGTACATACGCCGGTAGGTGGCTTCAATCTCAACACTCCGGTCGGTAACGCTGGTATCAATACACCTTTTGGTGGCTTCAACCTTGGTCCCGAGGGTGTACTTACGCTACGTGGCTTCAATCTCAATACTCCGGTCGGTAACGCTGGTATCAATACGCCTTTTGGTGGCTTCAACCTTGGTCCCAGAGCTACCACGAGCGGCGTGCAATGTTCTTTCGGTAGCGAGGCGCTTCTAGCATCCTCGGTGGACAGTTGCGAAAACGCGGGCGGCAAGGTGCAACCCTCCCAGCAAAGCTATCGCGTTCCTTGCGAAGTAAAAGGCAGCATGGTGATGGCATCATCAGCTAAAACCTGTGCCCGCCTTGACGGAACGGTAGCGAATTAAAACTAAGTCATCTGGAGATTTCCATGTTCGTTAAAACGAGACAGACTCTCTTAGTGGCTATCTTGGCGATGATTTTTGTATCACCACTTTATGCCGCTAACTCATTCCTTGCTGTCACTTCTTGTCCACCATGGAAGCATGGTGACGACCTTGCAACCAATAAAAAAATGGTTGAAATGTGCCAAATTGACAGTGCAAAAATGACAGATGCGATTACTGGATCTTTGCCCGTCGATAAGGCCAACGCCCATGCGCTCTTGCAGACCGACGCAACGCCGCACAATCTCTATGCCAAATTAGATGAACTGCGGGCAACAACACAACAGGGAGACACGCTGTATTTCTTTCAAATGAGCCATGGCGGTATATTGCCGCATACCTACAAGGGTTATCCGGTTCATGGCGAGGTCTTTGCCTATTACACGAAAAATGCTCCGAAGGATTTCTCGAAAGCCGTTACCGAGGGGAAGTGGCTTTCGGCACGCGAGTTGCGGGACGAGCTGTCAATGTTCGCTAGCGATACGGGTGCAAACGTTGTGGTAATTATCGAGGCGTGTCATGCCGAGTCGGCTGCACACGAACTTGTCCACAACCCCATTGAAAAGTTAAGTGACGACGAAAAGATCGCTTACATCTTTTCAGCTGGTGCTAAGCAGACGTCGACTTTTACTGATGATCAATCCGGAGCACGATTCACTGAAGAATTCGCGACAGCGCTTGAGAATGCTCCGACGGGGACAAGCCTTGCCGATGTTTTCAGTATTTCTCGAGACAAGACGCATCGTGAGGCGCTAGCGAATTGTGAACGTATTGCAGCGTCAGATGATGGTGCGATTTACCAATCCGCAGATCAGTATTTCGAGAACTGCCTACAGCATCCTACGTCTTTTGATCCGAAAGGGTTGCTGCTTGATCTGACGGTTCTTTAGTGAAGAGAGGCCGCGAGATGCTTTCTTTCCAGACAGGCGATTCGCGGCCTCTTTAATTGTCTGGGTCTGGTGAAAAAATGGAAAATAATATGCGCAGGCTTTTCACTCCACTGTCGAGCAAGTGGTGTGAGATTGTATTATGTCTATCTGTTATTGTAATAGGAATGAGTTACTCTAACCAGTTACTAGCCCAAAGTTTCAAACAAGAAACCCCTCTGGTTTTAGATATTGAATCCAACCATCATTCGCTCGGTCTGACACATAACATGTCTTGGCGATCAGGAAAATTTTACAGCTCCGGCTCATCTTCGCTAAAATTACATGATACAAAAAACCTGAACTTCTGGAATATTGACCTCACTTTAGGACGAGTTCTTGTATCCGGCTCCGATTACTTGTTCAGCGTAGAAGGTTCGGTTAATCAGAATGACCATTATGCTCATGATCTCACGCACGGCGCGGCGCTTGGACGCTTGAAATTCAATCGCAGCATGAATGGGGCGCAGATCTCTGGGGCATTTGAACTTGAGAATGACTGGTCTTCGGTTGCAATGCAGGACCACACAGCCGCTGCGTCCTCGTTCGGCGTTTCGTACTCGATCGGGGTTGTCGACTTATCCGGTGAGCTCAAGTTTAGTCACGTCGATTATGAAAGGTATGACACAGAAATCCATCGTGACATCACCCTAACAGCTGGTGTGCCACTGGGGCATCGTGCGCATGGGAGCTTGACTGTGTTCGAAGGCGAGACGATTACAAAGTTCATTCTAGATGACAAGTATCAGAGAGATAAAGCAGATACGGTTAGTGCTATGGCACAAATCCACTTCTCAATAACCGACCGGTTGGAAATCGTGCCTTATTATACATTCTCCGAATACATCGGCAGCGGATTCGACACTACCAACGAGTCGGTCGGTACCAAGCTAACGATGACATTTTAGTCTGCGAGGCATGGATCACGGTCATGTCCGAACGGTCACTGCTCAGCTTTGGCGCCACGGAAACCGACATGCGCGAGCGGGCAAGGCGGCAGGCGGCAGGCCTGACGCTTCCCACCAAAGCCACCTGCGGCGATCCACGCTTCCCTGATCCGTTGCCATCGCTGCAGCGGGCTTGCCGGCATCTGGAAGACAACCTGGCCCGGAGAGCGACCAACTCCCGACGCATCGCTCGGAGCTCCTCGAGCATGGCCTGTTGCGTGTTGCGACTGTTGCGTCATGATGGGCCAGCACCTGGCGGTCATGCGCGTATTGTTCTGAAAACCTCTCTCGAACTTCGTACCTGACTGTCAGCAACGAGCCGCTCCAGCCGCCGCCGAGTCCCGTGAGCAATGGAGTACCTGACATGTCGGTGATCTCGTACAGCGGACAAGAGAACACTAGATTAAAGTGAACCGGAAAATCTAGGATACGGTGGCCAACAGTGCGAAAACTGCATAAATAGAAGGCCTAACGCAAGGCCCTGATACAGAGTCTTTAGCTATTTACGATATAGTCTGGCTGCTTCTTAAACGGTCACCTACATGGTGTGTCACACGGAAGTGAGTCAACACAGGCTGAGAACAGCCATACTGTTAGCGTGGTAAGGTATAACCACCACGAAAAAAAGGAAATATATTACAATGAGACACATGAACAATATGTTTTTAGCTCTTTTATTTACTCTATGCATGACCCCAGCTTATTCAGATAGCGCCTACAATATGGCCGTTGCATCAGGGAAACTCATTGCAGCCACGAATCTTGCTGAAAGCCTTAAAGAATCAGAGTGCGGGTATGCAATTAAAAAAACATATAGTACATCTGATGTAATAGAAGAAATAAAATTAGTGCTTAGAGAAAGCGATGCAGAGAGCCTGGATAGGTACGTTTCCTCAAATGACTTCCAAGAAGAGATGATAGAATCCGAGGAAGGATTGATAAATAAACCTTTAGCAATTATGAAGAGAGATGGCGTAGACAAGAAAACAGCATGTGGAATGCTTGTAGCAAATATGGCCATACTACTTGATTCATCACGCGTGGAGTGGGAAAGGTCTAAAAATAAATACTGAAAAGAAAATCCAAAGGTGGGTAATAAAATAACTATTAAGAAAGCGTTATTAGTGATTGTTTTTTGTGCTCAAGACGGGCGTCCTCAAGTCCCAAGCGCAACGCTATTGAAGAGCCATAAAAATATGCCGCGATGGATGACAAGTGGAACTGGAAAAAAGATGATAAGCCAAGTTATTTAAATACTAAATAAATAAAATCTTAGGGCAGATAAAAAGATAGAAGTTTTAACAATTATACTGGGGCTCCCATACGCCTGCGAAATATCCTTCTGGGGAGAGTCGGCCCCAGAGCAGACCGGAAGAGAAGGGGGGTATTTTAAGGGGTGAAGGCCTTGCTAGGGGCATAAGGACTCGGCGTGCTCGGCCTCTCAGACTATCGCTCCCCTCTACCCGCGGGACACTGCTCCGAAAACTCCTCTCGGGTTCGCACCAATGGGCCGTACCTAACTGACGGGCGGTGGCTAGAGAGGGGATAAGCGATGGAGTACCTGGCCTGTAGGTGATCTCCTACAGCAGGCGAGAAAGCCTTGGTCCACGCTGAAGACGGCGCCATCATCTCGCGGCTTCGGTCGCCTAGTGGGCGCGCCCCAGAGACAGCTCCATGGCTAAGGACGGCCAGCCCTTGCCGTGATGCAGCGCCATGACGTCGGTCTCGACAGATACCACCTCAGATCGCCCCAGAATCGCGCAAACGAGGCGCTGGTCTTCGGCTATGGTGTTTTACAGGGTGATGGTGCGATGAGTCAGTGGAGGGCTTCATGGAGCTTTCAGGGCGGCACTTCCGGCACCGACTTCAACAACCCTAAACCCAACGGAGTAATCATGAAGAAAGCTTCCATCACGATCACCGCTCTCCTCCTCGGAGCAGCGAGCCTCAACGCACATGCCTGCTTCCTGTCCGGCGAGCGGACCTCCAGCATGGAAAAAAATTCTGCTTATACGATTGCCTTGACGGCGAGTACGCGATAAAAGATAATTTTTATTATTTCTAATTTTTTAAATACCTAGAAACCGGTAATATCAACTTTAAGAGGGGGGGCAATGCCACCATTAAAAGAAAAATTAAGGAAGATTCTATTTATAGTATCAGCATCAATGATCTCCGCCACTTCCTTTTCTCAAACCACTGATCTTCAAAGATTTATAGACATGGAAGAATCGATTGGCCTCGTTAACTACGTTGAACTTGCTGTGATTGATTCGGTTGAGGGGGGCTGCTGGTTAAATTCAGAAGAAATTAAGCAGGAAGTAAGGTTGCAGTTAGAGAGTAACGGAGTTGGAGTTTACACAGAGGAAGTTATAGGAACTTTTCCTGAAATAACAACCTTGGAAATACTTGGGATAGGGAGGAGATTAAACAATCAATTATGCGCTGGATCATTAGTGATAGATTTGTCAGGTATAATTGGAGAGAAATACAAGGAAAGAACCTTTGTAGGGCTGTCGAGTATATATGAGGCTTTATTTTTTGGCTATGGCTCAAGCCTTGACTCACATTTTAAAAATGCTACTAATCAAGCTATATCCGAAATGCTGGCTAATAGATTTAAATCTAAAAGAAACAATCAAGTATCAGAAATACTGCAAGAATATGGCGGAGAACTTCAGGATCCACCTAAAACCCGAAAAGAGCTATTAGAATCTTTGAATTAATGTAAGAAGAGGTGCTCAGCTCCCATTACCGAGCCTTCTTCTTGCTGTATAGCTGCCTGAGTGGCGTTGAGGTCGATCAGGTACTCCTCGACGAATCGCTGTTGCTTGGGTGTCATAGGACTTTACTCCAGATGGTCAATGACGGTGCTCAGCCGGTCTTGCATGCCCATAGGAGCCGGCTCTAACCCGCAGTTACGCCTTGGGCACGTTTGTGTGGCGGTGCTGCTGACCACGCGCTCGACGCTCTCCAGCAGGGCGGCGATCCGTGGCGCCAACGGCTTCTCCAGGCGCTCAGGTGGCATGGCCAGTAGATGTGCGGTCCAAGCCAGCCCTGAGCTCAGGTGCGCGATGCAGGTGCCCTCTTGGGGGGCCTGGGCCAGCATGTCGCGGGTGATGGTCATCTTGTCTTCGATATTCCTGAGCCGGCGATTCATTCGACCACCTCCACGTCAGCTTCAGGCCATCGAGCCTGGACGGATTGTTGTGCCTCCTCTCGGGTGTAAGGTCTGCCAGCCAGCATCAGGCGCTTGTCGCCCACGCGAATCGTCCACGCCATCCTGACGCCTGCCGGCAGGCTGGGCGTTGTGGTGGTGGTGGTGACAGGCTGGCGCGTGCTGCTGGTGACCATGGGACGGCTGCTTGCCGGGAGGAGCGTCTGGTTCGCTGCCTGCCGTCCTACATTGGGCTTGCGGTGGGCCTCGGCTTCGGCCTCGGCGGCGGCCTGCCAGACGTCCACGTAGCGACGTGCGGCCTGCTCCCTGGGCTCAAGCCGCGTCAGCGCGGTGTCGATGAACTCGACATCACCATCTACCAGCGGGCACTCCTGCTCGATCCACGCCAGCCAGGTCGACGGAGGCTGGGCCTTGATGCGCTGCTGGAGGAGCGCCAGCACTTGCTCCCGACCTCCCGCCGTCAGCTCGTCGTCGATAACGGCCTCCAGTTCCGCGCGGGCGCGCCTACCCATCGGCAGCATGGCCCGCCGGATGACCCCGGCCAGGTCGTGGTCGATCTCGTGAAGTGGCGCGCCGGTGAAGTCGGCGCTCAGGTTTTCCAGTATCAGGTCGATGTCGGCCTCGGGACCAGGCGGCTCCGGGTCGTTGGCGGCGTTCTCCGTCGCAAGCCGGACCCCACCTTTGGCGGTGGCCAGGGAACTCGTGGAGCCGGAGTAACTAGGCTGATTTTCCTCAGCTTTCTCGGCTCCCTGAGAAGATGGGGGACAGGGTGCCGGGGTAGCCCCGACGGCCTGCCGGCGCCGCAGCAGATCACGAAGGCTCATGGCTCGCCCTCCTGGGGCAGAACCGCAAACAACCGATGCTGGCTGCCCTGCACCTTCTTGTTGATCGACCGCTTGCCCGACTCCTTCTCGTAGAGCCAGCCGGCGCTATCGAGTGTGGCGGCGATCGTGCGGATGTCGTAGCCCTTGGCCGCGTCGCACAGGCCAGCGCTGTTGAAGTAGAAGATTCACTCCCCCGCCTGAGTGTCGTTAAAGAACCCGGCGCGGTCATTGGTGCGCCGGAGATCGTTGTCTCCGGAGCGCAGGGGCGCGAAGCGGCCGTCCCCGTGACGCTGAATGAACTCACGGACGCCATCGAGGATCGCGGCATCTTCGGGGGGCAGGTTGCTGCGCTCGGCCTTCCACAGAGCGAAACAGATACTCACGGCCTCCAGCGCTTCGCCCTCCTGCCAGCCCGTGATACCCGCCTCGGTGGCCAGCTCACCCGCCATGGCCAGCAGGCCGAAGGCCCCCGCGGCCCGGCTGGTGACGCCGTCGACCTCATTGCTGAAGGTAGGGTCTTGCATCAGCTGGTGGTAGAGACCGGGGAGGCCCTCTCCGTACTGCAGCAGGTGGGCGATGAAGGCCATGCCGGCATGGCCGTAGTGCTCGGCCGTGGCGGTCTTGATCGCGTTAGCGAAGTCGCTGGGGGCCATGTCGTGCGGGTCATCGAACGCGCCATGTCTGCGCCCGGTGGCGGGGAGGTCGAGCAGTCGGGCATCCTGCCCTGCCTTTGTCGTCTTGCCGGCCTCGCTGAGGTGAGAGGCCAGGGTCCGCTCGCCGCTGGACAGTAGCATCAAGCGCCAGCGTTGCGCGTCGCGGATGCCGCCGTTCCGGACGGCTCGCTGCTTGCCAACCCCGTTGGCGACCATGTAGACCATGCTGCCGGCCTCGGACGGGCTGGCCTGACTCAGCTCATCGAGCACCATGCAGGTGTCGTTCTGGCTGGCAGCCAGTGCCTCGATGCCGTTGCCGGTGGCGCTCCAGGGGCGCAGGAACTGGGGACTGCCCCAGACACTCGCCGCTGCCTGAAGGCCGGTGGTCTTGCCCTTGCTTGAGGCGCCGCGCAAGTTGAAGCCGAGTCCGCCAGCCGCCTGCTGCTTCGCCGGCCAGATCAGTGGCCCCGCCAGGGCCACGCAAAGGCAGAAGATCAGGATGGGGTTGCCCTGGGCGCGACCCGCGATCTCACGCCGCCAGCCGTCCAGATTGCCGCGCGTCTCGAAGTAGCTGCCGCGCATCGCCTCAGCGCTGAAGCGGTAGTCCTGGTTGCCCATCGTGTGGTGGGGCAACACGAAGGCGCGGACGTTGTCGTGCCAGCCGGTGGTGGTGGCGGCGACGAGGCGAGCCTCGGGCGTGCTCTCCATGATGAAGTCGGCCAGCTTGGCTCGGTGCTTGATGCTGTGGGTGTGCCCCATGTCCAGCAGCTCGCGGCGCAGGTCGGAACCGCCCTCGCTGAGTAGCCGCATTGGCACGACGCGCTTGCAGCGCGTTCCCTCGGAATTAACGAAGTGCAGTTGCCGGCCGAAGTTGCCGCCGTGCTCGTCGCGGCTGATGGCCGTCACCTCGATGGGGTCGGCCACGCGCACGTCGTCGTTGACCGTCTCAGTGCCCTGCTGCTTGGTGCTGTGCCACCACAGGCCGGCAGGGCGTCGTATCCCATCCTCCAGCAGGAAGCTGGCGAAGTGGGTGGCGAAGCCCGGGCGCTTCACCGTGGCGGTCAGCGGCTCTCCCCGTTGCGGGTCGATCGCCTCGCCCGGCGACGCGCGGCTGGTTCCCTTTGCTCCCCGGCCGTTACCGGTTGAGGGTGCCGGGTGGCCGTTACCTAAACGGCTGTTATTCCCTGCCTTATCCTCATCAGCTCCCTGGGTTCCCCCGGTTCCCTCGCTGTCGGTAGAGGGAGAGGTTCCGGGGACCGCGCCCGGGCCGCTGAGCACATTCAGCGTGTCGTCGTCCGTGTACTGGTTCATTACTGTGTAGCTGGGCGTTTTTGTATCTGGGAGTTGCATGAATACCTCCTGTCGTCAGCGACGGTGGTAATTGGAGTGGAGCTTCGATTGGATCGGCCCTGCCAGCCAGTCCCAGGAAGCCCTCGTGCTTTGGGCGATCGAGTGCGCGAGTCGGCCTCCTCTGACCGCGAGCCAGGGGCGGTCAACGAAATGCAGCACCCTCATTGACGCGTCTGGCCTCGATGCGCTGCTCGATCCACTCGTTGACCTCCGACTCGACCCACGCAACGGCACGGGAGCCAAGCTGGATCGGGGCTGGGAAGTCGTCGGCATGGATTAGCCGGTGGAGGGTAGTGTTCGAGATGCCGCAGCGCTGCAACACCTCGGGGCGGCGGATGAGAGTGTGTGATGCGGTAGCGTCAAGCATGTCTTTGTTCCTCACGGAATGAAGCGACATGGCAAAGCTTAATGGTCGAAATGTGTGTTGCGCTTACCTCGTGCGTTTTTTAGTTTTTCTCCTCCATCCGCCTATTCGAGCCCACCTGGTCACGGTGTCTACGCTGACGTGTATACCTTGCGCTGCAAGTCGGTCCTGTACCAACTGCGGCAGGCCATGCTCTGCACGGCCCTCTCTGATGAGCTTGTCCCATATCCGTTTGGCCTCGGCCTTTTTTCCGGCGGCCTCGGCCTTGCTGGCTTCGGCACTGATCTGAGCACCCTGTCGACGCTTGTGGTCAGCTTGAAGGACTTTGATGTGGGCCTTAGTAGCCTCGCCCATAGCCTTCTGTCCGGGCTTGGTCAGGCGCCCATAGAGGTAGCCGAGCAGTAGGGCGAAATAAACTTCCCGGAGACTTCCGCGCTGCTCTGGACTGGCCCATTCATCAAGCAGCTCCGCCATGGCTGCGGCCATCGCTGTCTCTGAGTGCCTGTCCGGCTCCTGGTAGGCGTCGATTTGCCCCTGAATTCTGTTCAGCTCGCTCAGCATCAGCGCCAGCAAGTCGTCCACGCCTCTCAAACTGCCATTTTTTGAGATCAACTCCAGATGCTCGGCCCATTGGTTCGGCAGCGGATCAGGCATGGCGCCTTCAATTAATCCAAGGCGTCGTTTAAGTAAGCTGCCTGGCAATATTAGTTGCGGTCGTGAATCGTCCGTCATGGCCCTACTCCTTTCAGACTCCGGTTAAAAGTAGACTGATGAGCGAGGTGAAGTGATCATGAATGCGGGTTGTCGGCCTCAGCCAGCCGGTATTTTCGGCGTTAGCCGCTTGTCTCAGGTGCCGGTGCGTGTCGACACCAGGTTGTCATTACCATTGCGCAGGGCGTCCAGGTAGTCGGCCCAGCTCTGCAGCATCTCGCGGCGCTGCTCCAGGTGCGTCGTCCGGTTGTAGGCACGACCGTTGCTGTCCTTCACCGCGTGCGCCAGCTGTTGCTCGATGTAGTGCTCGGGGTAGTTCAGGCGCTCCGCCAGGATGGTGCGGGCCATCGCTCTGAAGCCGTGCGCTGTCATCTCGCCCTTGAAGCCCATCCGGTCCAGCGCGGCCTTGATCGTGGCGTTGCTCATGGGGCGCTTGCTGCTGCGGATGCCGGCAAAAACGAACTCGGCGCGCCCGGTCAGTCCATGCAGATCGCGCAGGATTGTCACCGCCTGGCGAGGCAGGGGCACGATCAGGGGCTGTCCGGTCTTGCTGGCCTCAAAGGTCCAGGTCGCGTCTTCAAGATCGATGTCGGCCCACTTGGCCTGGCGCAGCTCCCCGGGGCGTGTGAAGACCAAGGGCGCCAGCTTGAGTGCTGCGACGGTGCTGGGCTGGCCGCCGTAGCCGTCGATGGCGCGGAGGAGACCGACGACCTCCTTGGGATCGGTCAGGGCCGGGTAGTGCTTGGTCTTGCTGGGCCGCAGGGCGCCGCGCAGGTCAGGGGTCGGGTCTCGCTCGACGCGGCCGGTGGAGATGCCGTAGCGGAAGACCTGGCCGCACAGCGCCTTCACTCGATGCGCGGTTTCGATGTGACCTCGGTCTTCGATGCGACGCAGGCAGCCCAGTAAATCTGGTGGGGTGATCTCGGCGATGGGCTGCTTGCCGATGATCGGGAAGGCGTCGCGCTCGAGGCGCCGCTTGTTGCGCAGATAGTGCGCAGGCACGACCTCATGCTGGTGCACCTTCTCCAGCCACTCGACGGCTACAGCCATGAAGGTGTTGGCGGCTGACTGCTCACCCTGCCGTCGGGCGATCCGCTTTGCGGTGCTCGGGTCTATGCCCTGGTCCAGCTGGCGCTTTGCTTCGTCGCGGGCCGTGCGTGCGGCGGCCAAGGTGGTCTCGGGGTAGACGCCGATGGCCAGGCGCTTCTCCTTGCCGGCATGGCGGTACTTCATCCGCCAGTACTTGCTGCCGGTAGTGGAGACCTCCAGATAGAGCCCTCCGCCGTCGGCCATCTTGTAGGTCTTGTCCTTGGGCTTGGCCGACTTCACGGCGGTGACGGTGAGCTTGTTGGTCTGGCGGCTCATGGGGGCACCTCGACATGGTGAAAGGCTGATGCCCCCTCCCGGCCGGGCCGGGTGCCCCCAAGGCCGGGGGCAGGTGATCTGCCAGGCAGTGCCCGCTGGCGCGGCTTTCTGGTGATTTGGGGGCATCAGGGTATTGGCTTCGACGCTGTGCCCCCAGATATGCCCCCTTGAGTGGGGGCATGTCAAGGAATGCTATGAAACGTCCAGACACAAGAAAGGGGCCCGGAGGCCCCTATTCATGCGGTTTCTGAAGTATTGTGGAACCTCCTGAAACCTTTATGTGGTGGAGGCGGCGGGAATTGAACCCGCGTCCGCCGGCACTCACCCGTTGGCTCTACATGCTTAGTTTCGTCATTTGATTTAACGCAACTGGCTCCGACGAGCAGGATCCAGCCACGCGATTCTTCAAAGTTTTAACAACTGACGTGAAGACGCCGTCAGTCGCGATCCCATCAATCGTCGCTCGTATCCCCGCCGTGATGAATGGGCACATCACTTTGGGGCCAGGCTAGAAGCTAACAGCTGTTAGGCTGCCAGCGCGCCTTGAGCGTAGTTGTCGTCGTTTGCGACTATTTAATCATGATGTTGTATTTACGAGATACATCACGCTCTCGGCATGCACCTCGGGGATTGTCACCGGCGTCGAAACCGTGTCGCCCCCGTACTGCGCATCCTAACAGGATGCGTGGTTCTGTGACACCTCAGGCCTTGGTTTGTTCGCGCATGATGCGGCCTTTCTGACGCTGCCAGTCGCGGTCCTTCTCGGTGGCTCGCTTGTCGTGCAGCTTCTTGCCGGTCACCAGGGCCAGCTCGCACTTCACCCGGTTGTTCTTCCAGTAGAGCTTGAGCGGCACGCAGGTGTGACCCTTCTCCTGGGTGCGCGAGAAGATCTTGGCGATCTCCTTGCGATGGAGCAGGAGTTTGCGGGTGCGCGTTGGGTCTGCGATCTCATGGGTGCTGGCGGTGTTGAGCGGCATGATGTGGCTGCCCAGCAGCCAGGCCTCACCGTTCTTGACCAGGATGTAGGTATCGGTGAGCTGAGCCTTGCCGGCGCGCAGGCTCTTCACCTCCCATCCGGCCAGCACCAGGCCTGCCTCGAAGGCCTCGTCGATGTGGTACTCGAAGCGTGCCTTCTTGTTCTGGGCGATGACGTTGCCGCCGGGCCCCTTGCTCTTGCCTTTCTTGTTGGCCATGAAACCTCGTGTCCTGTATCTGCCGGTGGCGCCTCCCCCTTCGATGTGGGGGGAAGCGTGGTACCATTCAAGGCCTGAAATAACCGCTCATGATACGCCCTGGGCACTGTGAAGTCAGCGGAGAGCTCAATGCCAACGGTCAATCGGTCCGCCATGGTGCGGCACACCCCCCAGGACATGTTCGACCTGGTCAATGACTTCGAGCGTTACCCGGAATTCCTCCCGGGGTGTCGGCGCGCCCGCCTGCTCGAACGCGACGACGCGCACCTGATCGGCGAGATGACCCTGGGTCGTGCCGGCATCGAGCAGAGCTTCACCACCCGCAACGATCTGATCGAGCCCGAGCGCATCGAGATGTCGCTGGTCAGCGGTCCCTTCAAGCGCCTGCGCGGCCGCTGGCTGTTCCTGCCCATGGGCGAGGGGGCCTGCAAGGTCAGTCTCGAGCTGGAGTTCGAGTTCGCCAACCGCCTGCTGGGGATGGCCTTCGGCAGGCTCTTCCAGCAGGTGGCCGGGCAGTTGGTGGATTCCTTCTCCCGCCGCGCTGACAACCTCTATGGTCGCTAGCTCCTCCAACATGATCGAGGTCGAGGTGGCCTTTGCGCTCCCTGAGCGGCAGTGCATCGTCCCGCTCAGGGTGGCCGGCGGCACCACCGCCCGGGAGGCCGTCGAGATAGCAGGTCTGGAGGCTAAGTTCCCGGAGGTTTCGCCGGCGGTCTTCCAGGAGGCCGACCTGGGCATCTTCGGCAAGCGGCTGCGCGACCCTGACGAGCAGCCGCTCAAGGCCGGGGATCGGGTGGAGGTCTATCGGCCGCTCGAGCTCGATCCCAAGGCGGCACGCGCCCAGCGAGCCGCCCGTGAGAAGCGCTGACGCCCCGCCCGGCGAGGGCCGGTGCGGGGCGTCAGGGGCTGCGGTGATCTCAGGGGCGGTCCGGTGTGACGTTGTCGAGCGGGGCTCCCTGCGTGGTTGAAACGGTCTCGTTGTCGGGACCGATGCCGCGCTCGTCGCTGAGCGACGGCGCCTTCGAGAAGTCCCCCTCCCGCTCAATTTCCACGACACGACCGCCGGCGAAGGTCAGGGTGACGCGCCGCTGCTCCACGCCGCCGTAAGCTTCGTCGAGACGGTATACATAGTCCCACTGGCTGGCATCGAAGGGGGCCTCGAGTAGCGGGCTGCCCATCAGGCCGACCACCTGCTGTCGGTTCATTCCGGTCTGTAGCTGTTCGACCATGCCTTCGGTCACCAGGTTGCCCTGGGGCAGGTCTCGCTTGTACACGCCGAAGTAGCTGCAACCGGTGATCATCAGCAGGGCGACGGTAAGGGTGATGATTCTTGTCAGCTTTTGCATTTGCGCCTGTTCTTCACTATCGTGGATTCGGTCGATCATAACCGACCCTACCCGATACTGCGAAGAGCGACCATGGCCGACCAGAACCACGAACTGCGCAAGGCCGGTCTGAAGGTGACCCTGCCGCGCGTCAAGATCCTGCAGATCCTTGAGAACGCGTCTGAAAAGCACCACCTGAGTGCCGAGGATGTGTACAAGACCCTGCTGGATACAGGTGAGGACGTGGGCCTGGCCACCGTCTATCGCGTGTTGACCCAGTTCGAGTCCGCCGGCCTGGTGATCCGCCATAATTTCGATGGTGGTCATGCCGTCTTCGAGCTCTCCCAGGAGGAGCACCACGACCACATGGTGTGCCTGGAGAGTGGTGAGATCGTCGAGTTCTTCGACGAGACCATTGAGCGTCGTCAGCAGGAGATCGCCGAGGAGCACGGCTATGAGCTCGTCGATCATGCCCTGGTGCTCTATGTGAGGCCACGTGGCTCCCGGGCGACCCGCCAGGAAGGCATCCAGAAGAAGTGATGCCCTCGGTCTGACTCCCAGCTTCGTTACGCAACGCGGCCCCGATCTCCGGATCAGGGCCGCGTTGAGTTGGTGGGTCTGGGTGTCGGGCCGGGTCAGTGGTGGGCGCGCTGGCTGGCGTCGAGCATCTCCCGGGCGTGGGCCAGGGTGCGGTCTGAGAGGTTCACGCCGCCGAGCATGCGAGCCAGCTCGCCGACCCGACCGGCTTCGTCGAGCAGGGCCATGCGGGTCAGGGTGGAGGCCTCGCCGGCCTGCTTCTCTATGTGCAGGTGCTGGTGCGCCTGGGCGGCCACCTGGGGCAGGTGGGTCACGGTCATCACCTGGCCGTTCTCCCCCAGTCGGCGCAGCAGCTGGCCGACGATCTCGGCCGTGGCCCCGGAGACCCCCACGTCCACCTCGTCGAAGACCAGGCTGGCAATGGTGGAGTGCTGTGCCGCCACCACCTGGATCGCCAGGCTGATGCGCGACAGCTCCCCGCCTGAGGCCACCTTGGCCAGCGGTCGGGCCGGCTGGCCCGGGTTGGCGCTGATCAGCATGCGAGCCCCCTCCAGTCCCTCGGCGGCCGGGGTGTCGCGAGGCGCAAGCTCGACCTCGAAGGTCGCCTTGTCCATGGCCAGGAAAGCCAGCTGTTCCTGCACGGCTTGGCCGAACTGGCGGGCGGCCTTGCGCCGAGCCCGGGAGATCGTCGAGGCCTGCTCGTTCCAGCGGGCCTTCAGCGCTTCGACCTCGGCGGCCAGCGTCTCGAGGTCGCCGTCGCCGCCCTCGAGCGCCTCGAGCTCGTTGGCCAGGCGCCGGTGCAAGGTGACCAGCTCCTCGGGCAGCACATGGTGCTTGCGGGCGATGCGGTGCACCTCGCCCAGACGTTCCTCGACCCAGGCCAGCCGTTCGGGGTCCAGCTCGACGCTGTCGGCGAAATGGCCGAGCTCGCGGCCGGCCTCCTCGACCTGGATGCGCGCATCGCCGAGCATGCTGAGTGTGTCGGCCAGACTGCCGCGGTCGCTGCCCGGCAGTTCCGAGAGGTGGTGGATCGCCTGGTTGAGCAGCGACAGGGCGCCCCCCTCCTCGCCGTCGCAGCACTCGGCGGCAAACTGGGCCTCGCGCAGCCGTTCCTCGGCGTGAGCCAGCTCCTCCTGCTGCTCCTCGAGCCCCTTGAGCTCGCCCTCGAAGAGGGCCAGCTGGTCGAGCTCTTCCACCTGGTAGCGCAGCAGCTGGCGACGGGCACGGATCTCGTCGCCGTCCTCGGCCAGGCGCTCGAGGCGACGATGGCTTGCCTGCCATTCGCGGAAGGCCAGTCGCATCTCGGCCACCCGCTCGCGATGGCCCGCGAAATCGTCGAGCAGGCGCAGGTGGGTGTCCTCGTGCAACAGCGCCTGGTGGGCGTGCTGCCCATGGATCTCGATGAGGTGTTCGCCCAGCGCTCGGAGGTCGGCCACCGTGGCCGGCTGGCCGTTGATCCAGGCCTTGGAACGCCCCGTACGGGTCACCACCCGGCGCAGCAGGCAGTCGTCCGTGGGCAGCTCGCGGGATTCGAGCCAGATACGCGCCTCGGGGAGCGCCTGGAGGTCGAAGCGGGCGCTCAAGTCGGCACGTTCGCGGTCATGGCGCACGCTGGCGCTGTCGGCGCGTTCGCCCAGGCAGAGCCCCAGGGCGCCGAGCAGGATGGACTTGCCGGCCCCCGTCTCGCCGGTGATGGCGGTCATGCCGCCGGCAAGGTCCAGCTCGAGGTGGTCGACGATGGCGAAGTCGCGAATGGCAAGCTCTGTCAGCATGGTGCCTCCCGGGGCCTGTCTGGGGTCGTTCGGTACACGGTGCTCTCGCACCGAGGGAATACTGTCTATCCATACACGTAATGTGCGTTTATACAGTAGTCAACCCTGACCCACAATGCACAATCAGATTCGTGTCGCGATGATGACTTGAGTTCGCCACGGCCAGCCCCATATATCCCGCAGACAGTTATCCAAGTCATCATTCATGCCTTGCCAGCGGCCCTGCCGCTGATTGCCATTCAGGAGAGCCACATGGCCAAAGACTCCCAGACCCCGCTGGACGACGAACTCGCTCGCCAAGAGCAGGAAGCCGAGCCGCAGTCCGAGACCGAGACCGTGGAGGGTGAGTTGGAGGACGCCATCGAGGGCGCCGATCAGACCGCCACGGAGGCCCAGACCGCCGACAACCCCGAGGCCGAGATGCTGGCGGCCCAGGTCGAGGAACTCGAGCAGAGTATCGCCGAGTATAAGGACCAGGCCCTGCGAGCGGCTGCCGAGGCGCAGAACGTGCGTCGGCGTGCCGAGCAGGAGGCCGAGAAGGCCCGCAAGTTCGCACTGGAGAAGTTCGTGAAGGAGCTGCTGCCGGTGGTCGACAGCCTGGAGAAGGCTCTGGAGTCCATGGGGGATGGGGCCAGCGAGGCCCACCTCGAGGGCGTCTCCATGACGCTCAAGATGCAGCACGACGTGCTGTCCAAGTTCGGCGTCGAGGTGGTGGAGCCCCATGGCGAGCCCTTCGACCCGCAGTACCACGAGGCCATGGCCATGGTGCCCAATCCCGAGATGGAGCCCAACACCGTGATGGACGTCATGCAGAAGGGCTACCTGCTCAACGGGCGCCTGGTCCGCCCGGCCATGGTGGTGGTCAGCCAGGCCGCCGGCTGACCTCAGACCGCAGAAAAGCGGCCCTCGGGTCTTGAAAAGGTTTCGAGGGCCCCCAGATAGACGGCAACCCGCGGTGAAAGCCGCAGATCACGAATTCAACCGCAATTTCGAGGATTTCCTATGGGACGCATCATCGGTATTGACCTGGGGACCACCAACTCCTGTGTCGCCGTGCTCGACGGTGACAAGGCCAAGGTGATCGAGAACGCCGAAGGCGCGCGCACCACGCCTTCCATCATCGCCTACACCGAGGACGGTGAGATCCTGGTGGGCCAGGCGGCCAAGCGCCAGGCGGTGACCAACCCGCACAACACCGTGTACGCCATCAAGCGCCTGATCGGCCGTCGCTTCAAGGACGACGTCGTCCAGAAGGACATCAAGATGGTGCCCTACACCATCGCCGAGGCCGACAACGGTGATGCCTGGGTGGAAGTGAAGGGCAAGAAGCTCGCTCCGCCCCAGGTCAGCGCCGAGGTGCTGAAGAAGATGAAGAAGACCGCGGAAGACTATCTCGGTGAGGAAGTCACCGAGGCGGTCATCACCGTGCCGGCTTACTTCAACGACAGCCAGCGCCAGGCCACCAAGGATGCCGGCCGCATCGCCGGTCTCGAGGTCAAGCGCATCATCAACGAGCCCACCGCGGCGGCGCTGGCCTATGGCATGGACAAGTCCCGTGGCGACAAGACCATCGCGGTCTATGATCTGGGCGGCGGTACCTTCGACATCTCCATCATCGAGGTGGCCGATGTCGACGGCGAGACCCAGTTCGAGGTGCTGGCCACCAACGGCGACACCTTCCTGGGCGGCGAGGACTTCGACCTCAAGCTGATCAACTACCTGGTCGATCAGTTCAAGGCCGACAGCGGCATCGACCTCTCCGGTGACAACCTGGCCATGCAGCGCCTCAAGGAAGCCGCCGAGAAGGCCAAGATCGAGCTGTCCAGCGCCCAGCAGACCGACGTCAACCTGCCTTACATCACCGCTGACAACACCGGCCCCAAGCACCTCAACGTGAAGGTGACCCGGGCCAAGCTGGAGTCGCTGGTGGAAGAGCTGGTCAAGCGCTCCATGGAGCCGTGCAAGACCGCGCTCAAGGATGCCGGCCTGTCCGGTTCAGAGATCGACGACGTCATCCTGGTCGGCGGCCAGACCCGCATGCCCATGGTGCAGAAGTCCGTGGCCGACTTCTTCGGCAAGGAAGCCCGCAAGGACGTCAACCCGGACGAAGCCGTGGCCGTGGGCGCCGCCATCCAGGGCGGCGTACTGGGCGGTGACGTCAAGGACGTGCTGCTGCTCGACGTCACACCGCTGACCCTGGGCATCGAGACCCTCGGCGGCGTGATGACCCCGTTGATCGAGAAGAACACCACCATCCCGACCAAGAAGACCCAGACCTTCTCCACCGCGGATGACAATCAGACGGCCGTGACCATTCACGTCCAGCAGGGCGAGCGCAAGCAGTCCAGCGGCAACAAGTCGCTCGGTCGCTTCGACCTGGCCGACATCCCGCCGGCACCGCGCGGCGTGCCGCAGATCGAGGTTGCCTTCGACCTCGACGCCAACGGTATCCTGAACGTGTCCGCCAAGGACAAGGCCACCGGCAAGGAACAGTCCATCGTCATCAAGGCCTCCAGCGGTCTGTCCGAGGAAGAGGTCGAGCAGATGGTCCGGGACGCCGAGGCCCACGCCGACGAGGACAAGAAGTTCGAGGAACTGGTGGCGCTGCGCAACCAGGCCGACGGCATGATCCACGCCGCTCGCAAGACCCTCGAAGAGGCTGGCGACAAGGCCAGCGACGAGGAGAAGCAGGCCATCGAGACCGCCGCTTCCGAGCTGGAAGAGGCCATCAAGGGCGACGACCAGGAAGACATCCAGGCCAAGCTGGACAAGTTGACCGAGGCCTCCGGCAACCTGGCGCAGAAGATGTACGCCGAGCAGGGCGAAGCCGCCCAGCAGGCCGGTGAGGCCGGCAGCGAGGCTGGCGCCAAGCAGGAAGATGACGTGGTCGATGCCGAGTACGAAGAAGTCAACGACGACCAGAAGAAGCAGTAAACCACGACATCTGAACCACGGATGACGCCAGCGCGGGGGCCTGACTCCCGCGTTGGTGTTTCCGCAGAGTCACTACGGAGGCGGACAGACTCATGTCCAAGCGTGACTATTACGAAGTACTGGGCGTCGAGCGCGGTGCCGACCAGAAGGACATCAAGAAGTCCTACCGACGCCTCGCCCAGAAATTCCATCCCGACCGCAATCCGGATGATGACACGGCGGCCGAGAAGTTCCGCGAGATCTCGGAAGCCTACGAGGTCCTGAGCGACAGCGAGAAGCGTGCCGCCTATGACCAGTTCGGCCATGCAGGCGTCGACGGTCAGGCCGGTGGCGGCGGCGGTGGCTTCGGTGGCCCCGGGGCCGGTGGCTTCAGCGACATCTTCGGCGATGTGTTCGGCGACATCTTCGGTGGGGGAGGCGGACGCCGCCATCCCAACGCTCCGCAGCGCGGCAGCGATCTTCGCTACAACCTCGAGCTCGATCTCGAGGATGCCGTGGCCGGCACCAGCGTGGATATCCGCGTGCCGCGCCATGTCGAATGCGAGCGCTGCGACGGTGGAGGTGCCGAGCCGGGCTCCAGCAAGGAGACCTGCCCGACCTGTAACGGCATGGGCCAGGTGCGCATGCAGCAGGGCTTCTTCGCCGTGCAGCAGACCTGCCCGACCTGTCACGGTGGCGGCCAGCACATCAAGGTGCCGTGCCACAAGTGCCACGGCGAGGGCCGGGTGCGCGAGACCCGCACCCTTTCGGTGAAGATCCCGGCCGGAGTGGATACCGGCGACCGCATCCGCCTCAATGGCGAGGGCGAGGCCGGCATCAACGGTGGCCCGCCCGGGGATCTCTACGTCCAGGCGGCGATCAAGCCGCACCACATCTTCCAGCGCGACGGCCGTCACCTGCAGTGCGAGGTGCCGATCAACTTCGTCGACGCGGCGCTAGGCGGCGAGCTCGAAGTGCCCACCCTGGATGCCCGGGTCAAGCTGAAGATCCCGCCCGAGACCCAGACCGGAAAGCTGTTTCGCCTGCGTGGCAAGGGCGTGAAGCCGGTGCGCGGCGGTCCCCCCGGCGACCTGCTGTGCAAGGTCGTGGTCGAGACCCCGGTCAAGCTCAAAGAGGAGCAGAAGGAGCTCTTGCGCACCTTCCAGGACAGCCTGGGTGGCAGCGACGGGCACCACCACTCGCCGAAGAAGTCAGGCTTCTTCGACGGCGTGAGGAAGTTCTTCGAGGACATGAAGCCGTAAGGCGAGTCCCCGCAGTAACCGACAGGGCCCCGGCATCGAACGATGCCGGGGCCCTGTCGCGTCATGGCGTGCAGGCCGATGGCCCCTTTCTATAGCCACCCGGCCCGCCGGAAGCGCTGGTAGAGCCAGCCGCAGGCGCCGCCCATCACCAGCAGGGCCAGGGGATAGCCCAGGCGCCAGTCGAGCTCGGGCATGTGGGTGAAGTTCATGCCCCAGATGCCGGCGAGGATGGTGGCTACCGCGAAGATGGCGGCCCAGGCCGCGAGCCGCTTGTGGACCTCGCCCTCGTCGATCGCCACCATCGAGAGGTTCACCTGGATCGCGGTGATGGTCATCTCGCGGATGGTATCCACCGCCGACTCGATACGGTGCAGGTGGTCGTAGACGTCGCGGAAGTACTCCCGGGTCTTGTTGCACAGGACCGGCACACGAACGCCCGACAGGTGGCCGGCGGCTTCAACCAGCGGCATGGCAGCATGCTTGAGCTTCATGGTCTGGCGCTTGAGCTTGTAGAGGCGCTCCAGGCTCTGGCGGGCCGACCCCTTCACGAAGATCTCGTCCTCGATGCTCTCGAGCTCGGCCTGCAGCGATTCGATGACCGGGAAGTAGCGGTCGACGATGGTGTCCATCAGGGCATAGATCACGAAGGCCGGTCCATGCTTCAGCAGCTTCGGCTCGCTCTCACAGCGCTGGCGAACCTCGGTGAAGCCCTGGCCCGGGTGCAGTCGCACCGACAGCACGTAGCCGGGGCCTGCGAACACCGCCACCTGGCCGGTTTCGAGCTGGTCATCGCGCATCGTGATCATGTTCATGATCACGAACAGTGCTTCGCCGTACTCCTCGAGCTTGGGACGCTGGTGACCGTTCAGGGCGTCCTCCACGGCCAACTCGTGCAGGCTAAAAACCTCCTGGAAGCGGGCCATCTCCGCCTCGTCCGGCTCGTGCAGTGCCACCCACACGAAACGGTCCGTCTGGCCCAGGTAGTCGCCGACCTCCTCGATCTGGATGTCTTGAAGGCGACGTCCCTTCTCATAGACCGCACAGTTGATGATCATTGCCGAACCCTCTCGATGGGTGGTAGTGCCCCTATACATGCAACAGCATAGTGCCTGGGCGTGGTTGCCTGTCGCCCATACCGGTTCGTGCCGGGTGTCAAGGCGGGCGAGGGGCCGAAACGGGGCTGGCGTTTCTGGGGGGCATCGTCATAGGCTGAGTATTCATCCAACGAGTTGCGGAGATCGCCATGCCGATTTCAAGAGCCGATATGCCTGCCGAGGATGCCAAGGAACTGGTCGAACGACTGTGCAGGGAGTGGGCCGATGCTCGGCCTATCGATCGTGAGGAGACCCAGGCGAGGGTGAGATTCGACGAGGGTAGCTGCCTGCTTGAGGCCCAGCCGGACCGCCTGGTCGTGGCCGTCGAGACGCTGGATGACGGAACCCTGGATCGCCTGGAAGGCAAGGTGAATGCCGCGCTCGAAGGCCTGACGGGCGTGAGCCTGGACATCGTCTGGGAAAATTGAACGACCGGCAGTCGGCTCGTGCCGCCCACCTCGGCATGATGTTGTGGGCGGTGCTGGTGGGGCTGTCCTTTCCCGCAGTGGGGGCAATGAGCGAGCTGCCGCCGCTCTCGCTGACTTCGCTGCGCTTCCTCATCGCCTGCGCCGGCCTGTGGTGGCTGGTTCGGCGTTCGCCGACCTTCCTGCCCGGCTGGCGCGAGCTGCCGCTGTATGCCCTGATGGGGCTATGCCTCGCCGGTTTCTTCGGTGCCATGTTCTGGGCGGCGCATCATGCCACGGCGCTTTCCATGGCCACGCTGTTCGTCACGGTTCCGCTGCTGGCCTTCCTGCTGGGGCTGGGCTTCGGGGTCGAGCGGTTGGCCTGGCGGTTGCCGGCGATCCTGGCGTTGGGCGCGGCGGGGGCGCTGGGCCTGGCCATCGCCGAATCCCTGGAGCAGGGCGGGCGTCTGCGGTTCGGCATGGGCGAGGCGGTGTTCTTCCTCGGTTGCTTCGCAACGGCGCTCTATCCGGTACTCAGCAAGTGGGGCCTGGCGACCGGTCGACTGCCGGCGTCGGCGGCGGTACGTACCTTCTGGAGCCTGGGCCTGGGGGCCGTGTTGGTCGGGTTTGCGGGCCTCGCCCTCGAGCCGATGGGGCGCCTGGCGGCCATGACCGGCCGTGATCTGTTGGTGCTGGTCTATCTAGGGCTCTTCTCCAGCGCCCTGACCTTCTGGCTGCTGCAGCGCGCCACCGCGGTGCTGACGCCGTCCGCGGTCACCGCCTACAGCTATCTGGTGCCCTTCGTCTCCATGCTGCTGCTGTTCGTCCGTGAACCCGGGCGGGTCGGCTGGGCCTGGCTGCCGGGCAGTCTGATGGTCATCGCCGCGATCCTGTTGCTGCTGCGCGACACGCCCTCAACCCCCGCGCGTTGATCTGCCAGGGCGGCGCCGGGCAGACGAGAGCCTGGCCCGCGATGTGCCCATGACGGTATGGATGGTCGAGGCTACGGCCACCCCGTGCGGCTGGCCCTCTGGTATACTGCCGCCACTTCCGAAGTGCCATGTCCGAAGTGCCATTTTCTAAGCGCTATTTCCGAAGCCATCGAATTCGCAGGAGTCCGCATGACCCGTATTGCCATCGTCGGTGTCGCCGGCCGGATGGGCCGCACCCTGGTCAACGCCGTGCAGCAGGATGCCGAGGCCTCCCTGGCCGGGGGTGTCGTCGAGCCGGGCAGTTCGCTCGCCGGCGCCGATATCGGCGAACTGGCCGGGGTCGGCAAGCTGGGCGTGGCGGCGGTGGACTCACTCGACGCCATCGTCGACGACTTCGACGTGCTGATCGACTTCACCTCGCCGCAGGTCACCCTGGCCAACCTGGCCTTCTGTGCCGAGCATGGCAAGCGCATCGTCATCGGCACCACCGGCCTCTCCGATGACGAGCTCGTCGAACTCAACGGCTTTCGTGACCGGGTGCCCATGGTATTTGCGCCGAACATGAGCGTGGGGGTCAACCTGACCCTCAAGCTGCTGGAGACCGCGGCGAAGGCGCTGGGCGACGAGGGCTACGACATCGAGGTGATCGAGGCCCACCATCGCCACAAGGTGGATGCGCCCTCCGGCACCGCCCTGAAGATGGGCGAGGTGGTGGCCGACAGCCTGGGTCGCACCCTCAAGGAGCACGGCGTCTTTTCCCGCGAGGGGCAGTGCGGGCCGCGCAGCGACAAGGAGATCGGCTTCGCCACCGTGCGTGCCGGGGACATCGTCGGCGAGCATACCGTGATGTTTGCTACCGAGGGCGAGCGCATCGAGATCACCCACAAGGCCTCCAGCCGCATGACCTTCGCCAAGGGCGCGGTACGTGCGGCGCGCTGGGTGGCCGGCCATGGCAACGGCCGCTATACCATGCAGGATGTGCTGGGTCTGTAGGCCGCGGGGGTAGTCGCTGGGCACCGTTTCCTGTAACATCTCGAAAATTTTGGCCGGGCGCATGGGCGAGAAGCCCCCTCGAGCGCTTGTTGTTTCGGCCCCCAGCGCTCCGAATCCGTTCCGAGCGGATGACAACAAGCGGGATGAAACCGGTCTGTATCGGGTTTCGTCCCGCTTTTTTACGGGCCGATTTACGGGCCGGCCAGCGGGGCCGCGCCCCGGTGAGCAGGATTCCAAGACGGGCAAGCTCTTACACATCGGAGGACGTTGCATTGAACAAACCGGCGATACTGGCCCTGGAAGATGGAAGCGTGTTCCATGGCACGGCCATCGGTGCCGATGGACTGACCAGCGGTGAGGTGGTGTTCAATACGGCCATGACCGGCTACCAGGAAATCCTGACCGACCCCTCCTATACCCGACAGATCGTGACCCTCACCTATCCGCATATCGGTAATACCGGGGTCAACGCCGAAGACGTCGAGTCCGGCGCCATCGCCGCGGCTGGCCTGGTGATCCGCGACCTCCCCCTGCTGGCCAGCAGCTTCCGCAGCGAGCAGTCGCTTTCCGATTACCTCAAGGGCCAGAACGTGCTGGGCATCGCCGACATCGATACCCGTCGCCTGACCCGTATCCTGCGTGACAAGGGCGCCCAGAACGGCGCGATCCTCGCCGGCGCGGACGCCGAGGGCGAGGACGCCGTGACGCGCGCCCTCGAGGCAGCCAAGGCCTTCCCGGGACTCAAGGGCATGGACCTGGCCAAGGTGGTCTCCTGCCAGTCGCCCTACGCCTGGTCCGAGGGCGAGTGGACCCTGGGCCAGGGTTATGCCGATGCGGCCGGTCCTGATGGAAAGGCCGAGCGTCCCTTTCACGTGGTCGCTTATGACTACGGGGTGAAGCGCAACATCCTGCGCATGCTGGCCTCCCGCGGCTGCCGCCTGACCGTGGTGCCGGCCCAGACCCCGGCCAGCGAGGTCATGGCGCTGAACCCGGACGGCATCTTCCTCTCCAACGGCCCCGGCGACCCGGAGCCCTGCGAATATGCCATCACCGCCATCCGCGAGCTGCTCGAGACCGGGGTGCCGGTGTTCGGCATCTGCCTGGGCCACCAGCTGCTGGCGCTGGCCAGCGGGGCCAGCTCGGTGAAGATGAAGTTCGGCCACCACGGTGCCAACCATCCGGTTCAGGACCTCGATTCCGGCCAGGTGATGATCACCAGCCAGAACCACGGCTTCGCGGCCGAGGAGTCGACCCTGCCCGAGACCCTGCGCGCCACCCACCGCTCACTGTTCGACGGCACCCTGCAGGGCATCGAGCGCACCGATCGGCCGGCCTTCAGCTTCCAGGGCCATCCGGAGGCGAGCCCGGGGCCCCGGGATGTCGCGCCACTGTTCGACCGTTTCGTCACCATGATGAAGGAACGCCGCTAGGCACGAATCGCCCTGCATCAGACCGTCATTCATCGATTAGCCGCGGAAACCGTCATGCCCAAGCGTACCGACATCAAGAGCATCCTGATCATTGGTGCTGGCCCCATCGTCATCGGCCAGGCCTGCGAATTCGACTACTCCGGCGCCCAGGCCTGCAAGGCGCTGCGCGAGGAGGGCTACCGGGTCATCCTGGTCAACTCCAACCCGGCCACCATCATGACCGACCCGGCGATGGCCGATGCCACCTATATCGAGCCGATAACCTGGCAGACGGTGGAGAAGATCATCGAGGCCGAGCGCCCGGACGCGATCCTGCCCACCATGGGGGGCCAGACGGCGCTGAACTGTGCCCTGGACCTCGACAAGCATGGCGTGCTGGAGAAGTATGGCGTGGAGATGATCGGCGCCAACGCCGATGCCATCAACAAGGCCGAGGACCGCGACCTCTTCGACAAGGCCATGAAGAACATCGGCCTGGAATGCCCCAAGGCCAAGGTGGCCCATTCCATGGAAGAGGCCCTGGAGATCCAGGCCGAACTGGGCTTCCCGACCATCATCCGTCCCTCCTACACCATGGGCGGCTCCGGTGGTGGCGTGGCCTACAACAAGGAGGAGTTCGACGAGATCTGCCAGCGTGGCTTCGAGCTCTCGAACAACCATGAGCTGTTGATCGACGAGTCGCTGCTGGGCTGGAAGGAGTACGAGATGGAGGTCGTGCGCGACAAGCACGACAACTGCATCATCGTCTGCGCCATCGAGAACTTCGACCCCATGGGCGTTCACACCGGCGACTCCATCACCGTGGCCCCGGCCCAGACGCTGACCGACAAGGAATACCAGATCATGCGCGACGCCTCCCTGGCGGTGCTGCGCGAGATCGGCGTCGAGACCGGCGGGTCCAACGTGCAGTTCGGCATGGATCCGCAGACCGGCCGGATGGTGGTCATCGAGATGAATCCGCGGGTATCGCGCTCCTCGGCGCTGGCCTCCAAGGCCACCGGCTTCCCGATCGCCAAGATCGCCGCCAAGCTGGCCGTGGGCTACACCCTGGACGAGCTCAACAATGACATCACCGGGGGGCGCACCCCGGCCTCCTTCGAGCCGTCCATCGATTATGTGGTCACCAAGATTCCGCGCTTCACCTTCGAGAAGTTCCCCCAGGCCAACGACCGCCTGACTACCCAGATGAAGTCGGTGGGCGAGGTGATGGCCATCGGCCGTACCTTCCAGGAGTCGCTGCAGAAGGCGCTGCGCGGCCTGGAGACAGGCAACGACGGCCTCGACCCCAAGTTTCCTGAATTCAAGGCCGGCGAGTTCAGCGCCGAAGCCATGGCGCACATCAAGGGCGAGCTGCAGGCCGCCGGTGCCGAGCGGATCTTCTTCGTGGCCGACGCCATGCGCGCCGGAATGAGCCTCGAGGAGGTCTTCGCCCTGACCAACATCGACCGCTGGTTTCTGGTGCAGATCGAGGACCTGGTTCGGGTCGAGGCCGAGGTCGCCCAGCGCTCGCTCTCAGAATTCACGCCACGCGAGCTCTACATGCTCAAGCGCAAGGGCTTCTCTGATGCCCGCCTGGCGAGCCTGCTGGGCGTCGCGGAGAAGGAGTTCCGTCGCACGCGCCAGAAGGCCGGCATCCGTCCCGTCTACAAGCGGGTCGACACCTGCGCCGCGGAGTTCGCCTCCGATACCGCCTACATGTACTCCACCTACGAGGAGGAATGCGAGGCCGAGGTCTCCGACCGCCAGAAGATCATGGTGCTGGGCGGCGGGCCCAATCGTATCGGCCAGGGCATCGAGTTCGACTACTGCTGCGTGCATGCCGCTTTCGCCATGCACGACGACGGCTATGAGACCATCATGGTCAACTGCAACCCGGAGACCGTCTCCACCGACTACGACACCAGTGACCGCCTCTACTTCGAGCCGGTGACCCTGGAGGACGTGCTGGAGATCGCCGACAAGGAGCAGCCGGTCGGGGTGATCGTGCAGTTCGGCGGCCAGACCCCGCTCAAGCTGGCCCGCGAGCTCGAGGCCGCCGGCGTGCCGATCATCGGCACCACCCCGGATGCCATCGACCGGGCCGAGGATCGCGAGCGCTTCCAGCAGATGATCGACAAGCTGGGCCTCAAGCAGCCGCCCAACGCCACCGCGCGCAGCTTCGAGGAGGCCTTCGCCAAGGCCGAGGCGATCGGCTACCCGCTGGTGGTGCGCCCGAGTTATGTGCTCGGCGGCAGGGCCATGGAGATCGTCTACGACGCCTCCGAGCTCGAGAACTACATGACCCACGCAGTCAAGGTCTCCAACGACTCCCCGGTGCTGCTCGACCACTTCCTGAATGCCGCCGTCGAGATCGACATCGATGCGGTCAGCGACGGTGAGCAGGTGGTGATCGGTGGCATCATGCAGCATATCGAGCAGGCCGGCGTGCACTCCGGTGATTCCGCCTGTTCGCTGCCGCCCTATTCGCTGCCCGCCGAGGTGCAGGACGAGATGCGCGAGCAGGTCAAGAAGATGGCCGTGGAGCTCGGCGTCAAGGGCCTGATGAACGTCCAGTTGGCCTGGCAGGACGGCGAGATCTACGTCATCGAGGTCAATCCTCGGGCCTCTCGGACCGTGCCCTTCGTCTCCAAGTGCATCGGTACCTCCCTGGCCCAGGTGGCCGCGCGCTGCATGGCCGGCAAGACCCTGGCCGAGCAGGGCTTTACCCGCGAGATCGTGCCGCACTTCTTCAGCGTCAAGGAGGCGGTCTTCCCGTTCAACAAGTTCCCGGGCGTCGACCCGATCCTCTCGCCCGAGATGAAGTCCACCGGCGAGGTGATGGGCTCGGGCGATACCTTCGCCGAGGCCTTCTACAAGGCGCAGCTGGGGGCAGGAGAGGCGATCCCGCGGCTCGAGGGCGAGCGCAAGGCGTTCCTCTCGGTGCGCGACCCGGACAAGGCGGGAGTTATCGAGGTGGCCCGTTCTCTGGTAACCTTGGGATTCACCCTGTGCGCGACCCGTGGCACGGCGGTGGCACTCGAGGCCGCCGACCTGCCGGTAGAGGTCGTCAGCAAGGTCTATGAAGGCCGTCCGCATATCGTCGATCTGCTCAAGAACGACGAGGTCGCCTATATCGTCAACACCACCGAGGGCCGCCAGGCCATCAACGACTCCTCGGTGATCCGTCGCACTGCACTCGCCCGCAAGGTTCCTTATGCCACGACGCTGGCAGGGGCCAATGCCGTTTGCATGGCGCTCGAGTACGGCAATGCCATTACCGTGCGGCGGTTACAGGAACTGCATGCAGGAGCTACGCAATGAACAAGGTCCCGATGACCGTCGCTGGTGAGCAACGGTTGCGCAAGGAGCTCGAGGAGCTGAAGGGGGAGGCGCGTCCAAGAGTGATTGCTGCCATCGCCGAGGCTCGCGAGCACGGCGACCTGAAGGAGAATGCCGAGTACCACGCGGCCCGCGAGCAGCAGGGCTTCATCGAGGGGCGCATCCAGGAGATCGAGGGCAAGCTCTCAAACGCCCAGGTGATCGACGTGGCCAAGCTGCCCCGGACCGGCAAGGTGATCTTCGGGGTCACCGTGGGCCTGATCAACCTGGAGACCGACGAGGAGGTGGCCTATCGGATCGTCGGCGAGGATGAGGCCAACATCAAGGAGGGTCGTATCTCGGTCACCTCACCCATCGCCCGTGCCTTGATCGGCAAGGAAGAGGGCGAGGTGGTGTTGGTGAAGACCCCGGGCGGTGAGGTCGAATACGAGATCGCCAGCGTCGAGCATCTCTAAGCGCCAAGCGCCAAGCCGCCCGGTGACGGGCGGCGGCCGCAGCCAGACAAGAAGAAACCCCGCAGAGCAGCATCCGCGGGGTTTCTCTTTGTCACCGTGCCCTATCCTTGGCCGTGTCAGAACCGCCCGTGGTGATTCTCGAAGCGCTGGATGTTGGAGAGCTTCGGGTTGACCCTTGGATTGTGGCGGTAAAGCAGGGCCATCTTGCCGATCTTCTGCACCAGCTCGGCATCGCTCGCCGCCACCAGCTCGTCGAGCATGGCGGCACGATCGTCGCGGTCGGGCAGGGCGAGCTTGACCTTGACCAGCTCATGGTCGCGCAGTGCCCGGTCGAGTTCAGCCAGCACGCCCTCGGAGGCGCCGTTTTCGGAGACGGCGACCACGGGGTCGAGATGGTGGCCGATGCTGCGGAATGCTTTCTTTTGTGCCTGTGACAAGCTCATGGTATCTTGCTTCTTCCCGGTTGGCGCGCAGCGCACATGGTACGGTGAATTGCCGCGCGGCGAAAGCTCGTCGCCTTGTCGGCGTGCTTCATCCACCGGCCGGGTCCGCAGGTCAGCACCCCGTCGCACCTCCACCGGGTCTTTCACCGGTTCTTTCCGGAATCCGCTCGACTGCCTGTCATTCATGGTCATTCACAGGTGATGCCGTGGCACGTTCCCATGCTCCCCGCGCCAAGGGCGCCGCCGGCAAGGCGCCGGCCAGCAAGGCTTCTGCCAGCAAGACCAGCAAGACCAGCAAGGGCTGGCTGAAGGAGCACTTCGACGACCAGTTCGTGCAGCAGCGCTGGCAGGACGGCTACCGCAGCCGGGCCAGCTACAAGCTGCTGGCGCTGGACGAGAAGGACCGTCTCCTGCGTCCCGGCATGACCGTGATCGACCTGGGAGCCGCCCCCGGTGGCTGGAGCCAGGTGGCCGCCGAGAAGGTCGGGTCGGGTGGCGTGGTGATCGCCTCGGACATCCTCGAGATGGATGCCCTGGCGGATGTCGACTTCATCCAGGGCGATTTCACCGAGGAGAGCGTGCTCGAGTCGATCCTCGATACCCTCGGCGATCGTCCCGTGGACCTTGTGATGTCGGACATGGCCCCCAATATGAGTGGTATGGCGGCCATCGACCAGCCCCAGGCCATGTACCTGGTGGAACTGGCGCTGGACCTGGCGCGCCAGACGCTGTCTCCCGGCGGCACCTTCCTGGCCAAGGTCTTCCAGGGTGAGGGGTTCGACGAGTTCCTCAAGGAGCTGCGCGGTAGCTTCAAGCGGGTAGTGACTCGCAAGCCGGAGGCCTCCCGGGCACGCTCCCGTGAGGTCTACCTCCTGGCAGAAGGGTTTCGCGGCTGAGGCGTGGCCTCTGCTGCAGCATCAGGGGCCGCCGCGATAGGCGGAGCCTAACGGGCCGATTGCCGGACAGGGTGCCGTGACTGTGTCACAGTGGCGGCGATTTCCCGCTCTGGCCTTAGGCTGGCTGAACATGTGCCGCTCATGTAGTGTCGAAGGACCAGGCATTTTCGGCCGACAGATTCTTGCAATGAGGGTAGTCCCTTGAATGATATGGCGAAGAACCTGATTCTGTGGTTGGTCATCGCGGCGGTGCTGCTGACGGTGTTCAACAACTTCAGCGTCGACAACGCACCGCAGGCGATGAACTATTCCCAGTTCGTCCAGCAGGTGCAGAACCAGCAGGTCCGCAGCGTGACCATTGATGGCTATACCATCTCCGGTGAGCGCACGGATGGCTCCCCGTTCAGGACTATCCGTCCGGCGGCGGAGGATCCCAAGCTGATGGATGACCTGCTGGCCAACGATGTCACGGTGGTGGGCAAGGAGCCCGAGCAGCAGAGCCTGTGGATGCGCCTGCTGATCGCCAGCTTCCCGATCCTGCTGATCCTGGCGATCTTCATGTTCTTCATGCGTCAGATGCAGGGGGGCGGCGCCGGAAAGGGCGGGCCCATGAGCTTCGGCAAGTCCAAGGCCAAGCTGCTCTCCCAGGACCAGATCAAGACCACCTTCGCCGATGTCGCCGGCTGCGACGAGGCAAAGGAGGAGGTCGAGGAACTGGTCGACTTCCTGCGTGACCCGACCAAGTTCCAGCGCCTGGGCGGTACCATTCCGCGCGGCGTGTTGATGGTGGGGCCGCCCGGTACCGGCAAGACGCTGCTCGCCAAGTCCATCGCCGGCGAGGCCAAGGTGCCGTTCTTCTCGATCTCCGGTTCCGACTTCGTCGAGATGTTCGTCGGCGTGGGCGCCTCTCGCGTGCGTGACATGTTCGAGCAGGCCAAGAAGCAATCGCCCTGCATCATCTTCATCGACGAGATCGATGCCGTGGGCCGCTCGCGCGGCGCCGGCATGGGTGGTGGCAACGACGAACGCGAGCAGACGCTGAACCAGTTGCTGGTGGAGATGGACGGTTTCGAGGCCAACGAGGGCATCATCGTCATCGCCGCCACCAACCGTCCGGACGTTCTCGACCCGGCACTCATGCGTCCGGGCCGCTTCGACCGCCAGGTAGTGGTGCCGCTGCCCGACATCCGCGGCCGTGAGCACATCCTCAATGTGCACCTGCGCAAGGTGCCGCTGGCCGATGACGTCAAGCCATCGCTAATCGCCCGTGGCACACCGGGCTTCTCCGGCGCCGACCTGGCCAACCTGGTCAACGAAGCCGCCCTGTTCGCCGCGCGTCGCAACAAGCGTCTGGTAAGCATGGAAGAGCTGGAGCTTGCCAAGGACAAGATCATGATGGGCGCAGAGCGCAAGTCCATGGTCATGACCGACAGGGAGAAGCTCAATACGGCTTACCACGAGTCGGGCCATGCCATCATCGGGCTGGTGTTGCCGGAGCATGACCCGGTCTACAAGGTCACCATCATCCCGCGGGGTCGTGCCCTCGGCGTGACCATGTTCCTCCCCGAGGAGGATCGTTACAGCCTTTCCCGTCGACAGCTGATTGGCCAGATTTGCTCACTGTTCGGTGGCCGTATCGCCGAGGAAATGACCCTGGGGCCGGATGGTGTGACCACCGGGGCTTCCAATGACATCAAGCGTGCCACCGAGCTTGCTCATAACATGGTCGCCAAGTGGGGGCTCTCCGAGGAGATGGGGCCGATCATGTACGACGAGGACGAGTCCCACCAGTTCCTCGGTGGCCCCGGCCAGGGTGGCAAGCTCAAGTCCGGCGAGACCACCTCCAGGCTCGACAAGGAGGTGCGCAAGATCATCGACGGCTGCTACGAGCAGGCCCAGCAGATCCTCGAGGAGAACCGCGACAAGCTGGATGCCATGGCCGAGGCGCTGATGAAGTACGAGACCATCGACTCCACTCAGCTCAAGGACATCATGGAAGGTCGCGACCCGCGTCCCCCGGAGGGCTGGGATGACCCGAGCAGCGGCGCCCCCACCGGCGGCGAGCCTCGCGCCGAGGCCGGCTCGGCCTCCCCGGAGTCGAGTGACGATGCCGAGGATGATGACACTCCCTCGCGTCGCCCCTCCGACCCGCTGGGTGGCCCGGCCGGCAGCTGAAGTGGCCCGGCAGCAAATCTCAGGCGCCCTGCGGGGCGCCTTTGCCGTTCGCGACCAACAGGAAGATGATGGATACCAGTACAGCGACGCATCTGCAGTGTGGCCGGCACCGCCTCGACCTCTCCTTTCCCCGCATCATGGGGATCCTCAACGTCACCCCCGATTCCTTCTCCGATGGCGGGCGCCATGCGGTACCCGATGACGCGCTGCGCCATGCCGAGCGCATGCTGGCCGAGGGGGCCGCAATCATCGACGTGGGTGGCGAGTCCACGCGTCCCGGCGCCGAGCCGGTCGCGGTCCAGCAGGAGCTGGATCGGGTGGTGCCGGTGGTGGAATCGCTGGTGCGTGAGTTCGATGCACTGGTCTCTGTGGATACCAGTACGCCCGAGGTGATGCAGGCGACGGCGCAGGCCGGTGCGGGCATGATCAACGATGTGCGAAACCTGCGCCGCGAGGGTGCCCTGTCGGCGGCGATCGCCAGCGGCCTGCCGGTGTGCCTGATGCACATGCTTGGTGAGCCGGGCGACATGCAGGAGGACCCCCATTTCGACCGGCCGGTGGAGGAGGCCGTGACCGACTTTCTGGCGGAGCGGGTGGCGGCCTGCGAAGCCGCCGGGCTGCGTCGCGAGCGGATGCTGCTCGACCCCGGCTTCGGATTCGCCAAGTCGGTGGAGCACAACCTGCGGCTGCTCAAGCACATGGATCACCTGGCGCGGCTCGGGCTGCCACTGCTGGTGGGCATGTCGCGCAAGAGCATGATCGGCAAGGTGCTCGGCCGCCCGGTGGAGGAACGCCTCTCCGGTGGCCTGGCGCTCTCCGCCCTGGCGGTGGAGCGTGGCGCACGTATTCTGCGCGTTCACGACGTGGGGCCCCACGTGGACGCGGTGAACATGACCTGGGCCGTATTAGAGGAAGGCTGCTCGAATGACTAGACGCTATTTCGGCACCGACGGCATCCGCGGCACCGTGGGGGAGCCCCCCATCACCGCCGACTTCATGCTCAAGCTGGGCTGGGCCACCGGTCGCGTGCTGACGCGCGAGAAGGGGCGGCCCCGGGTGATGATCGGAAAGGACACGCGGATCTCCGGCTACATGTTCGAGTCGGCGCTCGAGTCGGGGCTCTCCGCCGCCGGGGTCGACGTGATGCTGCTGGGGCCCATGCCCACGCCGGCCATCGCCTACCTGACCCGCACCTTCCGCGCCGATGCGGGCATCGTCATCTCGGCTTCCCACAACCCTTTCCAGGACAACGGCATCAAGTTCTTTTCAGCCGCCGGGACCAAGCTTGCCGATGAGGTCGAGGCGAGCATCGAGGCGGCGCTGGAGGAGAGTCTGGCCACCGTGGGTCCGTCTCGTCTGGGCAAGGCGGTGCGGGTCGACGATGCCCCCGGCCGCTATATCGAGTTCTGCAAGTCGACCATTCCCGACCGGGTCAGCCTGCATGGACTGAAGATGGTGGTCGACTGCGCCCATGGCGCCACCTACCACATCGCGCCCAGCGTGTTTCGGGAGCTGGGTGCCGATGTCAGCCTGATTGGCGCCGCCCCCGACGGTCTCAACATCAATCATGAGGTGGGCTCGACCCATCCTGCCGCCCTGTGCGCGGCGGTGATCGAGCAGGGCGCTGACCTCGGTGTGGCCTTCGACGGCGACGGCGACAGGGTCCTGCTGGTGGATGCCGATGGTCGTGAGATCGATGGCGACGACATCCTCTACCTGATCGCCCGCGATCGTCATGCCCGTGGCGATCTGGGCGGTGGTGTGGTGGGCACTCTGATGTCCAATTTCGGGCTCGCGGCCGCCATGGAGGCGCTCGACATCCCCTTCGAGCGCGCCAGGGTAGGCGACCGTTACGTCATGGAGCGCATGGCGGCCAATGGCTGGCAACTGGGCGGCGAGTCATCCGGGCATATCGTCTGCGGACATGTGCAGACGACGGGTGACGGTATCGTCTCGGCGCTCCAGGTGCTGGCGATCATGATTCGCGAGCAGAAATCGCTTGGACGCCTGCTCGCCGGCCTGGAGAAGGCTCCACAGGCGCTGGTCAATGTGCGTCTGACGCCCGGCAGCGATGCCAAGGCGCTGCTGGAGCAGTCGACGCTCAAGGAGACGGTGAGCGCCCTGGAGGGGGAGCTCGGCGACCAGGGACGGGTGCTGTTGCGGGCCTCGGGCACCGAGCCGCTGATTCGGGTGATGGTCGAGGGGAGGGCCCATCTGGACGTCGATGGCCTGGCGAGGCGACTGGCCGGTGACGTCGAGGCGCTGCTCGGTTGATCGAATGGCGTTTGCAGTCTTGACTCTGGTTGTCTTGACTGAGCCCCTCCTATACCATTTCGCACCACCTTGAAAGAGGAAGCCTGATGCGCATGCCGCTGATCGCTGGAAACTGGAAGATGAACGGCTCCCTGGCCCTGGTCGAGGAGTTCGGTCGGGCCTTCACCGATGTCTCCTTGCCCGTGAACGTCGAGGTGGCGGTGATGGTGCCCTTCCCCTTCCTGGAATCAGCGGGACGAGCGCTTGGCGAGACCGCCGTGACGGTGGGCGCGCAGACGCTCAGCGATCAGCCCTCCGGCGCCTTCACCGGCGAGGTCAGCGCGACCATGCTGAGAGAGTGCGGTGCCCGCCTGGTGCTGGTCGGCCATTCCGAGCGGCGTTCACTGTTCGGTGAGGACGACGCGGCGGTGCTGTCACGCGTCAAGGCGGCGCTCCTCGAGGGGCTCACGCCGGTACTCTGCGTCGGCGAGACCCTCGAGGAGCGCGAGGCCCAGCGGACCGAAGCGGTGGTGCTGGGTCAGCTCGAGGCGGTGTTCGACGCCCTCGACGAGGGGCAGCGATCTCGCCTGGTCGTTGCCTATGAGCCCGTCTGGGCGATCGGTACCGGCCGCACGGCGACGCCCGATCAGGCCCAGTCCGTGCATGCGGCCGTCCGTGGTCGCCTGACGCGTTATGATGAGGCGCTCGCCGCGGGCATGCGCCTCCTCTACGGCGGCAGCATGAAGGCGGATAATGCCGCCGAACTGCTCGCCCAACCCGATATCGACGGCGGCCTGGTGGGCGGAGCCTCGCTCAAGGTCGACGATTTCCTAGCCATTTGTCAGTCAGCAGGTTGAATCCATGCAAGTTGCCATTCTCATGACCCATGTGGCGATCGCCATCGCCCTGGTCGTCCTGATCCTGCTGCAGCAGGGCAAGGGCGCCGAAGCCGGTGCCGCCTTCGGTGGCGGTGCCTCCCAGACCGTGTTCGGCTCGCGGGGCAGCGGCAGCTTCCTGGCGAAGTTCACCGGGCTGCTCGCCGCGGCCTTCTTCGCAACGTCTCTGGCCCTGGCGTACTTCGCGTCCCAGGCCGGAGACGCGCCGGAAGCCGGCATCCCCGATGCCGAGATGATCGAGCAGCAGAATGCCGTGCCTAGCCTTGACGGTGCCGGTAGTGGTGTGGATAATACGTCGCCAGCGCTGGAGGAAAGCGGCGACTGAAGTCGTCATCCAGCCTCCCCGTTGCCGAAGTGGTGGAATTGGTAGACACGCTATCTTGAGGGGGTAGTGACCTTATGGTCGTGCGGGTTCAAGTCCCGCCTTCGGCACCATCTCGAAGCAGGCGATGCAAGGTTCGCGCCTTCGAGGCAGGATTGGCAGTATGCGGTGTTGCCGCTTGACGAAGATGTCATGTGGGCTTACAATCACCGGCCTAGATTGATGCGGGGTGGAGCAGTCTGGTAGCTCGTCGGGCTCATAACCCGAAGGTCATCGGTTCAAATCCGGTCCCCGCTACCATCTTCCTGGCGGGCATGCGCAAGACTCAGGGGCATGTCAGAGGGCAGGAATGGTATACAGGTTTCTTGTGAAAGCCCCTTCCTGTGAAGGGGCTTTTTGTTAGCAGCTTGCCAGCCGGAGATGCCGGTGAGCTGTTCGAGCAACGCCAATCAGCCACCTGACTCTTCTCTCAACTCCCGGCCAGGTGCCTGATGCAACGGCTGTAGGAGCTTTCTTCCGTGGCAATCAAGGATGCTGCGCTGCATGCGCTGATCGAACCGGTGGCCTCGGCCATGGGGTTCGAGCTATGGGGCATCGATCATCTGTCCCAGGGCAAACATTCCCGCCTGGTGATCTATATCGATCATGAGGACGGGGTGAGCGTGGACGATTGCGCCGACGTCAGTCGTCAGGTCAGCGCGGTGCTCGATGTCGAGGACCCGGTGCCGGGAGAGTATCGGCTGGAAGTCTCCTCGCCGGGGATGGACCGACCGCTGTTCACCCTCGAGCAGTTCGAGCGCTACGCCGGACATGTGGTGAGCGTGAAGCTGCGTGTGCCCTTCGACGGCCGGCGCAAGTTTCAGGGTCTGCTGGCCGGGATCGAGAATGACGAGGTGCTGCTGCAGGTCGACGGCGAGGAATATTGCTTTCCCATCGAGGGCATCGATCAGGCGCGGGTCGTCCCGCAGTTCACGTGATGAGCTTGGTGTATAAGGACAGGTTCACTGGCGAGGCTAAGTCATGAGTAAAGAAATTCTGGCGGTCGTCGATACGATCTCCAACGAGAAGGGGGTCTCCCGCAAGGTGATCTTCGAGGCCGTCGAGGCGGCCCTGGCCAGTGCATCGCGCAAGCGCTTCGATGATGTGGAAGCCAGCGTGCGCGTGCACATCGATCGCAACACAGGCGACTACGAGACCTTCCGTCGCTGGGAGGTGGTCGAGGACGACGACTTCGACGGGCCCGATGCCCAGATCAAGCTCTCCTTCGCCGAGCGACGTGACCCGCCCCTGGGGCTGGGTGATGTCGTCGAGGAGCGTATCGAGAACGCGGCCTTCGGCCGCATCGCCGCCCAGACCGCCAAGCAGGTCATCGTGCAGAAGGTGCGTGAGGCCGAGCGGGCCGAGGTGGTGCGTCAGTACTCTGAGCGCGAGGGCGAACTGGTCGCCGGCATCGTCAAGAAAACCACGCGAGACGGGCTGATCATCGACCTGGGCGAGAATGCCGAGGCCTTCCTGCCGCGCAGCGAGATGATCCCGGGCGAGCGCTACCGCATGAACGAGCGGGTCCGCGCACTGCTGGTCAAGGTCGATCCCGAGGCCCGCGGCGCGCAGCTGATCCTCTCGCGCACCTGCCCGGAGCTGATCATCGAGCTGTTCAGCATCGAGGTGCCGGAGATCGCCGAGGAACTCATCGAGATCAAGGGCGCGGCTCGTGACCCGGGCTCCAGGGCCAAGATCGCGGTCAAGACCAACGACCGCCGCATCGACCCGGTAGGTGCCTGTGTCGGCATGCGTGGTTCGCGTGTGCAGGCCGTCTCCTCGGAGCTGCAGAACGAGCGCGTGGACATCGTGCTCTGGGACGACAACCCGGCCCAGCTGGTGATCAATGCCATGGCGCCGGCCGACGTCGCCTCGATCCTCGTCGACGAAGAGTCCCACGCCATGGATGTGGCCGTCGCCGAGGACAACCTGGCCCAGGCCATCGGCCGTAGCGGCCAGAACGTGCGTCTGGCGTCCGAACTCACCGGATGGCGTCTCAACGTCATGACCGAGGACGAGGCCGATGCCAAGCGCGACCAGGAGATCGACAGCCTCGTCGATCATTTCATCCAGCACCTGGATATCGACGAGGACGTGGCGCGCCTGCTGGTGGAAGAAGGCTTCACCTCCCTGGAGGAGGTCGCCTATGTGCCGGTCGAGGAGATGTTGGAGATCGAGGAGTTCGACGAGGATACCATCGAGGAACTGCGCGCTCGCGCCAAGGATGAACTGCTGAACCTCGCCATTGCCTCCGAGGAGGAACTCGACGGCGCCCAGCCGGCCGACGACCTGCTGGAGGTGGACGGTATGGATCGCCACCTGGCCTTTATTCTGGCCAGTCGAGGCATTATCACCATGGAGGACCTGGCCGAGCAGTCCGTCGATGATCTGATTGACATCGAGGGAATCGACGAGGAGCGCGCCGCGGCACTGATCATGACTGCCCGTGCGCCATGGTTCGAGAACGAACAGTAAACGGGTCACGGGCTGAGGAGGGTCGTAATGTCAGAAATGACCGTTAAGGATTTTGCAGCGAAGGTGGGGCGCGACGTGCCTCGTCTGCTGGAGCAGATGAAGGAAGCAGGACTCGGCCAGAAGGCCGAGAATGATGCCGTGTCCGAGGAGGACAAGCGTCAGCTGCTCGACTATCTCACCAAGAGCCACGGCGGCAGCGGCGGTGCCGGGGCGAAGAATCGCATCACCCTGACTCGCAAGACGCGCAGCCGTATCAATACCGGAGAGCGCGGCAAGAGCATCGAGGTGCAGGTTCGCAAGAAGCGTACCTACGTCAAGCGTGCCGATGAGGAAGCCGCCAAGAGCGAGCCCGAGGCCGATGCCGGTCCGCGCCAGCTGGTCGGCGACATGGCCGATTCCCAGCAGGCTGAGGCCGCCAAGGATGCGCGCGAGGCCGAGGAGGCCAAGACGCTTGCCGCCGAGGAGTCCGCGCGAGAGGCTGCGGCCAAGCTCGAGGCCGAGAAGGCCGTCAGCGAGCCCGAGATTCCGGTGCCGGAGCTCGACACCACTCCGTCCACGGAGGAGCCGCCGGCACCGCCGAAGGAGGGTCGTCCCGAGCCGCGTCGCGCCGCGGTCAAGAAGGCTACCACCAAGGCCGGCGCCGGCAAGAAGGGCCGTGGCGAGCGTGACGATGATGATCGTGGTGATCGCGAGGAGCGTCGCCGGGGCGGCAAGAAGGCCAAGCGCGCCGAGCGTCGTGGTGGCCGCCGCGGTGGCGGTGCCCAGGGCGGCGGCAAGCATGGCTTCCAGAAGCCGACCCAGCCGATCGTCCGCGAGGTCTCCATCCCCGAGTCGATCAGCGTCGCCGATCTGGCCGACAAGATGTCGATCAAGGCGAACGAGGTCATCAAGGCCATGTTCACCATGGGCGCGGCGGTGACCATCAACCAGACCATCGATCAGGACACCGCGGCCATCGTGGTCGAGGAGATGGGCCACAAGCCCAAGCTGGTCAAGGACGATGCGCTGGAGACCGAGGTCCTCGAGGGCATCTCCTACGAAGGCGAGGAGATCACTCGTTCACCGGTGGTCACGGTGATGGGACACGTCGACCACGGCAAGACCTCGCTGCTCGACTACATCCGCAAGGCCAAGGTGGCCACCGGTGAGGCTGGCGGTATCACCCAGCACATCGGTGCCTACCACGTGGAAGATGACCACGGTGGCGTGACCTTCCTGGACACCCCGGGCCACGCGGCGTTCACCGCCATGCGTGCCCGCGGTGCCAAGGCCACCGACGTGGTCGTGCTGGTGGTGGCCGCCGATGACGGCGTCATGCCCCAGACCATCGAGGCCATCGAGCACTCGAAGGCCGCCGAGGTGCCGATGGTGGTCGCGGTCAACAAGATCGACAAGGCGGGTGCGGATCCGGACCGGGTCAAGAACGAGCTGTCCCAGCACGGCGTCATCTCCGAGGAGTGGGGTGGCGACACCCAGTTCGTGCACGTCTCCGCGCATACCGGGGAGGGCATCGAGGCGCTGCTGGAGTCGATCCAGCTGGTCTCCGAGGTGCTCGAGCTGAAGGCCGTACCCGAGGCGCCCGGCAAGGGCGTGGTGGTCGAGTCTCGCCTGGACAAGGGCCGCGGCCCCGTGGCCACCGTGCTGGTCCAGAACGGCACCCTGAAGAAGGGTGATACCGTGCTCGCCGGGCTGCACTATGGCCGCGTGCGTGCCTTGACCAACGAGCTGGGCAAGCAGGTCGACGAGGCCGGACCGTCCACACCGGTGGAGATTCAGGGCCTGGACGGCACTCCCGAGGCCGGTGACGACTTCATGGTGCTGGCCGACGAGAAGAAGGCCCGCGAGGTCGCCAACTTCCGTCAGGGCAAGTATCGCGAGGTGCGCCTGGCGCGCCAGCAGAAGGCCAAGCTGGAGAACATGTTCAGCCAGATGGGCCAGGATGTTGCCGCCAAGCTCAATATCGTGCTCAAGGCCGACGTCCAGGGCTCCCTGGAGGCGATCAAGGGTGCGCTGGAAGAGCTCTCCACCAGCGAGGTCGAGGTGGCCGTGGTCTCTTCCGCCGTGGGTGGCATCACCGGCACCGACGCCAACCTGGCGCTGGCCAGTGACGCCATCGTGGTCGGCTTCAACGTGCGTGCCGATGCCGCCGCTCGCGAGATCATCGAGCGTGAGGGCCTGGACCTGCGCTACTACAGCGTCATCTACCAGCTGATCGACGAGGTCAAGCAGGCCATGAGCGGCATGCTGGCACCGGAGTGGAAGGAAGAGATCGTCGGCGTGGCCGAGGTCCGTGACGTCTTCCGGGCACCGAAGATCGGCGCCGTGGCCGGCTGCATGGTGGTCGAGGGCAATGTTCATCGCAACAAGAAGATCCGCGTGCTTCGCGACAACGTGGTGATCTACGAGGGCGAACTCGAGTCCCTGCGTCGCTTCAAGGACGACGTCCAGGAAGTGCGCAACGGCATGGAATGCGGCATCGGCGTGAAGAACTACAACGATGTCCAGGTCGGCGACAAGATCGAGGTCTTCGATCAGGTCAAGGTCGAGCGGACGCTCTAAGGTCCCGAGGAGTCGACCATGCGGGAATTCAAGCGTACCGACCGGGTAGCCGACCAGCTCCAGAAGGAGCTGGCGGTACTCATCCAGCGTGAGGTCAAGGACCCGCGGCTGGGCATGGTCACCGTCAGCGGCGTCGAGGTCAGTCGTGACCTCGGCTACGCCGATGTTCACGTGACCCTGCTGGGGGAGCAGACGCCCGAGCGCATCAGGGAGAATCTGGCGGTGCTCAAGCGGGCCGCCGGTTTCCTGCGCAGCCAGATCGCCCGGCGGATCAAGTTGCGTCACGTGCCGGAGCTGCGTTTCCACTACGACGAGAGCGTGGTTCGCGGCCAGCGGCTGTCGTCGCTGATCGACGAGGCCGTCGCCAGCGACCGCGACCTGCATGATGAGGCGACGGACGACGATGTCTCGGGTGGTGACGCCCTCGATGGTTCTGTGGATGGTTCTTTAGACAGGGACGAGCGCGACTGATGGCAAGGCGACGTCGCGGACTGCCGGTAAACGGCGTGCTGCTGCTGGACAAGCCTGCGGGCCTGTCCAGCAACCATGCCCTGCAGCGGGTGCGGCGCCTGTTCCAGGCCCAGAAGGCCGGCCACACCGGGACACTCGATCCCATGGCCACCGGCCTGCTGCCGGTCTGCTTCGGCGAGGCGACCAAGTTCTCTGCCCACCTGCTGGAGGCCGACAAGGTCTACCGCACTCGGGTAGAGCTCGGGGTGGTCACCGATACCGGCGATGCCGAGGGCACTGTGATCGAGCGCCATGCCGTGCCGCGGCTGACCGAGGCTGACGTCGAGGGTGTGCTGGCGCGCTTTCGCGGCGAGATCGACCAGGTGCCGCCGATGTACTCGGCCCTCAAGCACCACGGGCGCAAGCTCTACGAGCTCGCTCGGGAAGGCAAGTCGATCGAGCGTGCAGCCCGTCGCGTGACGGTGTATGATGCTCGGCTTCTCGCCTGCGAGGAAGAAGCCTTCGAGCTTGAGGTGCGCGTCAGCAAGGGCACCTACATCCGCACGCTTGCCGAGGACATCGGCCGCGCCCTGGGGTGTGGGGCCCATATCAGCGCACTGCGACGGCTGGCGACCGGTCCCTTCGACGCCGAGGGGATGCTCGATCTCGATTCGCTCGAGGCCCTGGCCGAGCAGGCCGAGCGCGAGGCAACGCTGTTGCCCGTGGACGTGCTGGTCGATCACCTGCCGCGACTGGACGTCGATCTCGTGGCGGCCGGGCGCCTGACCCACGGCCAGGCGGCCCGGGTCGAAGCCGGAGTGGGAGCCGAGGGCGAGACGACAAGACTCTATCGTGGCGAGGCCTTCCTGGGTCTCGGCACGGTGACGGGGCCACAGGAAGTGGCGCCGATGCGGCTGCTGAGCACCGCGGCCGAATGAAGGAAAGAAGCTCGAGACTGCAAATATGCGTGGTCTCACACATTCATTACCCAGGCATATTGCTTACTGGAGAGACAGATGGCACTGACCGCTGAACAGAAGTCCGAGATCGTCACTGAATTCGGACGTGGCGACAACGACACCGGTTCCCCCGAGGTTCAGGTGGCCCTGCTGAGCGCCAACATCGATGGCCTGCAGGATCACTTCAAGACCAACAAGCAGGATCACCACTCCCGTCGTGGCCTGATCCGCATGGTCAACCAGCGCCGCAAGCTGCTGGACTACCTGAAGCGCAAGGATCTGGAGCGCTATCAGGCGCTGATCCAGCGTCTGGGTCTGCGTCGCTAAGCGACATGACCCAAGCGGTAGAGAAACGGGCAGCCGGAAGGCTGCCCGTTTTGCGTATATGTCTCGTTAATACACTGACTCGGGGGCTGATCCCGGAACAGGCCCCGACGTGTCGGGACCATCAGGGAGGCGCCATGAATCCTTGCCTGGGCGACACCTCGGTCCTGCTTCGCTCTCGCGTCCTGCTCCGCTTGCAGGTCCGGTGCTGGCCATCCTTGGCCAGCCCGTTAGGGGCAGTGCTCCTCACCCCTGGGACTCGGACCTGCTCTTCGGCCTGTCCCCGTCGCCCCCTTTGCGCGGCGTGTTCGGAAATGACGTCATCCGGTGGCCCCGACGGGCGTCAACCCCTAAAATGGTCGCCGAGTGGAAACGACCCAAACACAGAAAAGTAACGTTGAAGGAAGTCGCCGTGAATCCGGTCAAGAAGACATTTCAGTTCGGTCGCAGCACCGTCACCCTGGAAACCGGGCGCATCGCCCGTCAGGCCACTGGTGCCGTGATGGTCACCATGGATGACACTGTGGTGCTGTGCACCGTGGTGGCAAGGAAGGAGGCCAACCCCGCCCAGCCTTTCTTCCCGCTCTCCGTCCACTATCAGGAGAAGACCTACGCGGTCGGCAAGATTCCCGGCGGCTTCTTCAAGCGCGAGGGGCGTCCCACCGAGAAGGAGACTCTCACCTCGCGGCTGATCGATCGCCCGATCCGTCCGCTCTTTCCCAAGGGTTTCATGAACGAGGTCCAGGTGGTCTGCTCGGTGCTCTCCACCGACCGCAATCATGACCCGGACATCGCGGCCATGCTCGGTACCTCCGCCGCCCTGGCGATTTCCGGCGTGCCCTTCAACGGCCCGATCGGCGCCGCGCGTGTGGGCTTCACCGAGGACAACGGCTACTTCCTCAACCCCACCGTGGAAGAACTGGGTGACTCCGAGCTCAACATGGTGGTCGCGGGGACAGAAAAGGCGGTACTGATGGTCGAGTCCGAGGCCAAGGAACTGCTCGAGGACGAGATGCTGGGTGCCGTTCTCTTCGCCCACCAGGAGATGCAGGTGGCTATCCAGGCCATCAACGAGCTGACCGCCGAGGCCGGCAAGCCTAGGTGGGACTGGCAGCTGCCTGCCGAGAACGTCGCCCTCAAGGGCGCCATGGCCGAGGCCTTCGAGGCCAAGGTCGGGGAAGCCTATCGCGTCACCGACAAGATGGCCCGCCAGGACACCCTTTCCGCTCTCAAGGACGAGGCGGTCGAGCTACTCGCCGGCGAGGCAGAGGGCAAGTTCGATGCCGACGAGGTGAAGGGCGCCTTCGCCGCCCTCGAGAAGCGCGTGGTGCGTTCGCGCGTGGTAAAGGGTGAGCCTCGCATCGACGGCCGCGATCACAAGACCGTGCGTCCGCTCTCCATCGAGGTTGGCAGCCTGCCCAAGAGCCATGGCTCGGCGATATTCACTCGGGGCGAGACCCAGGCCATCGTGGTGGCGACCCTGGGTACCCTGCGCGACTCCCAACTGATCGAGTCGCTGGAGGGCGAGCGCAAGGACCGCTTCCTGCTGCACTACAACTTCCCCCCCTACAGCGTAGGCGAGGCTGGCTTCATGGGTGGGCCCAAGCGCCGCGAGATCGGCCACGGCCGCCTGGCGCGCCGTGGCGTGCAGGCCATGCTGCCCGACGACGCCGACTTCCCCTACACCATCCGCGTGGTGTCCGAGATCACCGAGTCCAACGGTTCGAGTTCCATGGCGTCAGTGTGTGGCTCGTCACTCGCACTGATGGATGCCGGTGTGCCGATGAAGGCGCCGGTGGCCGGCATCGCCATGGGCCTGGTCAAGGATGACGACGGTTTCGCCGTGCTCACCGACATCCTCGGCGACGAGGACCACCTGGGCGACATGGACTTCAAGGTGGCCGGCTCGGCCTCCGGCGTCACCGCTCTGCAGATGGACATCAAGATCGAGGGCATCAACGAGGAGATCATGGAGATCGCCCTGCAGCAGGCCTATGATGCCCGCCAGCAGATTCTCGAGCAGATGAACAACGTGATCGCCGAGAGCCGCGCCGAGGTCTCCGAGAATGCTCCCTCGATGGCGACCATCAAGATCGATCCGGAGAAGATCCGCGACGTCATCGGCAAGGGCGGCGCCACCATTCGCAAGATCTGCGAGGATACCGGCGCTTCCATCGACCTGGACGATGATGGCACCGTGCGCATCTATGCCGAGGACAAGTCGGCGGCGAAGTCGGCCATCGACACGGTGCTCGCGATCACCGCCGAGGCCGAGATCGGCAAGCTCTATCGCGGCAAGGTGGTTCGCATTGCCGATTTCGGCGCCTTCGTCAACATCATGCCGGGCACCGATGGCCTGGTGCACATCTCCCAGATCGTGCCGGAGCGGGTCAACGACGTGCGTGACTTCCTCAACGAGGGTGACGAGCCCATTGTCAAGGTGCTCGACATCGACAATCGCAACCGGGTGAAGCTCACCATCAAGGAGATGACCCCGGAAGAGAAGGCCGCCTTCGAGGCCGAGGAAGCCGCCGAACCGCAGCTGTAGGTGCCCGGCGCCTGGCAACCAGCTACAAGGCGCAAGGCAAAAACCGCCGCCAGGTTAACCCTGGCGGCGGTTTTCTTTGGAAGGGAAAACGTGGGAGGGAAAAAGCGTGCCCCGGGAATCGATCCCGGGGCACGTTCTCCTGCTTGGCGCTTGGCGCTTGGCGCTTGGCGCTTGGCGCTTGGCTTAGCGCTCGATGGCCAGGGCGACACCCTGCCCACCGCCGATGCACAGGGTCGCCAGGCCCTTCTTGGCATCGCGGGCGATCATCTCGTGCACCAGGGTCACCAGGATGCGGCAGCCGGAAGCGCCGATCGGGTGGCCGATGGCGATGGCGCCGCCATTGACGTTGATCTTGGAGGCGTCCCAGCCGAGTTCCTTGTTGACCGCCAGGGCCTGGGCGGCGAAGGCTTCGTTGGCCTCGACGAGATCGAGGTCGTCCAGGCTCCAGCCGGCCTTCTCGAGGCAGCGACGGGTCGCCGGGGCCGGACCGATGCCCATGATCGCGGGGTCGACGCCGGCGTTGGAGTAAGCCTTTATGCGCGCCAGCGGCTCCAGCCCCAGGGCCTTGGCCTTCTCGGCAGAGCAGAGCATGACCACGGCGGCGCCATCGTTGATGGAGGAGGCGTTGCCGGCGGTCACGGTGCCGTCCTTCTTGAAGGCCGGGCGCATGCCGGAAAGCTTCTCGGCGGTCACGTCACGCGGACCCTCGTCGGTGTCGAAGACCACCGGGTCGCCCTTGCGCTGTGGAATCTCGACGGGGACGATCTGCCCCTTGAACTTGCCGTCCCTGATGGCGGCGGCAGCCTTCTGCTGGGAAGCGGCGGCGAACTCGTCCATCGCCTCGCGGGTGATGCTGTACTTCTCGGCGAGATTCTCGGCAGTGATGCCCATGTGGTAGCCGTTGAAGGCGTCCCACAGGCCATCGTGGACCATGGTGTCGATGGCCTTCCAGTCGCCCATGCGCTGGCCGGTACGTGAGTTGGGCAGCACGTGCGGCGACAGCGACATGTTCTCCTGCCCCCCGGCCAGGATCAGCTCGGCGTCACCGCAGCGAATCGCCTGGGTCGCCAGATGCAGGGCCTTGAGGCCGGAGCCGCAGACCTTGTTGATGGTCATGGCGGGAACCCCGTCCGGCAGGCCGGCCTTGATGCTCGCCTGGCGTGCGGCGTTCTGGCCAACCCCCGCGGTGAGAACCTGGCCGAGCAGGACCTCGTCGACCTGATCGCCGGCGACGCCGGTGGAGGACATGATGTCCTTGATGACATGGGCACCCAGGTCGCTGGCGGGGATGCCGGCGAGGGAGCCGCCGAAGGTGCCAACGGCGGTACGGCGTGCGGCAACGATCACCACGTCTTGCATGCGGGATACTCCTGAAGAATAGGTAACGGGCTTGTTGCGGCAGTGTCTGGAGTCGGTAACGTCCCAGGCAGAGCCTGTTCCATCAGCATAGGGGAGTCTTGTGCGTCGCGGCAATGCTTCCATGGCCGTAGGTACGGTCGAGGAGGCAGGGGCACCCCGCGGCGGGGTGCCCGGCGAGGCTCAGGCCAGCTGCACGGGGATGGCATTGCTGGTGTGGCTGACGACATTGCCTTCCTGGAGGTAGACCAGGGACGGCTGATGGCGGTCGAGTTCCGCGTCGCTGTAGTGGGCATAGCTGCATATGATCACCCGCTGGCCTTCGCTGGCGAGGTGGGCGGCCGCCCCGTTCACCGAGATGACCCTAGAGCCTTCCTCGGCGCGGATGGCGTAGGTGGTGAAGCGCTGTCCGTTCTCGACGTTGTAGATCTGGATCTGTTCGTTCTCGCGGATGCCGGACATGTCCAGCAACTCGCCGTCGATGGCGCAGGAGCCTTCATAGTTGAGTACGGCATGAGTGACGCGGGCCATGTGCAGCTTGGCCTTCAGCATGATGGTCTGCATGGGACAAGGGTTCCTCTGTTCTCGATGCCACGCCTTCAGCGTGGCAGGGTCAGGCTCAGGTTATCGATCAGTCGGGTGGGGCCCAGGCGTACCGCGGCCAGCAGGACGGCCTCGCGGGTAGTCGCCGAAACCGGGCCCAGGTCGGCGGCGCGCAGCTCCAGGTAGTCCGGGTCGAAGCCGGCTCCCTCCAGTCGGGAGAGACCGTCGTCTAGGGTTGCATCCATGTCGGCGCCATTCTCCAGTGCATCGCACAGCGTACACAGCGTGCGGTAGAGGGCCGGAGCGATGGCGCGCTGTGTCGCATCCAGGTAACCGTTACGCGAGGAGAGCGCCAGGCCGTCCTCGGCGCGCACGATGGGCACGCCCACGACCTCCACCGGCAGGTGCAGGTCGGCCACCAGGCGGCGGATCACCGCCAGTTGCTGGTAGTCCTTCTTGCCGAAGCAGGCCACATCGGGCTGGACCAGGTGGAAGAGCATGGTGACGACGGTGGCGACACCGTCGAAGTGGCCAGGCCGGTCGCCGCCGCATAGGCCCTCGCTGATCCCGGGCACGCAGACGCGGGTCTGGGCCTCGAGACCGCGGGGGTAGATGGTGGCGGCCTGTGGGGCGAACAGCAGTTGGCAGCCGGCATCCTGGAGCTTCTGCTGGTCTTCCGCGAGGGTGCGCGGGTAGGCATCGAGGTCCTCGCCGGGCCCGAACTGCATCGGGTTGACGAAGATGCTCGCCACCACCAGGTCGCCGCGCCGGCTGGCTTCCGCCACCAGGGCCAGGTGGCCCTCATGGAGGTTGCCCATGGTCGGGACCAGGGCAATGCGCAGGCCGCGGCGTCGGGCGTCGTCCAGGGCCTCGCGCAGGGGCGCAATCTCTTGCAGGGTGCGCATCGTGGCAAGCTCCTAGAAGCAGTGCGCTTCGGCCGGGAAGCGGCGGGCCTTGACGTCCTCGTGGTAGTGGCGAAAGGCGTCCTGGATATCATCGGCCTCGGGCATGAAGTTCTTGACGAAGCGCGGCGTTCGACCGTGGGTCACCCCCAGCACATCGTGCATCACGAGAATCTGGCCGTCGGTGTCGGGGCCGGCGCCGATACCGATCACCGGCACCTCCAGCGCCTCGCGCACCGCGCGACCCAGGCTTGCCGGCACGCACTCGAGCAGGATCACCGAGGCGCCGGCATCGACCAGGGTGCGGGCATCCTCGAGGATTCGCGTCGCCTGCTCGGCCTCGCGGCCCTGCACCTTGTAACCGCCCAGCTGGTAGACCGACTGGGGAGTCAGTCCCAGGTGGGCGCAGACCGGAACGCCTCGGCGGGTCAGCTCGCGGATGCCGTCCGCCATCCAGGCCTCGCCCTCGACCTTGATCAGTTCGGCACCTGAACGCATCAGCGCGCCGGCATCCTGCAGCAGGCGTTCGGTGCTGGAGTTGCTCATGAAGGGCAGGTCGACCATCAGCAGGCTATGGCTCTTGCCGCGAGCCACGCACCGGGTGTGGTAGCAGACCTCGTCCAGGGTGACCGGCAGGGTGCTGGCGTGTCCCTGCAGGACCATGCCCAGGGAGTCGCCCACCAGCAGCACCTCGATGCCCGCCTCGCCGGCTGCCCGCGCGAAGGAGGCATCGTAGGCGGTCAGGCAGCTGAAGGGCTCACCGGCGCGCTTGAAGGCCGAAAGCGTGCTCAGGGTGACGGTTTTCATGGCGTGCTCTCATTTTCTGGTCGTGGGAGGCCTCTGGCGGACCGTCCCAGGTCTAGCCCGCGATTGTTACCCGAATCATGCCAGGGTGTCGACAGGTAGCATTGCGGGGTGGTCTTCAGCCTGCCGGTAACACTGGATGCAGGCCGTCGGTATCGATTCCAGCCGCCAGTCGGATCAGCGTCTGACCCTCGAACTCCATGGCCGGGGCCAATTCGGCCAGTGGCACCAGCACGAAGGCGCGCCGGGCCATCTCCGGATGAGGAAGGGTCAGCCGCGGCAGGGTCAATCGGCAGTCATCGAACAGCAGCAGGTCCAGATCAAGTGTCCGAGGGCCCCAGTGCCGGCCGCGGACACGTCCATGACGTTGCTCGAGGGCCTGTAGCTGGTCGAGCAGGGCGAGCGGCGAGAGCCGGGTCATCAGGTGCGCCACGGCATTGATGTAGTCGGGCTGGTCGGCGGGTCCCACCGGGCGGCTGGCATAGAGTCGCGAGGCGTCTACCCGGCGCGTCAGGGGCAGTCGGTCGAGCTCCCCCAAGGCACGCTCGACATGCTCGCGTGGCCCCTCCAGGTTGCTGCCCAGGCCGATCCAGGCATGATGCCCCGGGTCATTCATGCGTCGCTTGCAGGGCCCCGCGGCTTCCTGCGGCGCCGGCGGCGCTTGCGCGGCTGACCGCTGCCTGCCGGGTCGGCATCGACCTTGCCCAGCAGACGACGCTGTTCGTGCTCGTCGGCCTTCTGGAAGGCGGTCCACCAGTCGCCCAGTCCCGGCGTGATCTCGCCGGCCCCTTCACGCAGCAGCAGGAAGTCATAGGCGGCCCGAAACCTTGGGTGCTCGCGGGTCTGGAAGACACGCTTGCCCCGGCGCAGCGGCAGCCGCTGCTGAAGGTCCCAGATGTCACGCATCGGCAGGCTGAAGCGCTTGGGAATCGAGATGTGCTGAAGCTGGCGCGAGACCACCTGCTGGGAGGCCGCCTGGAGGGCGGGGATGGGCGGCATGTCTTCGGCCTCCAGGATCGCCTGACGCTGCTGGACGGGAGCCCAGAGCAGGGCGGCGAACAGGAAGGCCGGCGTCACCGGTCGCTCCTCGCGGATCCGGCGGTCGGTGCTCTCCAGCGCCAGTTCGACCAGACGCTCGGCCCAGGGCAGTTCCTCCATGGCCTCATCGGCCTCGGGGAACAGCATCGCGAACAGGCCGTAATCGCGCAGCAGATGGAAGGTCTCGACCCCCTGGCCTGCCATGAACAGCTTGAGCACCTCGTCGAACAGCCGGGCCGGGGGAATCTGTAACAGCAGCGGCGCAGCGTCGTGGATAGGCGTCTCGGTGGCCCGATCGAGGTGGAAGTCGAGCTTGGCGGCGAAACGCACCGCGCGCAGCATTCTCACCGGATCCTCGCGGTAGCGAGTCGCCGGGTCGCCGATCAGCCTCAGGGTGCGGGCCTCGATGTCCTTCACGCCATCGGCGAAGTCGTGGATCGAGAAATCGGCGATATTGTAGTAGAGGGCATTGACCGTGAAGTCGCGGCGCAGGGCGTCTTCCTCGATGTCGCCCCACACATTATCGCGCAGCAGAAGGCCATCGTCCGACTGCTGGGAGATATGGTCGGCATGGTCGTCGTTCGGCTTGCCGCGGAACGTAGTGACCTCGATCACCTCGCGGCCGAAACGGACATGCACGATGCGGAATCGTCGGCCGATGATGCGCGAATTGCGAAACAGCTCGCGGATCTGTTCGGGCGTCGCATCGGTGGCGACATCGAAATCCTTGGGCATGTGGCCGAGCAGCGAGTCACGGATGCACCCGCCGACCAGGAAGGCCTGGAAGCCGGCATTGTGCAGGCGGTAGAGCACCTTGAGGGCGGCGTCACTGAAATGCTGACGCGATACAGGGTGTTCCTGGCGGGGAATGATGCGGGGCCCGGTGCTGCCGGCCGGCGCATCCTGAGGGCCGAACAGCGACTTGAGGCGCGGCCCCGGACTCTGCAGAAAGCGGGTAAAACCTTTGATCATGCGGCGATATCGACTCGCGGGACGCGGAAAAGCGTTGAGTGTAGCCGACCAGTGACACCTTGCAAAGCGCGTCACGCTGATGGGGGTTCCCTGGACGCAGAAAGGGGAGGCCCATGGCCTCCCCTGAAAAGCAGGATGCTGCATCCCTGCAGCTGATTCTTCTTCGTGATGGCGCATCGCCCTGAATACGCACCACAGTCACCAAGGAGTGTTCAGGCAAGCGGTGTTGTTATGTTTGTTGATGCTCCTGACGGCAACCGTCTCGTATTCAAAACAATAGTCCTACCACGACGGCATGGATGCATGCCTCCCCCCGGTTTGTTGGCATTGTTCCCGGGGGTGCACCTCGACGGCTCTTGTCATTATGGATTGGCCGTGTGTGGGTGCGTCGGGTCCTTATGGCTCCGGTGCTTCGAGAAGCTTGTTGTTGTTGAGACTCGAAGGCCTCGCGCCGCTGCTGTTCTTGTTGTCGGCAGGCGCCGAAGTCGTAGAAGGCCGGGTATCTTGTTGTTGTTGAAGGGCCTGGCCCTGTCATATCTTGCTGCCCCTTTATGTTGTTGTTGGCGGCGGCAGGTGACATCCGGGTTTGTTTTTCTTGCCCTAGAAGTAGCAGAAGGCGTGCCATGACCGAGAAAAAACAATAAAGACAACTGATTGTAGAGATGACGGGGTGATCGAGTCCTGGTGAGTCGGCGGAGTGTTACCCATCTGGCTCCGCGATGGGGCAGCAACTGTGTGGGAAGGTAACAGTTGGTGCAGGGGGCCAGGCGGAAGTGGAGCAAGCGCGCCCAAGGCATCGGTCGCGGGCGCTTGCACTATGGCCGTATGGTCAGGGGCCGTATGGTCAGGGGTCGTATGGCCAGAGGAGCATCATCCCGTGGTGCGGCGCGGGCTCTTCTTGCGCGGGATGCCCAGGCGCTGGCGCCGCTCCCACAGGCTCTTGCGACTGATCCCGAGTTTCTGGGCGAGTTCCGTCTCGCTCATCTGGTCCTGATGCTCCAGTACGAAGTGCTGGAAGTAGTCCTCCAGGGAGAGGTCCTCTCCGTCGCTCGCTTTTGGCTCCATGGCGGCGGGCAGGACTGAGCCTTCGATTGCGGGCTCGGCCAGTGGCCGGGGCCCCGAGGCCAGGCCCAGGTCGTCGGGATGGATCAGATGGCCTTCGGCGAGGATGACGCCTCGCTCCAGGGCGTTCTCCAGTTCACGCACGTTGCCGGGCCAGGGGTAGTCGCGGATGGTGCGAAGGGCGGCCCGTGAGAGCCGCAGCCCCTCACGTTCGTGGCGTCGACAGGCCTTCTCCAGCAGGACGTCGGCGATCTGCAGAATGTCGTCCTCGCGCTCCCGAAGCGGCGGCAAGTCGATCTGCATCACGTTGAGCCGATAGTAGAGATCGAGGCGGAACTCGCCGGTCCGCGACAGACCTTGCAGGTCGCGGTGGGTGGCGGCGATCAGGCGGACGTCCACATGGCGTGTCTCCACCGACCCGATCTTGCGGATCTCGCCCTCCTGCAGGACCCGCAGCAGGCGCGCCTGGGCGTCGAGGGGCAGTTCGCCGATCTCGTCGAGGAAGAGGGTTCCCCCGTCAGCGGCCTCGACCAGTCCGGTGCGCGCGGCGCTGGCTCCCGTGAAGGCGCCCTTCTCGTGGCCGAACAGCTCGGACTCGATCAGCGTCTCGGGGATGGCCGCGCAGTTGACGCAGATAAGCGGCGCCTTCGCGCGCCGGCTCTGCTGGTGCAGGGCTCGGGCCACCAGCTCCTTGCCCGTACCGGACTCGCCCTGGACCAGCACGGTGACATCGGCTGGTGCCGCCTTGCGGATGCGCGTATAGACCACCTGCATGTTGGGGCAGTTGCCGATCATGCTCTGGCGCGTTCCATCGGGCTCGCTGATGTCGGGCGGCTCGCCGTGCTGCATGGCCTGCTGGTGCAGCACCCTGGCCACGGTCTCGAGCAACTCGTCATGATCGAAGGGCTTGGCTACATAGTCCACCGCACCGAGCTTGAGGGCCTCCACGGCCGAGCGCATGCTCGCGTAGCTGGTCATGATCAGCACCGGTACGGGAGCGGCCCGGGCGATCAGGTAGGTGCCGGGCTCGCCGGGAAGGCGCAGGTCGCTGATCACCAGGTCGAAGCCCTGGGGCTCGAGCGACAGGGCCTCGGCCACCGAGCCAGCCTCGCTGACCCGGTGGTCATGGCGTTCCAGCAGCCGCTTCAGCGCGCTGCGGATGATGGCTTCGTCTTCAACGATCAGGATCCGGCTCATCGGTGGGGTCACCATGCTCTGGGTTGAGGGGCAGCCACAGGTTGATGCGGGTGCCCTTGGCCTGCCCTGGGGGCGGGGAGTCGATGTCGATCTGGCCACCATGCTCGGCAATGATGCTGTAGACCAGTGGCAGGCCGAGTCCCGTGCCCTCGCCGGGCGGCTTGGTGGTGGTGAAGGGCTCGAACAGGTGGTCGCGCACGCGTTCGTCGATGCCGTGGCCCTGGTCGGTGACGGTGATGTGCAGCCACTCGCCCTGCCGGCCGGCGTCGATGACGATCTCGCCGCCGGGGGTGCTGGCGTCCCGGGCGTTGCCGAGCAGGTTCACCAGTACCTGCAACAGCCGCTGGGCATCGCCATGGACCTCGAGCTCGGCGGGGCAGCGGTTATGGTAACGGATATCCTCCCCCGAGCGGGCGAGATGGATCAAGTTCAAGGCCTCATCGGTCACTTCGGCCAGCGATACCGGGGCGAAGGTTTGCCCCGCCACATGGCGTCCGCCGTGGGCGAAGCCCACCAGCGACTCGACGATGCGGGAGATTCGGTCGGTGAGCTGCTGGATCTGGGTGGCGGTCTCCTGCACCTCCGGGTCGTCAGTGTCGTAGCGCAGGTTCTGCGCCAGCGAGGAGATGCCGGTGACGGGGTTGCCGATCTCATGGGCCACTCCTGCCGCCAGCTGACCGATGGAGGCGAGCCGCGCGGCATGTACCAGCTCGTCCTCCAGCCACTTCATCTCGCTGTGGTCCTCGACCAGGACCACGGTGCCACCGCGCATGTTCTCATCGGGCTCCAGCTCGGCCTTGTGCAGGCTCAGGTAGTGGGTGGTGCCCTCCAGCATCACCGCCTGCTTGTAGAGGTGGTCGTGATGCTCGAGGAACATGCGACCCAGCAGGGAGCCCCAGGGGGCCGGGAGGTCGTCCCGGCGGGAACCGACCACGCTGGCTCCGTCGATGCCGGTGAGCTCGGCGAGAGCGTCGTTCCACATCAGCAGCTCGTCATCGACGCCGAAGGCGCACAGGCCCACCGGCAGCCGGGTGAGGATTCGCCGGTGGTAGCGGCGCAGGCCGTCGAGCTCTCGGGCCAGGCCGGTCAGACGGGTGCGGTATGCCTCCAGGCGACTCTCGACGAAGTGGATATCGTCGGTGGGCTCCAGGCCGCCGCGGCGATAGGGCAGATGGCGGTCGACGATGTCCTGGGCCACAGAGGGGCCCATCAAGCCGGACAGGTTGGCCTGGATGCGGTCGCGCAGGCGGCGCAGCGCGTAGGGGCGGCCATCCAGCGGCGAGAGGCCGAGGTCGGATAGCGCCCGGTCGACCTCACGCCCTGCGATCTCCTCGCCCAGGGCGCGAGCCAGATGGAACTTGAATTCCTCACCGTTACCGGCGACCAGTGGCAGGCGCTTTGGCCGGATCACGGCATCCACTGAGCAGGCCTCTGCCGCGGCGCGTTCACCGGCGGAGGTGGGCGTGACCAGGGAAATCAGGATGAAGGTCAGCATGTTGACCGTCAGCGATACCAGGGTCACCACGAACCAGTCCGGCTCGCCGGCCAGCGCCTCGAGGCCTGGCGGCAGCAGCACCATGGCAGGAAAGTCGCTCAGCAGGGGCACCCAGGTGCCGGCCAGCCACACCAGCACGCCCGCAAGGAGCCCGGTGACCATGCCCTTGCGGTTGGCACCGGGCCAGTAGAGCAGCGCCAGCATGCCCGGCAGGCACTGAGCCATGCCGATGAAGGCGGCCAGCCCCAGGGTTGTGAGGTCGTGGTTCATCCCCACCAGGCGATAGAAGAGCCAGCCGCCGAAGATGACCGCGCCGATCAGGGCGCGACGCAGCCACCGCAACCAGTGGTAGAGGTCCGGCTGGTCCACTGGGGTATGGGCCGCCAGCACCAGGTGGTTGAGGATCATTCCCGACAGTGCCAGGGAGATGATGATCATGGTGCCGCTGGTGGCCGCCAGGCCGGCGATGAATACCACGCCCTTCAGCCACAGCGATTCAGAGAGGCCGTAGGCCAGGTAGGCGCTCCCCAGTCCCCCGGTGTCGGCACCCAGGCGCTGGGCGGCCCACAGGATCAGCGGCACCGGCAGCGCCATCAGCAGCAGGAACAGCGGCAGTGACCAGGCGGCCTGGAGCAGGGTGCGCCGCGAGAGGGTCTCGGCGAAGGTGATGTGGAACATGTGAGGCATCAGGAAGGCCGCGGCGAAGAACAGCAGCAGCAGGGTGCGCCACTGAGCCGGATCCAGTTGTTCCACGCGCTCCTGGGCCAGGCGACCGGGACCCTCGAGCCATGCCTGCAGGTCTGCAGGGCCGTTGAAGACCACGAACAGCGCGAAGGCTCCCAGCACCAGCATGGCGACGAGCTTGACCAGCGATTCCAGGGCAATGGCGGCAAGCAGGGTGTCATGGCGGGCGTGGAGCCGGGTATGGCGGGCGCCGAAGAGGATGGCGAACAACGCGATCATCCCACAGAAGAGCAGTGCCAGGAGGGCCGGGGAGGCGGTGCCGGTCATCAGGAAGATGGTGTCACCCAGAGTCTGCACCTGGAGGGCCAGCAGCGGCAGCACGGCGAGCAGGCTGACCAGGGTGATCAGGGCGCCGACCCACCGCGAGCGGAAGCGGAAGGCGAAGAGGTCGGCCAGCGACGCGAGCTGGTAGGTGCGGGTCATGCGCTGGATCGGCACCAGCAGCACCGGGGCGAGCAGGAAGGCGCCGGCCACTCCCAGATAGTAGGTCAGATAGCCGTAGCCGGAATGGCTGGCCAGCTCCAGGCTGCCGTAGATCGCCCAGGCACTGGCATAGGTGCCCAGTGCCAGGGTGTAGACCACCGGATGTCGGGCGATCCGCGCGGGGATCCAGCCCCGCTCCACCGCCAGGGCGCAGAGGAACAGCAGCAGCAGGTAGCCGCTGCCGAGTGCCAGGATGCCGCCGAGGCTAGCGTTCATCGAGCTTCCTCTTCTGCTCCAGCCAGAGGGTCAGGGCGATCAGTACCGCCCAGATCACGAAGGGGCGATACCAGGCGATATCGGGGCTGGCCCAGCCGCTCATCAGCAGCGGCGAGAGCAGGTATCCGCCGAACACCAGCAAGAGCATGATGCGATAGACGTACACGACGGGCTCCTCTCAGGGGATGGTGGCGTTGGTCTGGCGATGGGCCTCGGCGCGCAGTCGGGCGATATCCCAGTGAGTGATGCCCCACTGCAGTTGCTCCGCCACCGGTGCCGTGGAAAGCCCCTCCGGGGGGGCCTGATCCAGCGCCGTCAGGGCTGCGTGCAGCAGCGGACGCACGGCCTGCTCCTCCTCGGGCAGGGCCGGTGCCAGGTTCTGCTTGGAGAGCTTCTGGCCATCGGGACCCAGGATCAGCGGCAGGTGCAGGTAGCGCGGCTCGGGATAGCCCAGGGCGTGCTGGAGCTGGCGCTGCCAGGGGGTGTTGTCGAGCAGGTCGAAGCCGCGGACCACGTCGCTGATGCCCTGGTCGGCGTCGTCCACCACCACGGCGAGCTGATAGGCCCAGAGCTCGTCCTTGCGCTTCAGCACCACGTCGCCGAGTGCGGCCGGGTCGAAGCGCTGCTCGCCGAACAGGCGATCCCGCCAGACGACCGGGCGAAGCCCCAGGTCGCTGCGCAGTCGCCAGGCCGCCGGCTTGCCGGGTTCGCTGATGCCGTGGCGGCACCAGCCGGGGTAGACGGGGTGGTCACGCCACTGCCTGCGCGAGCAGCTGCAGGGGTAGGCCAGGCCCAGGGTCTTCAGGCGCTCCAGCGCGTCGATATAGGCGTCATCATGGTCGTGCTGCCAGGTCACCGGGCCGTCCCAGTGCAGGCCGAAGGCCTCGAGCTGGCGCAGGATGGTGTCGGAGGCGCCGTCCGGGCAGCGCGGGGGGTCGATGTCCTCGATGCGCAGCAGCCATTTGCCACCCGCGCGGCGGGCATCGAGGAAACTCGCCAGGGCCGCCACCAGGGAGCCGAAGTGCAGGGGCCCAGAGGGGGTCGGCGCGAAGCGGCCGCTGTAGTCGCTCATCGGTGCCCTCCGCCTCGGGAGGCTGTCATGCAAACGGGCACCCTTGGGTGCCCGTCGCGGGGAGTGATCCGGCGCATCGGCACCGCCGTGTCAGCCGCCCAGCTGCTTTTCCTTGAGCTCGGCCAGGGTCTTGCAGTCCACGCACAGGGTGGCAGTGGGGCGTGCCTCGAGGCGGCGGATGCCTATCTCGACGCCGCAGGCCTCGCAGAAACCGTAATCATCGTCGTCGATCTTATCGAGGGTCTCGTTGATCTTCTTGAGGAGCTTGCGTTCGCGATCCCGGGTACGCAGCTCCAGGTTGAAGCCCTCTTCCTGGGTCGCGCGATCGGCCGGGTCGGCGTAGTTGTTGGCTTCTTCCTGCAGATGACGCACGGTGCGGTCGACCTCTTCCATGAGCTCCTGTTTCCAGCCCAGCAGGATCTTCCGGAAGTGCTCCAGCTGCTTCTCGTTCATGTACTCTTCACCCTGCGCCGGCTCGTACGGGGTGAATTTCTTGGGAGCATCCATCTTCTTTGCTGCTACTGGCATGGGACTGCCTCGTTACTTGAGTGACTACTGATCAATACCCGTGGTGTGCACGGTATCTTACGCCAAAGGGGTGCTTGTTTATCGGAAAAAGGCGAATGTTGCAACCTCTTCCGTCGACAGGACTGCGACGGCTCGCCAAAAGTCGTAACATGCCGAATTCGACCACCGGCCGCCGGATACAGATGTCCCCTTCTGCCCGGCGAGACGAGAGGAGCCGAGCATGTCCTGGAATTCCCGCGTGGCGCGCGTCGCCCCCTTCCGGGTGATGAGCCTGCTGGAGACCGCCCAGGCCCGGGAGGCCGCGGGCCACGATGTCATCCACCTGGAGGTCGGCGAGCCGGATTTCGCCACCCCCGAGCCGGTCGTGGCGGCCGGCCACGCAGCCCTGTCGGCCGGCCATACCCGCTACACTCCGGCGGCCGGCCTGCCCGCGTTGCGTGAGGCCATCGCCGGACACTATGCCGAGCACTTCGGTGCCACGGTAGACCCGGCACGTATCCTGGTCACTCCCGGGGCCTCCGGGGCGCTGCTGCTGGCCAGCCAGCTGCTGGCGGGCCCCGGTGACCGGGTGCTGATGGCCGATCCGAACTACCCCTGCAACCGCCACTTCATGGCCCTGGCGGGTGCCGAGGTTGAGGCCGTGCCGGTGGGGGCGCGCAGTGGCTGGCAGCTGGATGCCGACCTGGTGGCGCGCCACTGGCGCGACGACACCCGCCTGGCCATGCTGGCCACGCCCTCGAACCCCACCGGCCATATGCTCGACGCGGGGCAGCTCGCGGCGGTGGCCGATACCGTGAAGGCCCGCGGCGGCGAGCTCCTGGTGGACGAGATCTACCAAGGGCTCTGCTACGACCTCGAGCCGCTATCGGTGGCCTCGATCACCCCGGACGCCTTCGTGGTCAACAGCTTCTCGAAGTACTTTGGCATGACAGGATGGCGCCTGGGCTGGTTGCTGGCCCCCGAGGCGGCGGTGGAGCCGCTCACCCGGCTGGCCCAGAACGTCTTCCTGGCGGCGTCCACCCCGGCCCAGCATGCCGCCCTGGCCGCCTTCACGCCCGAATGCCGCGAGGTGCTCGAGGCCCGCCGCCTCGAGCTCGGCAGGCGTCGCGATGCCCTGCTGGCGGGCCTGTCGCGGCTGGGGCTGGCGCCCGAGCTGCCGCCCCAGGGGGCCTTCTACCTGTGGCTAGACGTCTCGCGCGTCAGCCGCGACAGCGAGACGTTCTGCCGCGAGCTGCTCGAGGAGGAAAATGTTGCCATCACCCCGGGCACCGATTTCGCCCTCACGGATGGCGAGCATCACGTGCGCATCGCCTTCACCACCGGCGAAGCGCGGCTCGAGGAGGCGGTGAGCCGTCTCGAACGCTTCCTGGCGCGTCGCTGATGCAGTACCCGACCCTGGTGCCCGGTACCCTGCTGCGCCGCTACAAGCGATTCCTGGCCGACGTGCGCCTCGACGATGGCCGCGAGGTGGTGGCCCACTGCCCCAACACCGGCTCGATGCGGGCGGTGAACCTGCCAGGCTGCCGGGTATGGCTGGCCGCGAGCGACAATCCGGCACGCAAGCTGGCCTGGACCTGGGAACTGATCGAGCTCCCGCAGCCCGATGGCTCGCTGGCGGCGGCTTCTGTGCATACCGGGCGGGCCAACCGTATCGTCGAGGAGGCGCTGTGCGAGGGGCGAGTGGAGGAGCTGACGGGCTACGCGGCGCTCAGGCGCGAGGCGCGGGTCGAGGCGCAGGTCGATGGAAAGGGCCTCGCACGAACACGGCTGGACTTTCTCCTCGAGGATCCTCGGCACGGTTCTGCCTTCGTCGAGGTCAAGCAGGTGACATTGCAGGAGGCCGATGGTCATGGTTACTTCCCCGACGCGGTTAGCGAGCGGGGGCGGCGCCACCTTGAGGCACTGGCGGCGCTGGCGGCCCAGGGACATCGGGCCGTGCTGCTCTTCTGCGTGGCCCACGAGGGCATCGACGACGTGGCGCCGGCGGCCCACCTGGATCCCGCCTACGCCGTGGCCCTGCGAGAGGTGTCCGCTCGCGGCGTGGAGGTGCTGGCGCGGCGCTGCGAGCTCATCCGCGAGGGGGAGTTGCCGGTCGAGATCCGTCTGGGGAGCAGGCTGCCTGTCTCACTCACCCGCGAGGTGAGCCAGGCCGAGGTCCTCGATTGAGACGGGAGGCTCACGAAGGGACAGGGCAGCGAGGCTCGAGGCTTCAGTGACATATGTATTCGGTGATGCATGTATCAGTGATCCATGTAGAAACGCTGAATGAAGCTCACCTCGGCGGGCTCGGCATTGCGGTCATAGCGCACGCGAAGGTCGAAACGCATCGGCTCGTCCTCGCGGATGCGGAAGACTGCAACCTGGGTCGGTGTGTCGTCGATGCGCAGGCTGCGGAAGGCCAGCGGACTGCTGTCGTCCCCTTCGAGACCGCTGCTGCTTCCATCGACCGATGCCGTAACGGGGCGGGTCGAGCCATCCTCGAGCTGCTCCATCACGCTGACATTGAGCAGCGCCATGATCTGGCTTCGCTGGATGCCGTGCTCACGGGCCACGGCCTCCGGCAGGAAACTGGTGCTCACGGCGCTGTAATGGATCTGGTAGTCCCCCACCTGCTCGAACTGCTGGGCCTGGGCAGGCAGGGTCGCCAGCAGCATCAGGCTCATCAACAGGGCTGCCAGTCTGTGTCGCATCATGATCTGTTCTCCCTCTGGGTATCTGGTCAGGGGCCCCTCCGGGATCACGGCCGACGGGTGACCCGGAAGATGGCCGTCTCGCCGAACAGGTCGGGTCACCACCGCGAGGTCCAGTGGCCTTCGTGGTCGCCGACGTCCACCACCCGGTCGACCATGCTCAGACCCTTGTCCAGGCACAGGCGTTCAACTTCTTTGAAGGCAGGTCGCTGAAGCCAGGTCGTTGAAGGTCGATGGGTTGAGGAATCGGCCTTAACGCCTAGACGATCCGAGTCTGCGAGGTAGGATCACAGGAATTTCGTGGCGTACCAGTCAGACTATGATCCGCATTCCCCTGTCCTGAAAGGGGTGTAAAACAGCATCGGAGACGGATCTGTCGGTGACCAGAATATCGATCTGCCCCGGATCGCAATACTTCACGCGGCTTATTTTCCCCAGCTTTGTGTGATCGACCAGCAGCACGCTTTCGGTGGCTTGTTCCATCATGGCGCCCGCCACGGTCGCCTCGTGCAAGTCGAAGTCGAAAGCGCCCTTTTCACTGTCCAACGCAACCGGTGCCACAAAGGTCAGATCAACGTGAAAACGTCGGATTTCCGTAAGAGTGAGTTCACCATAGGTAGCGGGAACATCGCTGATGATGCTGCCGCCCAGTAGTAAGAGTTCGATTTTCGTACCGGCACCTTGAAGCGTGGTGGCGATATCAATCGAGTTGGTAATGACCGTGATGCCGCTGAGTTTCGCGAGTTCGTGCGCGAACACCGAAGTGGTCGTTCCGGCATCCACGAGAATGGTCTGCCCCGGCAGCACAAGGCCGGCGGCCTTGCGAGCGATTTCACGCTTTGCCCTGATCTGTTTGTCCTGGCGCTTGCGGAAGGGTGCTTCGGTTCGCGCCTGTGACAGCAATGCACCGCCATGGACCCGGGTAATCAGCCCATCCGCCTCGATATCGACGAGATCACGCCGCACGGTTTCCCGCGACACACCAAGCATGTTTGCGAGATCATTCGCGCTGACCTTTCCCTTGGTTTCCAGAACATTCAGGATGCGCTTGTGCCGTTCCCTGGACCACATATGATGATCTAACCTGCTGTATCAAATGGTTTTCTGCGTCGATAATAGGCCAGTATTCCCTTCATGCCCAGCAATGCTGCCATGACGACAGCCATTAGGCAGGTAGAGAAAGCAGCAGCCTGAGAGGTGAGCCCTGCATCGTCGAGCCGCATGATGGTAACGGCGGCAACGTTGAGTTGCGGGGTGGTGAGAAACACGACAGCCGAGAGCGTGACCATTGAGCGCATGAATATGAAAAAGAAGACCGAGATCAGCATCGGCGCGATGAAAGGCGCGATCACGTTGATGGCAATGCGCCCCATTCCCGCCCCCAGGCTGCTGGCCGCTTCCTCATAGGCGCCGGGGAGTTGTCGAAAGCCGGTCATCGTCGTCAGGAAAGCCTGTGTATGATAATGGTAGAAGTTCACGATGGCGATTAGCGCGGCTGTGCCATAGAGCAGGTAGAGTGGCGTTGCCGTGGAATTGAAGGTGAGAATATAGGCCAGACCCAGCACCATGCCGGGCACGGCGGCCGGCATGGCCGCCAACACCTGCAAGGGGCCCGCGACCCTGTCGGCGATGCGGCGCATCCCCAGGCCGAGAAGGAACACGGCCAGTGTCCCTCCGGTCGCCGCCATCACGGAAATGACAATGGTGATCCAGAGCGATGAATATCCTCCCGCGAGGGTGATGTCGTAGTGCCGCAGGCTAAGGGAGTAATTGTAGGGCCACAGATGCACGAAGCTGGCGAAAATGACGACGCCGAGGATCGCCACGATTGCAGTACATACCGCGAAGCAAAGTCCAGCCATGGGAAGATCGCGAAGCGGCCTGAAGCTCGGTACGAAAGGCTGCGTATCCCCTGCTTTCGTGCTCTGTTGGCGCTTCATTGCCTGGCGCTCAATGTAGTAGGCCGCGACGGTAGGCAACAAGAGCATGATCCCCACGACCGCACCCATGTTGAAATTGCGCTGTCCGATAACCTGTGCATAGATTTCGGTGGCAAGGACCGAATAGTCCCCGCCGATCACCGCGGCATTGCCGAAATCGGTAATGGTGATGATGAACACAACGAAAGCAGCATTCAACACGCCGAACCGTGAAGCCGGCAGCGTCAGATCCCGGAATTGCTGCAATGGCGTCGCGCCTGTCACCTCTGCGGCCTCATAAACGCGTGCATCAAGCAATACCAGCGACGCACCGATGATCATGACGGCCTGTGGCAGGGCATACAGGGTATTGGCGATCATCAGCCCCCAGAACCCGTAGATGTCCAGTTCCAGTCCAAGAAAGCGATTGACCAGTCCATTGCGTCCCAGAAGAAAGATCAGGCCGAGCGCCTGAACCAGCGACGGTGCCAGAAGCGGCAGGACGATGGCGCCCCTGATCAGCCACTTTCCCCGGAATGAACAGCGATGCAATCCGTGTGCGATGATAAAGCCCAGGGCCACACTGATCACCGTGGTCGAGAGTCCCATCACCATGGAGTGGCGGGTGGCGCGCCAGAAACCGGCGGAATTCAGAACCTCGGAATAGTTTCCCAAGGTATAGGCGCCATCGAGGTCCGTAATCGATTTAACGAACACGATAAGCATCGGATAGACGAAGAAGAGTATTAGACCGAGCGTAGGCAGGCCCACGCAGATCCATGTCAGCACCCGGTCGCCATCAAGGCGCCGGGCAGCTCCGCTCCTAGCGGTGATGGCGTTGCGCGCGATCATGACGCCGCCTCGCTGACATCGTCGGCGACCCATGTACACATCTCGCGCGGTATGGATAGGTCCACCGTCTCGCCCTCGCGATAGCTCTCCCCTCCATGGGTTTCGACGGTCAGCAAACCGAGAGGATCGTCAACTTCGACACGACACATGTTGCCCAGGAAGATGACCGAACGCACGGTCGCCCGCCCATTGGTATCAGGCCTCAGAATGATGTGCTCAGGACGGATGCAGGCGACATAGGCGGCATCCGCTCCCTCGGGGCGAGTTTCCAGCAGATCCGGTTGAACCTCGCGCGCCCGCGCGGTTTCGATAAGATTGCTTGTACCGATGAAATCCGCCACGAAGCGAGTGGCGGGCCGGTTGTAGAGGTCCTCGGGGCTGCCTGTCTGGACTACCGTGCCCTGGTTCATGCAGATGATCTTGTCGGCAAGCGCCAGCGCTTCTTCCTGATCATGGGTGACCATTAGGGTGGGAATGCCCAGTTGGCGCTGCAAATGCGAAATTTCGCTGCGCAGCTCGCCACGCACCTTGGCATCGAGCGCCGACAGCGGCTCATCGAGGAGCAAGACGCGCGGCTCCACGGCGATGGCTCTTGCCAGTGCGATGCGTTGTTGTTGTCCTCCCGAGAGCTGTCCGGGAAACTTGTCGGCAGCCTGCGGCAACTTGATGAGCTCCAGAAGCTCCGCAACCCGCGCGGCGATGTCGGCTGCCGGTGTGTTGCGGATTTTCAGGCCATAACCGATATTTTCCGCGATCGTCATGTTCGGGAACAGCGAATAGGATTGGAACACGATGCCGAACCCCCGCTTGCGCGCGGGGGTTCGCGACAGGTCTTCCTCTTCCAGGCGAATAGCTCCCTCGTCCAATTCGGCCAATCCGGCGATCAGTCGTAATAGCGTTGTCTTTCCACACCCGCTGGGCCCGAGCAGGCATACGAATTCGCCACTCGCAATGGAAATCGAAACATTGTCCAACGCAGTGAAACCACCGAATTTCTTGGTAACGTTTCGGGCTGTAAGATACATGTTTGGGGTTTCTCTTTTTCGAGGTCGCAGTGGCTGGTGCCCATACTGGCACCAGCCACGCTAGGCATGGATCCTCGCAAGATCACCTTGCACCACGCATCCGGGTTAGCGCCCGAATTTTTCCTTCCATGTCTTCTTGATCGCCGTCTGTCGATCGGCAGAGGCGGCAAAGTCGACATCGGCAAGGATGTCACCAATGTCGTCGGGCATCCCCATCTCGGGGGTCGCGGCCTTGCTCTTGACGCCCGGGATAGTGATCAGTGCCTTGTATTCGCTGTACAGGTCGGTGGCCTCTTCCGACAAGGTCCAGTCGAGGAATTTCTGGGCATCGGCCTTGTTGTCACTGCTGGCCATCAGGCCGGAGGCTTCCAGCTCGTAGCCGACGCCGCCTTCGGGAAATACCATGGCGAGAGGATACCCTTCCTCGATGGATTGCATCGCGGTGAAGGCCAGCGAGATGCCGACGGTGTACTCACCCACGCGTGCCGACTTGCACGGCTTCGACCCCGAGGAGGTATATTGCGCCATGTTGGGATCCACGGCCTCGAGCTGCGCCCAACCGGCCTCATCGCCCATGGATTGCAGGACGGCGTTGACGTGCAGGTAGCCCGTGCCTGATGAGTTCGGATCAGGCATCAGAATTTCGTCCTTGAAGGCAGGGTCTTCCAGATCCTTCCAACTGGTAGGCATCGTCAGCCCTTTTTCCTCAAGGCGCGCGGTGTTCACGCAGAACGCCCCCATGTAACCGATGGGCGCAAACCATCGATCCTGCGGGTCGCGGAACGCATCGCCAAGCACCTCGACCCCCTTGGTCTTGTAGGATTCGAGCATGTCCAGGATGCGCGGGTCCATCATCGCGGTCACGGCCCAGCCCCAGATGACATCGGCTTGGGGGTTGTCGGCCTCGGCCAGGATGCGCGCGCCCAGCTTGCCGGTAGATAACCGCAGCACGTTGAGTTCGACATCCGGCAACGCTTTCTCCGCGGCGGCCACATACCCCGCAACTTCTTCTTCCTCCAGCGCGGTGTAAATCGTTAGCGACCCAGCCGATGCGGTGGTCGCCGCGCCCATGACAAGGGTCGACAGCCCAATGTTGTAGATCCAGTTTTTCATCATTCCCTCTCCATTTGTTCTTGTGTCCGATATGCCATCCCTGCGCCGAAACCATCATCTTGGCCCCGGCAGACAGACGGCCCAATGTCGTGTCTTGGTTTTGCTTGCCCTCCTCGCTGCCCGAAGCGGCAAAGCGATTTGGGTATATTTATGTAGTCTTGCGTTTTTTTGCGTTTTGTCTACTGTTTTTTTAAACGGGGCAGATGAAGTCCGAGGTGAGGAAGAGCCATGAAGCCAAGTACAGAGCAGACGGAATCCGGTGGTTTGGCAAGTTTCGCGTGCGAGCTCGCCGATCTGGCGCGCCCCATGGCAATGGAGTATTTCCGACGGAATATCCCAGTGGAACAGAAGGCGGACCTGTCGCCGGTAACGCATGCCGACAGATCCATCGAAGCATCAATGCGGGCCTTGATCGAGAAGACCTATCCCGGCCACGGGATCTTTGGTGAAGAGCATGGCGCAAGCCATCTGGACAGTAAGCATGTCTGGGTTCTCGACCCGATCGACGGCACGAAGTCCTTTGTCACCGGCATGCCCATCTTCGGCACCCTGATCGCTTTGCTCGAAGACGGACGCCCTGTCCTGGGTGTGATCTCGATCCCGCCCACGGGAGAGCTATGGATCGGTCGAGACGGTCAAGCGACCCAGTTCAACAGGGTCGCCTGCCACACCAGCACCTGCACGGGGCTGGCCGATGCGCTGGCCTACACCACCTCACCCGACAATTTCGATGCAGCCGGTCTGAAGGTGTTCGACCGCGTCAGCAGCCTCTCTGCCATGCGACGCTATGGTGGGGATTGCTATTGTTACGGACTGCTGGCTTCGGGCCACATCGACGTCGTAATGGAAATGAACCTGCAGCCCTACGACTTCATGGCGTTGGTGCCCGTCATCGAGGGCGCGGGTGGCGTCATTACCGATTGGCAGGGACAGCGTCTGCATCTCGGCTCGGACGGCTACGTGGTGGCGACCTCGACGCCAGAGCTTCATGCGGAGGTTCTCGAGACGATAGGCGCGTAGGCGCAGGGTGTGTGCACCACACGCCGCAAGTGAGGTCTGGTCTGTCCCGTCACCGTGACGGGTGTTCTACCTTGCCCCGGCCAGGGTACTGCTCTTGCTTCGATCGAGCCCGCTGCTGCTTCCATCGGCCGATGTCGCGACGGGGCGGTTCATTAACCAGAGCTGCGGCATCATCGCCTGTTCTCCCTCTGGGAATCTCGTCAGAGGCCCTTCCGGGATCACGGCCGACGGGCGACCCGGAAGATGGCGATCTCGCCGAACAGGTTGGGCCACCACCGCGAGGTCCAGTGGCCCTCGTGGTCGCCGATGCCCACCGCCCGGTCGACAATGCTCAGACCCTTGTCGCGGCACAGGCGTTCAAAGTCGTTGAAGGTCGACAGGTGGATGTTGGGCGTGTCGTACCAGGCGTGAGGCAGCGATCGGGAGACCGGCATGTAGCCCTTGAAGCCCAGGTAGGCGCGATGGCGCCAGTAGGCGAAATTGGGGAAAGTGATGATGCACTCGCCGGCGACGCGGAGCATTTCGTCGAGCATCAGGTCGGGGCGGCGCAGCGCCTGCAGTGCCTGGGTCATGACCACCAGGTCGCAGGCGTCGTCCTCGAAGTTGGCCAGCCCCTCGTCGAGGTTCTGCTCGATGACGTTGACGCCCTTCGCCAGGCAGGCGGTGATGCCGTCCGGATCTATCTCCAGGCCATAGCCGGTGACTCGCTTGTCTCGGGCCAGCGTCGCCAGTAGCGTGCCCTCGCCGCAGCCGAGGTCCAGCACCCGGGCGCCTTCGGGGATCCACTCGTGAATCAGCGTGAGGTCGGCACGCATCATGATTGACCCTCCAGGCCGAGGTCCCCGGCCACGCGGTTCATGAAGGCGGCGAACACCGCCTGATAGCGGGGCTCGGGCATCAGGAAGGCATCGTGGCCGTGGGACGAGTCGATGTTGACGTAGCTGACCGACTTGTCGGCGCGCACCAGGGCATTGACCAGCTCCTTGGAGCGCGGCGGCGGGAAGCGCCAGTCGGTGGTGAAGCTGACCACCAGGAACGGGCAGGCCGCCGGGGCGAGTGCCCGGGCCAGGTCGCCGTCATGGGCCGCGGCCGGGTCGAAGTAGTCCAGGGCCTTGGTCATCAGCAGGTAGGTATTGGCATCGAAGGAGGTGGAGAAGGTGTCACCCTGGTAGCGCAGGTAGGACTCCACCTGGAACTCCACGTCGAAGCCGAAGTTGAGGTCGGTCGTGCGCAGGTCGCGGCCGAACTTGCTGCCCATGGCATCTTCGGACAGGTAGGTGATATGGCCCACCATGCGGGCGAGCTTGAGCCCGCGGCGCGGCGCCGTGCCGTGATCCGCGTACCAGCCGTCGTGGAAGTCGGGGTCGGAGCGGATCGCCTGGCGGGCCACCTCGTTGAAGGCGATGTTCTGGGCCGACAGCTTCGGCGTCGCCGCGATGACCACGGCATGGGCGATGCGCTCGGGGTAGGCGAGGGTCCACTGCAGCACCTGCATGCCGCCCAGGCTCCCGCCGATCACCGCGGCGAAGCACTCGATGTCCAGCCGGTCGGCCAGTCGCGCCTGGCTGTGTACCCAGTCGCTCACCGTCATGATCGGGAAGTCCGGCCCCCACCGGCGCCCCGTCTCCGGGTTCTCGCTGGTGGGGCCGGTGCTGCCGTGGCAGCCGCCGAGGTTGTTCACCGAGACCACGAAGAAGCGGTCGGTATCGATCGACTTGCCGGGGCCGATGTGCGAGTCCCACCAGCCGGGCTTACGCTCGTCCGGCGAGTGGAAGCCCGCGGCATGGTGGTTACCGGATAGGGCATGGCAGATCAGGATGGCATTGGAACGCTCTGCATTGAGGGTGCCGTAGGTCTCATAGACCAGGTCATAGGTAGGCAGCGTCCTGCCGCAGGCCAGGACCAGGGGGTCGTCGAAGTGCGCCGTCTCGGGCGTCACCAGGCCGACCGAATCGTGGGGAAACTCGGGCATCGGTCTGTCGTGTCCAGTCGTTGTGATGGGCCAGCGTCAGAGGCCGACCAGGGCCCCGGCGATGCCGGCGGCGCGGGTCAGCGAGCTCACCACGATACCATCGATCAGGCTGATGGCGATGAACACCACGATGGGTGACAGGTCGATCATGCCCAGCGGCGGGATCACCCTGCGCACCGGTGCCATGATCGGCTCAAGCAGCTGCATCACCAGCAGGGCACCTGGATGGCTGGCCTGGGGCGCCACCCAACTGAGGATGATCATCACGATCAGGGCGAAGAAGTAGATCTTGAGAATGGCGTTGGCGATGGCGGCCACGGAGCCGATAGCCACGCCGGCGATCGGGGCCATGCCGAAGCCGGCGATCTGCAGGATCAGGAAGATGCTGGCCGCCTTGATCACGAAGGCCGTGGCCAGGGTGGCAAGGTCGAAGCGGCCCATCACCGGTCCCAGGAAACTCTGGAAGGGACGCACCGCCGGCTGGGTGATCTTGACCACCGACTGGCTGATGGGGTTGTAGTAGTCGGCCCGAGACGCCTGCAGCAGGAAGCGCAGCATCAGCAGGAAGATGTAGATGTTGATCAGGGTGTTCACCAGCAGCAGGCCGGCGCTTCCCATTTGGCTGCCCATCGGGGCTCCTCCATGTCCTTGAAACGTGGTCGTGTTCACACAGGCGCGTGGCGGCCTGCGGGTCAGCGCTTGCCGAGTTCTTCGGCCATTTCGCCGGCGCGGTCGGCGCAGGCGGTCATGGCCTCGGCCATGATCCGCCGCAGGCCGGCATCTTCCAGGTGTTCGATGGCCCGTTCGGTGGTCCCGCCCGGCGACATCACGTTGCGCTTGAGCTCGGCCGGCGGCTTGTCGCTTGAAAGCGCCATCTTCGCCGCCCCCAGCGCCGTCTGCATGGCCAGTCGCCGGGCGGTGTCGGAGGGCAGTCCCAGCTTCACGCCGGCCTGCTCCATGGCCTCGAACATCAGGAAGAAGTAGGCCGGAGCGCTACCCGAGACGGCGGTGACCGCATCGAGCAGGGCCTCGTCCTCGACCCACTCTACCAGGCCCACGGACTCCATCAGCTCGGTCGCGAGACGGCGCTGGGCCTCGTCGACCTTGTCGTTGGCGAAGAGGCCGGCGGCCCCGGCGCCGACCAGGGCGGGGGTGTTGGGCATGCAGCGCACCAGCGGAAGGTTGCCGCCGAGCCAGTGTTCGAGGGTCTCGGCAGGCAGGCCCGCCGCCACCGAGACGATAAGCGGCCGTCGTGCCTGGACGGCATCACGCATCTTCTCGCACACCTCGCGCATGATCTGCGGCTTCACCGCCAGCACCACCACGTCGGACTGGGCGACGGCCGCGTCGTTGTCGGTATCGGTGCGGATGCCCAGCCGCTCGCGCAGCGGAGCGAGGAAGTCGTCGCTGGGAGCGGTGGCGGTGATGTCGTCGGGCGAGAAGCCGCTCTCGATCATCCCGCCGATGATGGCGCCGGCCATGTTGCCGGCGCCGATGAAGGTGACTTTGCTGGCCATGGGATCTGTCCTTCTGATGGTGGAGAGCCTCGGCCGGCAACCGGCGAGGGCAGGGTTAGCGGGTCTGGCGCTCACCGAAGATGGCGGTGCCAAGGCGCACCATGGTGGCGCCTTCCAGCACGGCGGCCTCCAGGTCGGCGCTCATGCCCATGGAGAGGGTGTCCAGAGGCGCCTCGGGAAAGCGCTCGCGAAGGTCTTCAAGCGCCTCGCGCAGCCGGGCGAAGGGAGCGCGCTGGGCGCTCAGCCCTTCGGCCGGGGAGGGGATCGCCATCAGGCCGCGCAGGCGTAGTCGAGGCATGGTCAGCACGACCTCGGCCAACCCCGGCAGGGCGTCGAGGGAGACGCCGGACTTGCTTGCCTCGTCGCTGATGTTGACCTGCAGGCAGATGTCCAGCGGCCCGAGTGCCTCGGGGCGTTGATCATTCAGACGCCGGACGATCCTCTCACGGTCTACGCTATGCACCCAGGAGAAGTGTTCGGCAACGTCGCGGGTCTTGTTGGATTGCAGCGGCCCTATGAAATGCCAGACGATGGCGTCAAGGTCCGCCAGCTCGGCCTGCTTGTCGAGGGCCTCCTGGACGTAGTTTTCGCCAAACTCGCGCTGGCCCAATTGCCATGCCTTGCGGATCATGGCGGCCGGCTTGGTCTTGCTGACGGCCAGCAGCCGGGCGGCGCCAGCGGGTCGGCCCGCGGCGGAGAGCGCCTCGTCGAGCCGGGCGCGGGCATTGGCCAGCGACTCGGAAAGTATCAGGTCCGTCATGTCGTAGGGTCTGTCATACTGGACATACAGAAGGGAACCTTATCCCGGGAGCAGGGGAAACGCATGGATATTACCGAACTGCTGGCATTCTCGGCAAAACAGAAAGCCTCGGACCTCCACCTTTCGGCGGGTCTGCCGCCGATGATTCGTGTCGATGGCGATATTCGCCGTCTCAACGTGCCGGCCATGGAGGACCGCGAGGTCCGCAAGCTGATCTACGACATCATGGCGGACCGCCAGCGTCGCGACTACGAGGAGTTCTACGAAACCGACTTCTCCTTCGAGGTGCCGGGGGTCTCCCGTTTCCGTGTCAACGTCTTCAACCAGGCCCGGGGCGCAGGGGCGGTATTTCGTACCATCCCCACCGAGGTGCTGACCATGGAGGACCTGGGCATGGGCCCGGTGTTCCGCCAGCTCTCGATGCTGCCTCGTGGCCTTGTGCTGGTGACCGGGCCTACCGGCTCGGGCAAGAGCACCACGCTCGCGGCGATGATCGACTACATCAACGACAACCGCTTCGAGCACATCCTCACCATCGAGGACCCGGTGGAATTCGTTCACCGCAGCAAGCGCTGCCTGGTCAACCAGCGCGAGGTGCATCGCGATACCCATGGCTTCGCCCCGGCCCTGCGCAGTGCCTTGCGCGAGGACCCTGACATCATCCTGGTCGGCGAGCTCCGTGACCTGGAGACCATCCGGCTCGCCCTCACCGCGGCCGAGACGGGCCATCTGGTGTTCGGCACCCTGCACACCACCTCGGCGGCCAAGACCATCGACCGGATCATCGACGTCTTCCCCGGTGATGAAAAGTCCATGGTGCGCTCGATGCTCTCCGAGTCGCTGCAGGCGGTGATTTCCCAGGCCCTCCTCAAGCGACAGGGCGGCGGTCGGGTAGCGGCCCACGAGATTCTGGTGGCCACGGCGGCGGTGCGAAACCTGATTCGTGAGGACAAGGTGGCGCAGATATACTCCGCGATCCAGACGGGCGGCAACCTCGGCATGCAGACCATGGATTCCGCATTGTCGCGTCTGGTCACCGACAACACGGTGGCGCGCGACGAAGCCCAGGCGAAGGCCAAGGGCGTGCTGGGCTGAGTACGGTCAACTACAAGGAGGGCAGGGACATGACGGCGAAAGACTGGCTCTACCAGTTGCTGGACATCATGGTGCAGAAGGAGGCGTCGGATCTGCTGATCTCGGTGAACGCGCCGCCCACCCTGAAGATGGCCGGTCAGCTTACTCCGCTGGGCGATCAGGGGCTCAGCGCGGCGCAGGTCACCGAACTGGTCGGGGTCTCGATTCCCGAGTTGCTGATGGAGCGTTTCAAGACAGAGCATGAGGCCAACTTCGCATTGAGCCTCAAGGACAAGGGGCGCTTTCGTGTCAGCGCCTTCCAGCAGCGCAACCAGATGGCCATGGTCATTCGGCGTATCGGTTTTGATATCCCTCACCTTGAGGAGCTTTCGCTGCCCCCTACGCTCGGTGAGCTGGCCAACAACAAGCGCGGCCTGGTATTCGTGGTCGGGGGGACCGGCACCGGCAAGTCGACCACTTTGGCGTCGATGATTCAGCAGCGCAACGAGACCCTGGGTGGCCACATCATCAGCGTCGAGGATCCCATCGAGTACGTGCACCCGCACCGCAAGGCGATCATCAACCAGCGCGAGGTGGGCATCGACACCGAGTCCTTCGAGGTGGCCCTGAAGAACACTCTTCGCCAGGCGCCGGACGTGATCCTGATTGGTGAGGTGCGGACCCGGGAGACCATGGAGCATGCGCTGACCTTCGCCGAGACCGGCCATCTCTGCCTGGCCACCCTGCACGCGAACAACGCCAACCAGGCGCTGGACCGCATCATCAACTTCTTCCCCATCGAGCGTCACTCCCAGGTATGGCTCGATCTCTCGCTCAATCTGCGGGCCGTCGTCGCCCAACAGCTGTTGCCCACGGTGGATGGCGGGCGCTGCCCGGCGATCGAGATCATGCTCAAGTCCCCGCTGATCGGTGACCTGGTGCGCAAGGGCGAGGTCAGCGAGATCAAGAACGTCATGACGCGCTCGCGGGATCTCGGCATGCAGACCTTCGATCAGGCGCTCTACGATCTCTTCAAGGCAGGAAAGATCACCGAGGAGGTGGCGCTGGTGCACGCCGACTCGGCCAACGATCTGCGCATGATGATCAAGTACGGAGATGAGAGCGGAGAGGGGGTGTCCGGGGCCCAGGAGGCGGCCAGCCACCTCTCCCTGCGCGGTCAAGATGACTTCTGACGCATCTGCTCGCGCTCAGGGGGCGTAGAGCCCGCCCAGCACTCTAGGGCCGGCGGCGCCGGTTGCCGAGGGCAGGTTGCCCGGCTGGCCAGCCAGGCGTCGTTCGGCCAGCCAGGCGAAGGCCCCGGCCTCCAGCCAGTCGGCGGGCCAGCCCCAGTCGTCTCCGGCCACCAGCGGGGTCTCTGGCAACCGGCGGGCCAGGCGAGCCAGCAGGTCCGGGTTGTGGGCGCCACCGCCACAGGGAATCAGCAGCGCGGCCGGCGGGGCAGCGAACCGTTCCCGGGCCATCTCGACGCCCAGCGCCACGCTGGCGGCGGTCAGTTCGGCCAGGGTGGCCTGCACATCCTCCGGTGACTCTCCTCCCTGCAGATGCCCTTCCAGCCAGTCAAGATGGAACACCTCGCGGCCGGTGCTGCGGGGCGGTGGGCGGTGAAAGAAGGGCTCGTCCAGCAGGCGTTCCAGCAGGGCCTCGTCGACCCGCCCCGAGGCCGCCCAGGCGCCGCAGGCATCGAAACGGCCGCCGCGATGGCGGGCATGCCAGGCATCCATCAGGGCATTGGCCGGGCCGGTGTCGAAGCCCAGAGGTGGGCGCGCATCCTCGGCAGGCGGCAGCAGCGTGAGGTTGGCGAAGCCCCCCAGGTTGAGTACCAGTCGCCATTCGTCGCGCGCCCTGAACAGCGCCTCATGGAAGGCCGGCGCCAGCGGTGCGGCCTGGCCGCCGGCGGCCAGGTCGCGGCGGCGGAAGTCTGCCACCACCGCACAGCCGGTGAGCTCGGCGAGCAGGCTGGGGTCGTCGAGCTGCAGCGTATAGGCCGGACCGCCATCATGGCCCCAGGGAGCGTGCTCGATGGTCTGGCCATGGCTGCCGATGGCGGCGATGGCCCCTCGCACCACCCCGCTCGAGGCGATCAGCGCCTCGGCGGCGGTGGCCTGCAGGCGGCAGAAGGCGTCCTCGGCGGCCGCCAGCTCGGAAAAGGCCACCCGATCGGCATGGCAGAGTCGCCACAGCAGGTCGCGCAGGGGGTCGGGCATCGGCTCGGCATGGGTGGCGACCAGGCTCGGTACGCCGTCAGCGCTGATATCGACGAGGGCGGCATCGATACCGTCGAGGCTGGTGCCTGACATCAGGCCGATGAAGAGGCTCATGGGGACTCCCGGACGGACTCAACCGTGGATGGTCGGACATGGTAACATCCTCGACCGTTCGAACATCCAGCGCCCGCCGGGAGCGGGCCGCCTGCTGAGTGGAGAGGAGACAATGACCGATGTAGCTGGCGCCCTGGCGCTGCTCAAGCGCGGGACCCATGAGATCCTGCTCGAGAATGAGCTGGAAAAGAAACTGGCCTCCGGGCGCAAGTTGCGCATCAAGGCGGGTTTCGATCCCACGGCGCCGGACCTGCATCTTGGCCACAGCGTCCTGTTGACCAAGATGCGCCAGTTCCAGGACCTGGGTCATGAGGTCATCTTCCTGATCGGCGATTTTACCGGGCGCATCGGGGACCCCACCGGCAAGAACGTGACGCGCAAGCCGCTTACCGAAGCGGAGGTCAAGGCTAATGCCCAGACCTACAAGGAGCAGGTGTTCAAGATCCTCGACCCCGAGAAGACCGAGGTGCGCTTCAATGCCGAATGGTTCTCGGCCATGAGTGCGGCCGACATGATCGAGCTCGCCGGCCAGAGCACGGTGGCGCGCATGCTCGAGCGGGACGACTTCGACAAGCGCTACGGCGCGGGCCAGCCGATCTCCATTCACGAGTTCCTCTATCCCCTGGTGCAGGGTTACGACTCCGTGGCTCTGGAGGCCGACGTGGAACTCGGCGGCACCGACCAGAAGTTCAACCTGCTGATGGGGCGCGAGGTCCAGAAGCATTTCGGCCAGTCGCCCCAGGTGGTGATCACCATGCCGCTGCTCGAGGGGCTTGATGGGGTGCAGAAGATGTCCAAGTCGCTGGGTAACTATGTCGGGGTCGATGAGTCCCCGGGGGCGATGTTCAACAAGCTGGTCTCCATGCCCGACAGCTTGATGTGGCGCTACTTCGAGCTGCTCTCACTCAAGCCCAACGAGGAAATCGAGGCGCTCAGACGTGATGCCGAGGGCGGTGCCAACCCTCGTGATATCAAGATGATCCTCGCTCGAGAGCTGATCGGTCGTTACCACGGCGAGGAGGCGGCCGCCAACGCTCACCGCAGCGCCGGCAACCAGCTGGCCGAGGGAGAACTTCCGGAGGATCTGCCCGAGGTCGAGGTCGACTTCGAGGGCAGCGCCCAGGCGCCTATCGCCGCAGTGCTCAACCGTTCGGGGCTGACCAACAACAGCGCCCAGGCCAAGGACATGCTGGGCAATGGCCGGGTCAAGGTGGATGGCGAAGTGGTCGAGCGTGACCATATGCTCGATACCGGCAGGAGCTATGTCATTCAGGCAGGCAAGAAGCGCTATGCCCGGGTGACCGTCGGTTGAGGCGGGCCAGTCGGTCGTCGTGAAGTTTTTCCTCCTTGAGCCCTTGCAGCGTTTCGGTGAAATCCGTAGAGTACGCATCCGCTGCCGGCGACGGGCACACGTTGCGGGCGGTGGATGGTGGTAGA